>OMWM01000016.1 GCA_900314775.1 uncultured Eubacteriales bacterium | reverse complement strand
TGTAGATAGTTTTTTGTGGTAATTAACATTCTACCAAAAATCCTGCCATGGATCCTTATTTTATTCAGATGTCCAACTTCATTTTACAATCGGCGAAGATTATCTGCCCGAACTGCGGCGGGGAATATGATGCCTCGCTTACCTGCTGCCCGTACTGCGGCACGCAGAATGACGAGGCAGCGGAAAAGGAATACCTGGGCAGAATCGGGAAGATAAACAGAAATCTCCGGAATCTGCCGAAAGGGAGCGGTGAGCAGCTGGCGGGCAGTGCTGCCCGGGGCGTCCGCCGCGCCGTTTTGATTATAGCTCTGATAGTGGGCACGGTATTGCTGGCTTTCGGAATCTGGCGTGCGTACAGCAAAAACGAGGTGAATAAGCACAAGTCAGATTATACGGCAGTTCAGGAATGCTATAAACAGCTTGATGCCTATTATGAGGCCGGCGATTACGATGCCATGTGCGCGTATTATCAAGAAGCCTCAGAGGATCATGACATTTATCATTGGAAGCACGCACGGCTTTGCTATGCCCTGGATGCCATGCAGGAAGTGGATGAATACTGGCAGCAGGAGAAGGAAGCGCCGCTGGATGCAAATGATCTGGCGGAGGTCATGTACTGTGAACTTGAGATCGCAGGCGTGCAGTATGACTCGGATGCGCCTGATCAGGACGTCGCTTATGTGGATGAGCGCAAGGATGCCTATATCGATGATCTGAACACCCGTTTTCTGACGACGCCTGAGCTGCAGAAGCAGTTTGCCGATGATCTGAAGGAATACGGCGGCGTTCCGTCCTATGAACAATGTCAGAAACGGCTTAAGGAGATGCAGAAATGAAATGTGAGAACTGCGGAGCGGAGATAAAACTGGAAGACCGTTATTGTCCCTACTGCGGCGCGCTGAACAAGGCGGCCATGCAGCACATACAGGATATGGACCGCTTCGAGGATGAATTTGAACAGACGCAGCAGGAAGTGCAGACGAAAGTGCGCGGCTATTCATCCATTATTACCCGTGCGGTGATTCTGGCAATTCTGTTTGCGGCAATCGTGATCTGCCACCTGGCAGACAGAAACGCCTATTACATCAGCGAGAGCATGACGCAGAGAGAGGCGGAGAAGAATGCCGATGAGGCCACGGCGCAGATGGATGCCTATCTGCAAAGCGGCGATCTGCAGAGACTGGCCAGTTTCGGCGACCTGCACGAGATAAATATGTCGGATCTTTCTGATTTTACGAGCTACAGAGCGGCGATCCGGGCATCGCAGGAGTACAGCGATATCATGAGCTGCTGCGAGCAGATTATTTTTTCGAGGAACGACGATGATACCGCAAGCCAGGTCAGCATGATTGCACAGGACCTGCAGTATTTTTATCAGTATACCGAATCGGAATATGACTATGAAGACAATGATGAGATCACGGCGAAGGTGAGAGAGATCGGGGAGTCGCAGATCAAAGCGGTTTTCGTGACATATTTCGGCATGACGGATGATGAACTGGAAAATATGGAATCCATGACGCAGGGACAGATCCTTACCCTGCTGGAGAAAGGAGCACAGCAGTATGCGGATGAAACAGAAGAATAGGTCCGGCGGCGGGAAAAGCAGCGCTGCGGCGAAGAGACCGGCTGTGCGGATTATGAATGTGCTGATTGTGATTATGGTGATCGCCCTTGCCATGACGGCATTTAAACTGATCAACGATTTGCATTATACCAGGTCGACGTTTTTCAGCGACGAGAATATGAGCTACACTATTGAATATGAAGACTTCGGTTCGCTGGTTTCATCTTATTTCAATTTCCATGCAGATCAGCCGGATTTTGAGGAACAGGCCGGAGAATGCGGAAAGATCGCCCAGTACACCAATGCGGCATTTCTTTACAAGGCGTATAAACAGGCCGGACTGGACGATTATGCCGATTGCCAGAAAGAGCTGATGGAGGATGCGCTGGAAGGCATCGATGATTATAAACCGGCGGTGGACAAGATCAACAGCCGGCTTGGACTTGAGCAATAGCGGATACGGAGGGAAAATGTATCATATCAAATCCGACCTGCGGGCCCAGCGCTCTTCGGAGCAGATGTTTCAGGGCCTGCTCAGGTGTATGGAGAAAAAGAATTTTGACAAGATTTCAATATCGGATGTCACGAAAGAGTCCTCGGTGAGCCGTGCGACATTTTACCGCAATTTTGATTCGATGATCGACATCCTGTACTGGAAATGCAACCAGCTTTTCAATCAGGTGCTGACAGACTACTGCCGGCAGGCCTGCGACAATGATAAACATGAGAGCCTGGTCTGCTATGTTTTCCGGTTCTGGATTGAACGGAGCCATATGATCGAAGTGCTGCTGAGCGGCGGGAGAAGCGATATCATCTACAATTCGTTTTACAATAACGGCTCGATCGTGCTGGATTATCTGAATAAGAAATACAACGGAAAACAGGCGCCGGGCCGCGACAGGATGCGGGATTACAAGTATTTTCTCGCCATCTGCACCGGTATTTTCGTGGGCGTATTCCAGGTATGGATTGAAAACGGCAAGCAGGAAAACGCGCAGGAACTCACGAAGATGGTAGAGGAGCAGTATGCCGTCGTCGCAGAGGGCACGGACATTTTCTGATCAGCGATCCGTGATGTCGATGCAGACGATCTCGCTGTCGGAGAAGGTCCGGACCGGTACCTGGAAAAAGCCGGTGCCGCCGGAGACGATCAGGTGCGTGCCGGACAGGTCCGTATGGCCGTGTGTGAGGCAGCCGGGATAGGCGATCTTCGCAAACAGATTGCATGGGAAGAACTGGCCGTTGTGGGTGTGCCCGGATAATACCAGATCGGCGCCGCATGATTGTGCTTCCCGGACGCCGGATGGATCGTGATCGAGGACGATCGTCATCTGCTGCGGCGGGGCAGCTTTCATCAGCTCGGCGAGCGGCGTGCGGCCGGGCTGGGTCCTTGTGCCGGTGCGGCCGATCAGCGTGACGGGGCCGACCGTCTGTACACGGTTATCGAGCGGCGTGATAGCTGATTGCTGCAGGAAGACCTGGAAATCCGGGTCGCTCAGCTGCGGGTCGTGGTTGCCGCGCACGCAGTACGTGCCGAAGGCGCTTTCAAGGCCGGACAGTGCCTGCGCTGCCGCTGCCGGGTCGGCGCATTCGTGTACTTTTGCGTGGTTGAACAGGTCGCCGGTGATGACGATAAGATCGGGATGCAGTTCGTTAGTCATGCGGACGATTTTCCGAAGATAGTGCGGTCCGATGACGGCACCGATGTGCAGGTCGGACAGCAGTGCGATGCGGAGTTTTCCGCATTTTTTTATTTCCGGCAGCTTTTCGCGCACGATTTTGACGTCATAGGCATGATGGCAGGCGGCAAGCGTGAAAAGCAGCGCCGCGGCAGCCGCCGCCCCGGTAAAATAGCGGTGCACCTGGCGGTATCCGAGTGCCCTCGGGATCAGAAATGCCAGATCGGCTGCGGCAAGAATAATCAGAAAATGGATGAGAAAAGCCGTGTACAGGCCGGCTGCCCAGATAGTAAGCCGGTAAATCCGCGTGGTTTGCTGGCGGTAGCGCGAGATCATCTCGGCATAGAGCAGCAGACAGGCTGCTGCGCCGCAGAGAACGGCCGCAGGCCACGGCATGCGCAAAGCTGACGCGAGCCGGAATACGGTGTAAATGTCGGCGGCAGCGCTCAGGACAAACAGAATGACGAAGGTGCGTTTGTGAAAAAGACCATGGGAAAAGCGGTATTTCGCTTTCCTTTTCAGATTATCGATGTCCATGCGCAGGCCTCCTTCGTGATTATGTTCCCAGTATATTTTCAGATCGGAGAACAATCAAGCTACAATAACAGGGATATGATATAATCTGTCATATACCATCGGATTTCAGGAGGATTCATAAATGACAAGAGAAGAAAAAGCAAAACAGTGCAGACCCGGCAATAACTGCTGCCAGACGGTGCTTCTGACCTATGCGGACCGCATGGGCATGACGCCGGAGCAGCTCCGGCAGCTCGGATCGGCTTTCGGCCTCGGCATGGGCGGCATGAAGGGAACATGCGGTGCTTTGGTCGGCGCCGTGGCGGCCGCTTCTATGATGAGCCCGCAGGGCATGCCGACGGGCGGCATCGCCAGGACGATTGTCGATGAATTCGAGCAGATGTGCGGGGCCACGATCTGCGGGGACATCAAGGGCGTAACGACCGGCAAGGTGCTGTGTTCGTGCGACAACTGCATTTTAAATGCCGTGAAGATTGTTGAGCGCCATTTCGGCGGAGAAGAGGCATGAATGTGAAGGCTGCGTGCGGCACCTGGGCCTGGGGCAATGACGGCACCTTCGGTGCGGCGCATACGCCGGAAGAGCTCCGGCCGGTCTTTGAGACGGCCATGCAGCTCGGGCTGCGCTGCTGGGATACCGCCTATGTCTACGGCATGGGCACCGCCGAGCGCACGCTGGCCGGGTTTTTGAAAGGATATCCGCGCGATGCCTTTTTTATAGCAGATAAATTCACGCCGCAGCATGCCTGCCGGCAGTCGGCATCTCCTTTCGGCGATACGTACAGGCATCAGCTGGAGATCATGGGGCTTGACCGTTTCGATCTGTACTGGGTGCACAATGCGCTGGAGGCGCCGCGCTGGACCAGGGCGGCGGCACAGTATTTTGCCGGAAGGCCGGATGCGCCGATGATCGGTGTCTCCAATCACAATCTGGCGCAGATTATCGAGGCGGACCGGATTCTAAGGGAGCACGGCCTGCGCCTGGCTGCCGTGCAGAATCATTACAGTCTGCTGAGCCGCGCATCGGAAAGACGCGGCATTCTGGAATACTGCAGGGCGCATGACATCACCTTTTACGCCTACATGGTGCTCGAGCAGGGCGCGCTGACCGGCCGGTTTGATGAAGCCCATCCGATGCCGGCGGGGTCCGGCCGCGGACGCAACTGCAATCCGGTGATGGCGCGCTATGCAAAGCTGAATGAGAAGATCGCGGAGATTGCGGGGCATTACGATGTGCCGCCTGCGCAGATTCCCATTGCCTGGGCGGCGGCCAAAGGCGCGGTGCCCATTGTCGGCGTCACCGCGGCAGGGCAGGCAGAGGATGCGGCGCAGGCCGTGCAGCTGAAGATGGACCCTGCGGACATGCGCGCACTGGAGGAATATGCCGACAGTCTGCATATCGGTGTGAACCGTGTCTGGGAGAAAAATGTGACATGACTTAAATGCAGTCTTAAAAGGAATGACTAAAATATGGAACAGAAGAGAAATGTCTGGACCCGGCTGCCGGTCGTGATACTGACGGCGGTTTTCTGCTGCACGCTGTGGGGCAGTGCCTCACCGGCCATCAAAATCGGCTATAAGCTGTTTGAAGTGGCGGCGGATGACACGGCTTCCCGGATCCTTTTTGCCGGCATCCGGTTCACGATTGCCGGCGTGATGGTGATTATCGCCGGTTCGCTGCTGGCGCACCGTTTTCTGAAACCGAAGAAATCTTCAGCCGGCTGCATCGCGGCGCTGGCGGCGACGCAGACGGTGCTGCAGTATATATTTTTCTATATGGCGCTCGCGCATATCTCCGGCGTGCGGGGATCTATTCTCAACGCGGCCAAT
Source organism: uncultured Eubacteriales bacterium (assembly GCA_900314775.1). Classification (GTDB taxonomy): domain Bacteria; phylum Bacillota; class Clostridia; order Lachnospirales; family Lachnospiraceae; genus UBA2912. Next base: position 24,703 of record OMWM01000016.1, on the reverse strand, counting down.
ACGTTTTTCGCCATTTTTCTGGCGGTCGCCGTTTTCCATTTTGAGAAGCTGAATGCGCAGAAGGTCATCGGGGCAATTATCGGTTTTTCCGGTGTCGTTCTGATCGTGAGCGGCGGGTCCCTGTCGGCGCTGGCCGGCGGTTTCACGCTGCAGGGAGAGGGCGCCATGCTGCTGGCGGCTTTTGTCAGCGCGCTGGCCGGGTGCCTGATCAAACTTTTTTCGGCACGGGAAGACCCCGTGACCCTCAGCGGGTGGCAGTTCTTTTTCGGCGGCCTTGTGATGACGGCGATCGGACTGGCCTTCGGCGGCCGTCTCGTCTGGTCATCGGCGGCCTGTCTGCCGCTGATTCTTTACATGGGCTTTATTTCCGCCGGTGCGTATACGCTCTGGGGCATTTTACTGAAATACAATCCGGTAAGCACGGTATCGACGCTCGGTTTTGTCAACCCGATCATGGGTGTGCTGCTGTCTGCGCTGTTTCTGAACGAGAGCGGCGAGGCGTTCAGGGCATCGAGCGTAGCGGCGCTTGCACTGGTCAGCCTGGGCATCTTTATCGTCAACTTTCACTGGGAGAAAAGAGATGAAAAAACAAAAATATCTGATTAATATTCTGCTGCTGGCGGCGTGTCTGCCGCTTGGCGGCTGTCTGGATCTGCCGCATACCGCATCTCAGGAGGACGCCGCGCAGGAGCAGGCAGCGCAGCAGGGGGAGGCGGAGCAGCAGGAGGGCAGCCGGACGGCGGCGGACAGTGCTGATCTGCACCCGTATTATGACTATTACTATACGGTGATCACCGAGGAAGAGCAGGCGATCTACGATGCGGCACTGACATTGCTGCAGACGCCTTCGGATGACAGCCAGGTGATCACGGTCTCCCTGTCTGTGGACCCGTCCTCAGAGGATTTTGAGACGGAGCGGCGGCTGGCGATCTATGCGCTTTACAATGATCATCCGGAATTTTTCTGGTTTGCCGGTCAGGGATCCATCACTTACACCTATCAGGATTACGATGGAGCGCAGGAAGCCTATGAGGTCGGCATGCAGCTTTCCGAATCGTATGCGCAGTACGAGCCGGAGGCGGAGGCCTTTGAGAATGCGGCGGATGCTTTTCTTTCCGAGATCGATCTTTCGCAGCCGGATTCGCAGATCGCGCTGCAGATTCACGATAAGCTGATCGATATGGTGACCTACGATACCGATCTGTACGAGACGATGGATGCCGATGCGGAAAACGCACCGGATGATTACGGATACACGGCGTACGGCGCTCTCGTGGAGAACAGCCGCGGGCAGGCCTGCACAGCGGTCTGCGAGGGATATTCGCAGGCGTATCAGTACCTCTGTCAGCGGGCGGGGCTGACGGTCGCGCAGGTGAGCGGACAGGCCGGTTCGGCAGGCAGCGATGGCTCGGCGGAGATGGAACCGCATTCCTGGAATCTGGTGCAGCTCGAAGACGGGCAGTGGTATGAGATCGATACGACCTGGGATGACTGCGAGATCGGCAGTTTAAACGATTCATCCTATCTGGACGTTTTTCAGAGCGCACAGAGTGACGCGTCTTTCTGGAACAATGTGCGTCACGCCTATTTTAATCTGACAACAGGTGAGATGACGGATTTTGAGCCGGGTGACACCTACACCTGGACCATGGAAGACGGGCGCGGAATCACGTTCTTCGGCCCATCGACGCACGTTCGCAGCAGCAGTGAGACGGCCGATGACCCGTCGGCTTATCTGAACGGATTTGCGCCGATTGCGGATGGCAGTACCTATACCTGGTCTTATCTGAGCGGCATCTGAAAAAATTCTTACATTAAAAAGCAAAATGTGCTATAGTACAGAAAGCAGTGAGCAGCTGATGCGTAAGTCCGATTGCGGATTTACCCATCAGCTTATTTTTTTTTGTACAGGAGGATTTTTTCATATGTCTGATTCAGTGCAGAAGACGGCAGAGCGGCCGGAAAAGGTCAGGCTCTGGAATCGGGATTTTGTCCTGATTATCTTCATCAATTTTCTCGTTTTCATGAATCATCTGATGATTCTGTCCACATTTCCATTTTACATTGAATACCTTGGCGGCTCGAATACGGTCGCCGGGCTGGCGACGGCCGGCTTTTCGATTATCGCCATCCTGCTGCGGCCGGTGATCGGCTGGCTGCTGGATACCGGACGGCGGCGCGGCGTACTGCTGGCGGGTCTGGTGCTGATGGCGCTGATGCCGCTCGGTTATCTGTTCCTGGCCGTTTTGTACCTCGCTTTTATCTGCCGTATGCTGCACGGTGCGGCGCTGGCGCTGTCCAACACCTCGACGGCGACCGTGGCGACGGATATCATTCCGAAAGAGCGCTTTGCCGAGGGCATGGGGTATTTTGGCCTGGCAACTGCCATGGCGACAGCGGTGGCTCCGGCATTCGGCCTGGCACTGATGAACAAGGTCGGCTACGGCGCGCTGTTCATCGCAGCCTTCCTCTGCGCGGCCGTCAGCATCGTGCTGCTGCTGTGTATGCACGTGCCGAAGCCGCAGCGCGTGGAACGGAAATTTTCACTGAAGGGGATGATTGACAGGGACGCCCTGCCGGCATCCGTCACGGCACTTAGTTTCCTGTTTACCTACGGCGCACTGGAAAATTTCGTCGCCAAATATGCGGCGAATGCCAATCTCCCTTCCGGCGGCCTGTTCTTCACCGTGATGGCGGTATTTCTGCTGCTGACCAGGCTGACAGCCGGGCGCGTGACCGACAGGCACGGCGAAGGCATCTTCGTCTATTCCTGCAATTTCGCGATGATGGCGGCGGTGCTGCTGCTGGGACTGGTTCCGGGCAAGGCGACCTTCTTCCTCGCGGCGGTGCTGGCCGGCTTCGGCTTCGGCGGCCTCGAGCCTGCGCTGCAGTCCATGGCGGTGGCGATCGCGCCTCCGGAGCGGCGCGGCGCGGCCAATTCCACTTTCCTGTGCGCGTACGATATCGGCATCGGCCTCGGCGGCGCGGTCGCCGGCGTGCTGATCGATGCGGTCGGCTACGGCCATATGTATACGATCATGGCGGTGTTCAATGTCATTTCCGTCCTGTTTTATACCTTTGTCGGCCGGAACCATCCGTCTTCATTTTCGTATCGTCTCAGGCACGGCGATATTCCGCAGGCAAAATAAGAAGAATTATGAAATCTTAATAATACGGACCGCATTATTTTATAAATATGGTGTAAAATAGGAATTGATATTATTGAAGCAATGCATGATAAGGAGGGTTATATTATGCTGAATGCTGAAGTTGCCAGACTGCTCAACGAGCAGGTCAATGCGGAATTCTACTCCGCATATCTTTATCTCGATTTTTCCAATTATTATAATGAAGTAGGTCTCGATGGTTTTGCCAACTGGTATGATGTGCAGGCGCAGGAAGAGCGTGATCACGCGATGCTGATGCGTACCTATCTGCACAATAACGGCGAGAAGGTGACATTTGAGGCGATTGCAAAGCCGGATGTTGAGCTGAAGGAAGCGATCGATCCGCTGAACGCCGCACTCAAGCATGAGCAGTACGTCACATCGCTGATCAACGGCATCTACAAGGCAGCCAATGAAGCAAACGATTTCAGAACCATGCAGTTCCTCGACTGGTTCGTCAAGGAGCAGGGCGAAGAAGAGAAGAATGCAGAAGATCTTATCAAGAAGTACGAACTGTTCGGCTTCGATGCCAAGGGTCTGTATGCACTGAATCAGGAGCTTCTCGGCCGCGTTTACAGCGCACCGTCACTTGTACTCTGATAAACAGGCAAAGAAAATGCTTTCACATATCTTCCGCAAGGAAGAATGTGAAAGCATTTTTTTGATTTCAGTCTTTTTTCTCCGGAATCAGCTCCCGGGTGAGTTCTTTGACCGTCTCGATATCGCTGTACGGGTACTTGACGCCGTTTTCCTCCTGATAGGATTCATGGCCGAGACCGAGGATTGTGATGAAATCGCCCGGCTGTCTGTGCTCGATGGCATAGCGGATGGCCTTTTTGCGGTCCGGAATGACGATGTACCTGCCGTCGGTCTTATGCATGCCGACGAGGATATCATCTGCAATGGCGTCGAAGGTTTCCCAGCGGTTGTGTCCTGCCGTGATGATGGAAAAATCCGCCAGACGTCCGCTTGCTTCTCCCATCTCATAACGGCGGTCTTTGGAACGGTTGCCGTCGGCACCGAACACGCAGACGATCCGTTTAGGATGGTATTCCCGCACGGCCTCCAGGTGGTTGCGGGTGCTCAGACCGTTGTGCGCGAAATCGACGCAGACGGTCAGATCGTCGCTTTTATAGACGAGGTCGAAACGTCCTTTGATGGACAGATGCGCGAGCCCGTCCTTCATGGCCTGTACCGGCACCTTCAGGTAATCTGCTGCGGCAATGGCAGCGAGCGCGTTATCCACATTGAATTCGCCGGGCAGATTGACATAGAATGTATCCTCCAGCCGGCCGCCGACAGTGAAGGTATGGCCCGGCATGCCGTTTTGAAATGTTTTCCGCGTATCTTTGATATAATAATCTGCCTTCGGCGTGCGGCCGAAATTGATGACCGGCGTGTCAATGTCCTGCAGCATCTCGGCTGTTCTCGGGTCATCCTGGTTGACAAATCCCTGCTTGCTGTTTTTGATCAGCAGTCCCTTGCATCTGAGATAGTCGGCAAAATCCGGATGTTCGTTCGGGCCGATATGATCGCCTTCGGAAATATTCATGAAGATGCCGCAGTCAAACTGAAAACCGCCGACACGGTACTGCTTGAGTCCCTGAGAAGAGCACTCGATCACCGCGGTATCCATGCCCTTGTCAACCATCTCCCGCAGATACATCTGCACCTCATCCGCTGACGGCGTGGTGTTGGCCAGTTCGTGGATTTCATCGCCGATTTCCGCTCCGTTTGTGCCGATGACACCGACTTTGCGGCCGGCACAGCGAAGAATGCCAGCCAGCATATGGGTGGTTGTCGTCTTGCCTTTGGAACCGGTGATGCCGATGGTGGTCAGCTGATCGGCCGGATGGCCGTACCATGCTGCCTCGATCTGTGCTTCCGCGATACGCGTGGAAGCGGTCTGGATCACGGTCACATCAGCATCGAGCGGGCCGCACTGTGCAAGCGGCCGTTCCACCACGATGGCGGCTGCTCCCTGATCGGCAATTTCCTGCAGGCAGCTGTGAGAGTCAAACCGCGCGCCTTTGATGCAGATAAACAGATTGCCGTCTGCCACCTGCTTCGTGTTCAGGCTGATGCCGGTGATTTCACGGTCCAGGCTGCCTTGCAGAATTTTATAATCTGAACGTTCAAAAAGTTTACTGAGTTTCATAATCTGAGCCTCTTATCCTTTGCTGTTATTTTTATTTCTGTATTATAGCACACCGGCCGATCCGGGTTCTACTGCATCTGCGTCTCTTCCGTACTGTCCAGATCGACAGCGCCTTCGATGACATCATCCGGAACGCTGATCGGGTCGACATTGCCGAAATCGCTGAAACCGTATTCGACGGTAAAGCTGTTCACGGTCGTCTCGTAATTGCCGCTGCCGAAAACCTGATCGAAGAGACTGGCAAATACCGCGGTGCCGAGCTCTCTGGCATCGAGCGTGAAATTCGCCGGCAGCAGGGAATCTTTGTAGACAAGAATCCGGATCGGTGCCTTGATATGCGCCCAGTCAATTGAGGAGGTATCCATGCTGTTTTCGGACATGACATCGGCGAGAATATCCTGCAGTACATCGCCGGTGAGATCAGAGGTAATCACATAGCAGTCCTGATCATTGACCTGTTCGGTCTCATCCGTGAGATCGGCATCCACCTCGCCGTCGGCGATGGAGCGGTAAAGACGGGTGTTTAAAAAGTCTGTGATATTCTGATCGCTGATATCGACGGCCGTCTTATACCAGGCGCCGTTCTGATTGGAATAGATGGTTTCCGTATTACCGTCAACCAGGTTGTAAACCTCATTGTCCATATCCGTGGTCTCGCCCGCAGTCGTGGTCGACACCTTACCCGTCATGTGCAGGGCAAGCGGATCATTCGTCGTCTCACCTGAAAAATCATAACTCATGCTGATCGGATAATCCGTTCCGCCGTAGGCAATATTTACATCCATGCTGAGCTTCTGCGTGAGCGATGCCGAACCGGCATCCGCGCAGTGATCGGCAATCTCTGCCGCCAGGCTCTGCGCCGTCATCTCCGTCTCCTGTGTCTGCTGCGTCTGCGTGCCGGATGAACCGGAATCGCAGCCCGCAAAAGTCAGGGCGGCAGCGGCCGCAAGGCAGAGGAATGCGGCTGATTTCTTCTTCATAACTGTTTCCTCCCAAATAATGATCATTTAACACCATTTTACCATAGTATGAAAGTGCGGGACACCCGGAAAACAAAAAAGCCGCAGCCACGAGGCTGCGGCAGAAAGAAGCGGCAGGCAGTCTGTTACTGCGTCTCTGCTTCCAGTTCCCGTTCAAGTATGTTGACCTGTGCGCCTGCACTGCCGGCGGTGTCAATGATATTCTGCGGTATGCTGACCGTTTCGGCCGTGCCGTAATCGCTGAAGGTGTACTCGATGTTAAAGGCTTTGAGGTGGGCAACGGCGGTGCTGTCGCTGCTGCCGATGCTGAACGGGTTCGAAAAATCCGAATCCAGGCTTATGCGGGCCGGCAGCTTCGTATCCTTGTAGATGCAGATCGCCGCGTCTGCACTGACATCGGACCAGTCGACGTCATCCAGATAGAGATCCTGCCGCGTCAGGTATTCTTCCATGACATCTCTGAGCGTATCGCCGCTGATTGCAGTGTCGATGACATAGCATTCGCGGCCGTCGACGGTCCGGCTGTCCTCTTCGAGGACGCCGTGCAGGTCGGCATCGGCGATCAGCTGGCAGAGGCCGCTGTCGGAAATCAGATCTAGTTTGCTGCCTGAAATCTCCTGTACGGTCTGATACCAGTTTCCATCGGAACCGGTGTAGATGGTTTTGGTGCCGCTGTCGGTCAGAGAGTAGATCTCCTCTTCATTTTTGCTGCTGCCGATGTCGGAAGATGCGGTGATGGTGCCGGTCAGATGCGCGGCGGACGGGTCTCTGGAGATATTGCCGCTCATCTGTGCGTTATAGGATAATGGAATGGAAATGCCGGCACTTTCGTAGTCGAGGTCCATATTCATGTCGATATTGACGGATGCGCTGTGCACCGCACTGGTATTGGCTGTCACCTCGTCGGCGAGATTCTGCGCCGTTTCGGAATTGAGACTGCAGCCTGTGAGTGAGGCGGCCGCAAGCGATACCATGCATAATGCTGCCGGAATCATTTTCTTCATAACAAATCACTCCTCTTTCTGTATACAAAATTCAATGTTTTTGACAAAAATAGATTTTACCACTTTCCGTCATTTTGTACAGCTCCATAATGCAGAAAAAATTGTGGAATATGCACAAATATCTGTGAAATTTTACTATAATTTGACAAAACGAAGTTGGCGCGGTATCATAGTCGGCAAATTAAGAGAGGGGATATTCAGCTAAGACAAGGAAGTGATCTTGTGAAATACAGACAATATAAACCAGGTATGGCACTTGCCGGATTTTTTGAAGACGACGCGGTGCCGATGATGCAGATGCTGCATCTGCGTCAGCTTGACTTTCCGATTTCACGCGGCGTTTCCTATGAGCGGACGGTGGATGAGTTCCTGAAGCAGCTTGTTGTCAATGATGTGCTGCGGCCGCTGCGTGACCGGAAGGATATGGTAATTCTGCTGGACGCGCAGGGTGCGCTGGTGGAGAAGAGCGGGCAGTGGTCGCTGCTGTTTATGCCGGGCTGTCCGGAGCAGCATACGCTCGAGGAGGACTGCGATATGCAGGCCGTCTACCGGGACCTGCTGCGCAAGGAGAAGAAGGGCGAGGTGTGCCGGATCGCGGTGCCGCGGCGCAGCCAGAAGGCGCTGATCTCCGGGACGTCTCCTTTTAATATTTTAGACGAATATTGTCAGCACCAGAATCAGGGTTATCTGTCCGTGGCGGAACGGATTGTCTATGCAGGGCCGCAGGAGCTGTTTGCCCACGTGCCGTTCTGCCATTACGGAGCGCTGACGACCGTCGACAAGGACGAGGTGGAGAACTATTCCGCCATCAAATCGCTGCTGGATGATTATATTTTCCAGTTTGATCACGTCGAGGACGACGATTTCCCGCGGCCGCTTTCCATTGCGGTTTTCGGTGCGCCGGGCTCCGGCAAATCCTTCGGGCTCCGGCAGCTGGCGATGAGCTGCGGCCGGTTCAATATCATTTCTCTGAATCTTTCGCAGTACGCGTCGCCGCAGGATCTTTTTGAATCATTCCGCGAGGCGTTTCAGTATGAAGGCGGCAAGATTCCTCTGATTTTCTTCGATGAATTTGATTCCGAACTGAACGGTGTGCCGCGCGGCTGGCTGAAGTATTTTCTGGCACCGATGCAGGACGGGGAATATATGATGAACGGGCGTGTCTGCCCGATCCACGGCGCCGTTTTCGTTTTCGCCGGGGCGACGGCTTCCTGTTTCAATGACTTCCTGCCTTCGAGCGAGGAAGAGGAGGCGCAGTTCCGCAAGGTCAAGGGCACGGATTTCGTGAGCCGCCTCAAGGGCATTCTCAATGTCAAGGGACCGAATCCGATGTCCGTGACGGACCGCAGCCATATCATCCGGCGGGCGATGCTGCTGCGCAGCCAGATTATCCGCAAGGTGCCGAGTATTTACGATGAGAAGGGCGGGCTGATCAACATGTCCCGCAGTCTGCTGGCGGTGCTGCTGACCGTCTCCGAGTACCGGCATGGTGCGCGTTCGCTGGAATTCATTCTGGACATGAGCCGCCTGTCGAAGGTGCATCGTTTTACGCCGTCGTGTCTGCCGGTCGACGAGCAGCTCGATTTGCATCTGGATGTCGAGGATTTCCAGCGGCGCCTGGCGTTCGAGCAGATGGCCGGCGATCTGGTGGAGAAATATGCACAGATCGCCCATGAAAATGCGTGCAGCCGCCGGATAGAAGCGGCCAGACGGCGCGGCGGCAGCGAGCAGCAGATCGAAAGCCTGCTGCAGGAGCCGGATATGGCGCAGTGGCCGCAGCTGGACGAATTCTACCGGGAAGGATATTATTCGCAGTTCCGCTATATCGGCGTACGGCTGCAGGATTACAATCTCGATATCGGGATGCGGCCGGTTCTCGAGGGCGGCCGGGATACGATCGTCGAACTGTACGGACCGGTTCTCGAGGAACTGGCGAGAATTGAACATGAGCGCTGGATGAAGGACAAGCTCTCATCCGGCTGGCAGTACGGACCTTTTAATGGCGAGCTGAAGACGACGCCGGAGCTGGTCCCGTACGAAAAGCTGGACGAGACGGTCAAGGATGAGATCCGCCTTTCCGTGCGCGATCTGCCGGCCAACCTGCGGGGCATCGGCTACGAGCTCTACCGCAAGGCGCTGTAATCTTATACAGGTAAATATTTCCGGACATGAATAAAGCCCGGTACCGGAAGAGCCGGTACCGGGCTGTGATTATGTCAGGAGTCATTGTGATTGATGGTATGTAATCAAAGATCGGTTTTCCAGAGACCGTGCTTGGTGCAGTACTCATAAACGGCAACCGGTTTCTCGCCAGGTGCAACCATGAAGGTCATCTCCGGCTTGTCTGTCGGTCTCATATACTTAACCTGCAGTGCCCTGTCGGTCTCAAGCATGATGCTTGCAATATAGTGATCAGGTGTCATCGGATGTTCCACGCTGCCGACCTTGGCGGTAACCTTGCTGCCCTCAACGGTAACAACCGGAACATGCTTCTCCTGCGCTGCATCAACGGTATTAGGAACGGCCAGTGTCATCGGCTGTCCGCAGCATACCGGAGTACATCCTGTCTTGTAGCCAACGATAAAACAATTGCCGCATTTCTCACAAACATAAATCTGAACCATAGGAACACCTCCATTTGTATGAACTTTAACTGTTATGCCTGAATTATATTATAAATTATAGTGCAAGTCAATTAAAATTCTGTAAATAATATTGTTTCTCGTTTTTATAATTATTATAATATTTTAAGATATGGCAGGGGTTCAAAGCTGGACAATCTGCGGGGCGGCCTTTATACTGAAAGGAGAAAACAGCAGGGGTGGACTATGATTTATCTGGATAATGCGGCGACAACGCTGCATAAACCGCCAGAGGTCGCAGCGGCAGTCGTCTCAGCGATGAGTGAGCTGGGAAACGCCGGCCGCGGGGCGTACGGCGCGTCTTTGGACGGCGCGCGGACGATCTACAAGGTGCGAGCGCTTCTGGCGGAATTTTTCGGCGCCGGAGACCCCCGGCGTATTGTTTTTACGTGCAATTCGACGGAAAGTCTGAATATTGCCTTAAAGGGCCTTTTAAAACCGGGCGATCACGCGATCACCACGCAGCTCGAGCATAACTCGGTGCTGCGGCCGCTGTATGAGCTTCAGAAGCAGGGCGTCGGGCTGACCATCGTGCAGGCGGACCGTCTTGGCCGGGTCGATTATGCGGATTTCGAGCGGGCGATTACGCCGCAGACGCGGCTGATCGCGGCGACGCATGCCTCGAATCTGACCGGCAATATGCTGGATATTGCGCGGATCGGGGAGATTACGCACCGGCACGGGCTGCTGCTCGTGGTCGATGCGTCGCAGACGGCCGGCGAGGTGCCGGTAGATGCCGGGCAGCTGCTGGCCGATGTGCTCTGTTTTACCGGGCACAAGGGACTGATGGGGCCGCAGGGAACCGGCGGGATGTATGTCAGGCCGGGCGTTGAGATCAGGCCGCTCCTGTCGGGCGGCACCGGCGTGCAGTCCTATCTGAAGACGCAGCCGCCGCAGATGCCGGAGCGGCTGGAGGCCGGCACGCTGAATGGTCATGGCATTGCCGGGCTCGGCGCGGCGGTGCGGTTTATCATGGATACGGGAATCGGGAAGGTTCAGGCGAAAGAGCAGAGCCTGATGCGTCGTTTTTATGAAGGCGTACGCGGCATACCGGGCGTTACGGTATACGGCGATTTTGAAGCGAAGCTGCGCTGTCCGATCGTGGCGCTGAACATCCGCGGCCGGGATTCCGGCGAGGTCAGCGATGCGCTGTTTACGGAATACGGCATCGCCGTGCGCCCGGGGGCGCACTGCGCGCCGCTGATGCATGAGGCGCTGGGAACGAAGGAGCAGGGCGCCGTCCGTTTCAGTTTTTCCTATTATAATACGGAAGAAGAGACGGATGCGGCCATCCGCGCCGTCCGGGCACTGGCCCGGGAAGAAGAAACATGAATAGAATACAAAGGAGCGATATGACATGAAGAAAACAATTAACTGCATGGGCATGGCCTGCCCGCTGCCGGTCGTCAACGCGAAAAAGGCATTTGAAGAGTTTACGGAAACGGGTACGCTGATTGTACAGGTGGACAACGAAACCGCTGTTAACAATGTATCCAAGCTGGCTGCCCGGTACGGTTTTGCCGCATCCAGCCGCCAGACAGGCGATAAAGCCTACGAGATTGAGATCGAAGTCACACCGGAGAAGGCGCAGCAGCAGGAGCAGGCGGCGCCGGGATGCGGCGGCGGCCCGCTCGTCGTCGTGCTTTCTTCCAACGTGATGGGTACCGGCGATGACAAGCTTGGCAAGGCGCTGATGAAATCCTATATATTCGCACTGACCAATGTGGACCCGGTGCCGGATACGATTCTCTGCTACAACGGCGGCGCTTTTCTGACGACGGAAGGGTCGGATTCTCTCGAGGATCTGCAGAACCTCGAGGCGGCCGGCACGAAGATCATAACCTGCGGCACCTGTCTGAATTTCTACGGCCTGACCGACAAGGTGAAGGTGGGCACGGTCGGCAATATGTACGATATCGCCGACATTCTCAGCCATGCCGGCAGAATTGTGAGGCCGTAAGGCATGCGCAGAAAGACGCTGCATCTGGTGATCACGTTTAACACGACGACGGAGGCGATGGCCATGGAAGACCTCTGCAAAAGCCGTCACGCGCCGGGGCGCATGATTCCGGTGCCGCAGTCGATTTCCGCGGGATGCGGGCTGTGCTGGTGTGCGCAGCCGGATGACCGCGAGACGCTGCAGGCGCTGATGCAGGAGGCCGGCCTCGAGCCGGAAAACATCACCGAATGCATGGTCTGAAAAGATATTTCCCCGGTTTGACAGCCAATCCGGCGGATGCTATCATGAAGGAGCCGGAAACCTGCTTAAGACAGGCATCCGCGATGATTTGGAGGCGGTAAGGCAACTGGTGTGCCTCCTGGTCCTCAAAACCAGTGTGGGGTGTGGTACATCCCGGGTGAGTTCGATTCTCACACGCCTTCGCCAGATGAAACTGACCGGGAAGGTCATTTAAAAGAGCTGCCGCAGGGCAGCTTTTTTAGATGCAAGGCGTGATTCTTTACAAATATTTTCCGGTTTGCTACACTCTGGATATAGAAAAATGGCGGCCTGCGCCGCCTGATTGAAGGAAAGGAGGTTTACGGTATGGATGACCGCACGAAAATCCGGCTGACCCAGATGACCAAAGCATCCGGGTGAGCGGCGAAATTAGGTCCTGAGACCCTTGCCCAGGTTATGGGCAAGCTGCCGGAATTTAAAGATGACAATCTGCTTGTGGGATTTAACACCAATGACGACGCCGCCGTCTACAAGGTGACGGATGAGATCGCGATGATCCAGACCGTTGACTTCTTTACTCCGATCGTGGACGATCCATATCAGTTCGGCCAGATCGCCGCCGCGAATGCGCTCAGCGATATCTATGCGATGGGCGGTGAGCCGAAAACGGCGCTCAATATCGTCGGTTTTCCGTCCTGTCTGGACACGTCCGTCCTTTCCGATATCATGGCGGGCGGTGCGTCCAAGGTGCAGGAAGCCGGTGCGGTGCTGGCCGGCGGGCATTCGATCCAGAGCGATGAGCCGGTCTACGGACTCAGCGTTTCCGGATTTGTCCATCCGGACAGGATTCTGCGCAATACAGGCGCGCGGCCCGGTGATGTCCTGATTCTCACAAAGCAGCTCGGAAGCGGAATTGTAAGTACAGCGGTGAAAGCGGAGATGGCATCGCGGGCCTCCGCCGAGGAGGCATTTGGTGTGATGGCATCGCTGAACCAGAAGGCGAAGCGTGTTCTGGAGAAATATCCGGTGCATGCCTGCACGGATGTGACCGGTTTCGGCCTGGCGGGCCACTGCTATGAGATGGCCTGCGCAAGCGGCGTGACGATTGACCTTTACATGCACGGCATTGCGTTTATACAGGACGCACCGGACTATGCGGATATGGGGCTCGTGCCGGCCGGTGCCTACCGGAACAGGCAGTATTCGGAGAAAGAGACGGATTACGGCGGCGTCGATGAACGTTACATCGATCTGATGTACGATCCGCAGTCTTCCGGAGGCCTTCTCTTCAGCGTGGATGAATCCTGCGCGGTAGATATCATGCGGGATCTGCGCAGGGCAGGTCTTGACACGAAGGTCTCGATCGTCGGCTATGCCGCCGCACAGGGAGACAGTAAAATCCGCTTTCATGCATGATTTTGCAGGGAGCATTCATGAATAAAGAAGAAATGTACAGGAGCATACCGAAGGTCGATATGCTCCTGCAAAGTCAAAAGGTCCGGACAGCCTGTGCGCTGTACGGCCGGACGGGTGTATTGCAGGCGGTCCGCGAGGAAACGGACAGCCTGCGCGTTTTTATACGGGAGACGGAGGAGGAAGAGGCCGTCCGCAGCGCAATCGCCTCGCTGCCAGAGCGCATTGCAGATCGTGCTGAAGCCATGTTCGCACCGCATCTGCGGCGCGTCATCAACGGGACGGGCACGATACTGCACACCAATCTGGGGCGCGCACCGCTCGGCAGGCAGACCGCGGAGAAGGCGGCCCGGACGCTTGGCGGCTATTGCAATCTGGAATACGATCTGGAGAGCGGCGGGCGCGGCCGGCGCAGCAGCTGCATTGAAGAGCTGCTGCAGCATCTGACCGGCGCGGAGGCGGCTGTTGTGGTCAACAACAATGCGGCCGCCGTGCTGCTGATTCTCGATACGCTGGCCCGGGGCGGCGAGACCGTCATTTCACGGGGCGAGCTCGTGGAGATCGGCGGGAGCTTCCGCATGCCGGATGTCTGCGAGAAGAGCGGCACGCATCTGGCCGAGGTCGGCACGACGAACAAAACCCATCTGCGTGACTACGAGGCGGCTGTAAATGAAAATACAAAGGCGATTCTGAAGGTGCACACCAGCAATTACGCGGTGGTCGGCTTCACAGAGAGCGTTTCCGTAGAGCAGCTGCGGCCGCTGGCAGACCGGACAGGCCTGCCGCTGATCGCGGATCTGGGCAGCGGTGCGCTGATCGACCTTTCGCAGTACGGCCTGCGCGGGGAACCGACGGTGCAGGCACTGATCCGGCAGGGAGCCGATCTCGTCTGCTTCAGTGCGGACAAGCTGCTCGGCGGCCCGCAGGCCGGTCTGATCATCGGCCGCAGGCAGTATGTCGACAGAATCCGGGAAAATCCGCTGATGCGTGCGCTGCGGATCGGCAAATTCACAGCCGCCGCGCTCGAAGATGTCCTGCGGGAGTATCAATCCGCGGAAAGAGCGCTCCGGACGGTTCCGGTGCTGAAAATGATCACGGCCGGTGCTGAGGCCGAGGCGCAGCGCGCCGGCAGGCTTGCACAGCTTCTTAAGAAGACCTGCCCGGCGGCAGAAATTGAAGTCCGCCCCTGCGAGTCGCAGATCGGCGGCGGTTCCTTTCCGCTGGAACGGCTTAAGAGCCGCGCCGTCGTACTGCATCCGCATAATCTGAAAGCGGAGGAACTGGAGCAGAAGATGCGCCGCTTGCGCGTGCCGGTCATCGCCCGGCTCAGGGAGGATGCCGTCTGGCTCGACGTCAGAACCATAGAGGACGATGATTTCGAACTGCTGGCGCAGATGCTTGGTGAGGTGCTCGCATGAAACATATCATTATAGGGACGGCCGGCCATATCGACCACGGCAAGACGGCGCTGATCAAGGCGCTGACGGGGCGCGATACGGACCGTCTTAAAGAAGAAAAGCAGCGCGGGATCACGACCGACCTGGGCTTTACCTGGTTTGATCTGAGCGACGGCAGCCGGTGCGGCATCGTGGATGTCCCCGGCCATGAGAAGCTGGTCAGCAACATGGCGGCCGGCGCCGTCGGCATGGACCTTGTCCTGATGGTGGTGGCGGCAGATGAGGGCATCATGCCGCAGACGCGGGAGCACATGCATATTCTCGAGCTGCTCGGCGTGAAAAATATCATACTGGTGCTGACCAAATGCGACCTGGTGGATGACGAATGGCTCGATATGGCGGAGGCGGAGATCCGCGAGGAGCTGAAAGGGACGATCATGGAAAATGCGCCGCTGGTGCGTGTCTCCTCGGTTACCGGACAGGGCATTGCACAGCTGAAGGAGGTCATTGCCGCGGAGGCGGCGAAGACCGTGCCGCGCGATGCCGGCGGGATTCCAAGGCTTCCGATCGACCGCGTATTTACGATGCCGGGCTTTGGAACCGTGGTGACCGGCACGCTCCTTTCCGGCACGATTACCAGGAGCGATGTGCTGGAGATGTATCCGCTCGGCAGAACCTGCCGGATCCGCGGCATTCAGGTGCACGGCCGCGATACCGCCGAGTGCGCGGCCGGCCAGCGCACGGCGCTGAATCTGGCCGACATCGATAAAAAGGAAATCCGGCGCGGGTACGTGGTCGCCCCGCCCGGCAGTCTGTATACAACCAGCTGCATCGATGTGCGCCTGCAGATTCTGGCAGATGCCGGGCGCAGCATCCGCAGCCGCGAGCGCCTTCACCTGTATGTCGGCACCGACCGGCTCGTATGCCGGGCTGTCCTGCTCGACCATCAGCAGCTGCAGCCGGGTGAGAGCGGTCTGGCAAGGCTCATGCTGGAGAAAGAAACCGTTGTCAGGCGCGGCGACCGCTTTGTCGTGCGTTTTTACTCGCCTGTCTTTACGGTCGGCGGCGGCACCGTGCTGGAGCCGCAGCCGCGGCAGGGGAGACGCTTCGATCAGGCGCTGCTTGCCGAACTTGCGCAGAAAGAAACGGGATCGATGGCCGATGTCTGCGCGCTGCACGTGGCGGCAGGCGGCATTCAGCCGCTGGCGCTGGCGGAGCTTGCGCGGCGCATGGCCTGCCCGCAGGCGCAGCTGATGCCGTATCTGGAGGAACTCGAAGAGGACGGGACGCTGCACGTGCTGCGGATGAAAAGGGAAATCTATCTCTGGGACCGCGGGCAGTCGCTTGTCTTTTACGAGCAGATCGTGCGTGAATGGGCCGCCGTCCACGCGGCGCATCCGTATCGCACCGGCATACCGAAAGAGGAAATCCGCAGCCGTTTCATGAAGAGCGTGAAGACAAATGTATTTGATGACTGCCTGCGGATTCTGGTGCAGGAGAAGCGAATCCAGGAAAGGGGCGGCCTGATCAGCCCGGCCGGATTTGCCGTGGAGAAGGACGCATTTTATGAGAAAACGCGTCAGTTTCTGATGCAGACCTACGAAGAAGCCGGTTTTCATCTGCTGACCCTCAAGGAGCTCGGCCTGCCGGAGCGGGACCTCGAAAACGTGCGGGACATCCTGCGCATACTGGTGCAGGAAGGCACGTTGGGACAGGTGACCGATGATGTCTGGACCATGCAGCACTATCTCGATGAGGTGCAGACCGCGGTGCGGCAGCATTTTGAGCGGGAAGAGGTCATCAGCTATTCGCAGGTGCGGGCGCTTTTCGGCACGAGCCGCAAGTGTGCCCGCATGATCATCGCCTACACGGATGCTATCGGCCTTACGCGCAAGGTCGGGGCGGAGACGGAGAGAGTAAAAAACTATTAGATAAAAAAAATCCATTTCCCCGGCGGCAGGGAAATGGAATTTTCTGTCTTATTTCATATCAGACGTTCGGGTCGTCGATCAGCCCCTCGCGGATCAGGTCCGCGATCTCCTCGACGCTGCTGCCTTCATACATCTTGCGGTACAGGAAATCATCGACTTCGATGACCTCTTTGCTCAGCAGGTTCGGGTCCGCATCGAAAGCGGAGAAGAGGTCGACGATGCCGATCTGGCGGAGACGGTCCGTCAGCGCGTTGATCTCATCCATGCTGCGGGTCAGGAACATCGGGTTGCCGGTCAGGATGCCTTCCATGATCCGGTCGTTGCAGCCGAGCATCATCAGAAAACGGAGCTTCTCGCTCATATCCTTATCATCCATATCTTTGATCGCCGGATTTTTGCCGATCATATCGCTGATCTCTTCATCGGTAAGACCGACTTCCTTCAGTTTCTCTATACTGCTCATAAAATCACCTCATAAAATATTATTAATCGTCACAGACTTAACAACGATATTATATATCATATTGCTTTCATATGGCAAATTCGATATTTACCTCGATGCCGCTTCGTAAATTGCGGATTTTCCTGCTATAATGACATCATAGAAATGTTTATTATCAGGAAAGCAGGTGGCGGATATGGACAGCGATATTACAATACGTGAGGCAAGGCCGGAGGACCTTGATCTGATAGCCGGCGTGGAACAGTCATGTTTTCCGGCGGCAGAGGCCGCACCGCGGGAGGAATTTGCAAAGCGCATACGCTCCTATGGAAATCATTTCCGGCTGGTATTTCTCGGCGGCAGACTGGTCAGCTTCGCCGATGGCTTTGTGACCGACGAGCCGGACCTCACCGATGAAATGTATGAGAATGCACAGATGCACGACGAAAATGGTGCCTGGCAGATGATTTTCGGCGTCAATACGCTGCCGCCGTACCGCGGACGCGGGCTTGCGGGGATGGCCATCCGGGCTCTGATCGAGAGCGCGCAGGAAGAAGGCCGCAAGGGACTTGTGCTTACCTGCAAGGAAGAGAAGATCCATTATTATGAGCAGTTCGGCTTTATCAATGAAGGCGTCTCTTCCTCCGTGCACGGCGGCGCTGTCTGGTATCAGATGCGCCTGCCTTTCAGCTTTATATTGAAGGGAAATATTATTTACAGCCGCACGCAGACGGAGCTTAAGACCGTGCCGGACGGATATCTCGTCTGCGACAGAGGCGTGAGCGGCGGCGTTTTCACGGAGGTGCCTGCGCGCTTTCGCGATCTGCCGGTGTACGACCAGGGCGATGCGATGATTATTCCGGGTCTTGTTGACCTGCATCTGCATGCGCCGCAGTACAGCTACCGCGGCACCGGCATGGACCTCGAGCTGATCGAGTGGCTGAGCCGCTACACCTATCCGGAAGAGGCGAAATTTGCCGATCCGGACTACGCCGAAAAGGTGTATGCGCGTTTCGTGCGTGATCTGCGCCGCAGCGCGACGACGCGTGCCGTCATTTTCGGCACGATGCATGTGCCGGCGACGCTGATTCTGATGGATCATCTCGAGAGGAGCGGGCTGGTCACCCTGGCCGGCAAAGTCAGCATGGACCGGAACAGCCCGGACTTTCTGCGCGAAGGGAGCGCGCAGGAAGCGGAGAGAAATGTGCGCAGCTGGCTTGCACAGGTGAAATCACGCGGGTACTGCCGCACCATGCCGATCCTGACGCCGCGTTTTACGCCGAGCTGTACGGATGAGCTGATGCGCAGACTCGGCGAGGTGCAGCGGGATACCGGCATCGGCGTCCAGTCCCATCTTTCCGAAAATCCGCGCGAGGTGGAGTGGGTGCACGAGCTCTGCCCGGATGCAGCCTTTTACGGTGAGACCTACAGCCGCGTCGGCCTGTTCGGCGGCGGTGTCCCGACAGTCATGGCGCACTGCGTCTACAGCACCGATGAGGAGGTCAGGCTGATGCGGGAGAGAGGCGTCTATATCGCGCACTGCCCGCAGTCGAATGTCAATGTGGCATCCGGCATCGCACCGGTTCGCCGCTATCTGGACCTCGGCATGCACGTCGGGCTCGGCACCGACATCGCAGGCGGGGCGAACCTTTCGATGATGAGGGCGGTGACCGATGCGGTCGGCGTGTCCAAGCTGCGCTGGCGCTGCGTCGACAGCAGCCTTAAACCGCTGCGCTTTGAAGAAGCTTTCTACATGGCCACATGCGGCGGCGGCAGCTTTTTCGGCAAGGCCGGCTCTTTCGAGGAGGGCTATGTGTTCGACGCACTGGTAATTGAAGAGGACGAGCAGGATTTTCACAGGCATACGCTGCGCGACCGCCTGGAACAGTATTTTTATCTGGAAAACGGGCAGCTGAGGGGAAAATATGTAAATGGAAGAAGAATCAGATTATAAATGTCAGGCAGAATATTTGCGATTTTCTACGCACTTTTTATATGGTTCGGCACGGCCCAGATCGGCTACTGGCTGAACAAGCTGAGCCGGCATGTGTGGCCGGCCGTGTTATCCGGAATTTTCTGCGCCGTGATGGGCGCGCTGCCGTTTGCCGGGCTTTATATGCCTGTGAGCGGCTATGCGCGCAGCCGGATGATCGCCGTCAGCAATCAGTGGCTGGCCTTTTTCCTGCCGATGACGGGACTCATGCTGGCCGCCTTTATACTGCGGCGCATCCGCAAGCACAGGACCGGCTATCTGTATGAGCCGAAAGCGTCCTCGTGCGCGGTGCTGCTGATTGTCAGCTGCTCGTTCTGCGGGCTGGCCGACCTGTACGGCGCATGCAATGCGCATACGCTGCACCTGACGGAATACGACATTGACCTTTCGGAAAGCAGCAAGGTGCACGGGCAGGAGAAAATTGTGCTGCTCTCGGATCTGCATCTGGGCGTAAACGGCAGCGAAAAACAGCTTAAGGAAACCGTGGATATGGTCAACGCGCAGAATCCGGATCTGATTGTATGCACCGGAGATTTTTTCAACAACAGCTACGACGGCATCCCGGACCCGGACACCCAGTCCGCCATTTTGGCCGGTATGACCGCCAGAGACGGAAAATATGCAGTCTATGGCAATCATGATGTCGACGAGCCGCTGCTGTGCGGCGTCTCGATGGCGGTGCAGGAGCCGGAGCGGCCGAAAGAAATGGAGCAGTTCCTGCAAAACAGCGGTTTTACGATGCTGGAGGATGAGACCGTGACGGTCGGCGATCTGCAGATCACCGGCCGGAAGGATGAGATGCATCCGGGCGGCGACGGCACCCGCCTCGGTGCGCACGCGCTTCTGCGGCAGACAGAGGCGGATCGCCCCGACATTGTCCTGCAGCATGAACCGGATGAATTTGACACGCTGGCGGAAGCCGGCGCCGACCTCGTGCTGGCCGGCCACACGCACGGCGGGCAGATTTTTCCGGGAAAATATTTTTCCGCGATGGCGCACGAAAATGTCTACGGCCTGAAGAAGCTGCACGGCATCGACACGATCGTCACATCGGGCGCTGGCTACTACGGCGCACCTGTGCGCATCGGGTCCATCAGCGAGATCGTTGTGATCAATCTTACCTACTGACAAGTACTTTTTGCATAATTTCGCGAAAATTATGCAAAAGAAGGTGATAATCGTATCTGGAAATGATATAATTAATTGCGTCCGCTCACTTTGCAGGCGGACGCGCTTTACATGAGACTTTACAGGGAAGAAGGGGAAGAGGATTGAGAAGAGCCCTGGCGCTTGTGCTCACAGTGGTGGCAGCAGCTGCCCTGACGGGCTGCGGCGGCGGTTCGAAGAGAATGATGTTCGGTACCGGCGGCACCGCCGGCACCTACTATTCCTACGGCGGCGTTCTTGCACAATATATGAAGAATTATGCAGATGTCCGCGTCACGGCCGTATCGACCGGCGGTTCCAAGGTCAACATTCAGAGCATTCAGGACGGCGATTTCCAGCTGGGATTCTGCCAGTCGGACGTGCTGACCTATGCATGGAACGGTACGCGTGCCTTCGAGGATGACGGCGCGACGCACGATTTCCGCATACTCGGTGCGCTGTATGCCGAGACAGTCCAGCTGATCACGATGGATAAGGATATCAAATCCGTCGAAGACCTGAAGGGCAAGAGCGTGTCGATCGGCGAAGCCGGTTCCGGTGTCTATTTCAACGCGCTGGATGTCTTAAACGGCGCCGGCATCGAACTTTCGGATATCAAGCCGCAGTACCAGTCCTTCGAGGATTCCAAGGAATCGCTCAAGGACGGCAAGATCGACGCGGCCTTTATCGTAGCCGGTGCGCCGACCAGCGCGATCACCGAGCTGGCGACGACCAACGGCGTCTATCTGATCAATATCGACGGCGATCTGCAGGAGAAGATTCTGTCCGAGTGTCCGTATTACGAGGCGTATACGATCCCGGCCGGTACCTATCCGGGCCAGGACGAGGATACGCAGACGATTGCCGTGGAGGCAACCGTGGTTGTCGATGCCAATGAGGACGATGACACGGTCTACGATCTGACGGCGGCCATATTTGACCATGTCGACGAGATTACCAAAGAAAATGCAAAAGGTTCGGAGCTTACTATCGAAAACGCAGCCGGTATAACGACCGTTCCTTATCACCCTGGCGCGGCGGCATATTATGCCGATCACGGCGTTACGGTCAATACGGAGGAACAGGAGGGCGTGACGGATGAGTGAAAAAGACAGAAAAGAACTGAACCAGGAGTTTGCCGAGAAGGAAAATGACATCAACAAGGCAGAGGAGAAGAAGCTGAACAACTACGATACCTTTGTCGATCAGGATGACAACTCGATTCACGAGGATATCGAGACGGTCATGCGCAAATATGACCGCGAGTCCAACACGAGAATCTGGACAGGCAAACCGAAAGTCATCATCACCGTTATTCTGGCAGCCTTTTCGCTGTGGTGCATCTACGTGACGCTGTTTGCCACGTTCCTCGAGGAAATCCGCCTGACGTCTTTCCTCGGCCTGATCATCATGATGGGATTTCTGATCTATCCGGCGAAAAAGGGAACGCAGAAGATCAATTACATGCCGGTCGGCGATATCATTTTCATGATCGTCGGCACAGGCGCTTTCCTGTATTTTACGTTTAATGCCAACGCGATTGTCAACCAGGGCACGCGGTTTGCGTGGTACCAGATCATCATCGGCATCATCGGCATCGCGGCGCTGATCGAAGTGACGCGGCGCTGCGTCGGTCTGCCGATTCTGATCGTTGCCGCGTTCTTCCTGGTGTACGCGCTGGCGTACGGACTGACCAATCCGGAGTTTTTCGGACGTGTCCGGTATCTCGTGCGGAACCTGTTCTACACGAAGGAAGGTATTTTCTCGACGCCGATTAACGTATGTTCGAAGTACATCGTCGTCTTCATCATATTCGGCGCATTTCTGGAGAGAACGGGTATTTCCAATTTCTTCATCAGTCTGGCAAACTGCATTGCCGGCCGTTTCGCCGGCGGCCCTGCCAAGGTAGCCGTTATTTCCTCGGCGCTGTGCGGCATGGTTTCCGGTTCCTCCGTCGGCAACACGGTTACAACCGGTTCGGTAACCATCCCGATGATGAAGAAGACAGGCTACAAGCCGGAATTTGCCGGCGCGGTTGAAGCGGCTTCTTCGACCGGCGGTCAGATCATGCCGCCGATCATGGGCGCGGCGGCCTTCCTGATGGCCGATTTCGTCGGCGTTCCGTACTCCGATATCATCGGCAGGGCGATTCTGCCGGCCGTGCTTTACTTCATGGGCATTTTCATTTCCGTCCATCTGGAAGCGAAGAAGCTCAATCTGAACGGTATTCCGGTGGAGCAGCTGCCGAAATTCCGCAATCTGATCAAGAAGAGCTACCTGCTCCTGCCGCTCGTCATGCTGGTTGTATGGGTTTCCGGCAACTACATGACCATGCAGAGAGCCGCATCGCTGGCCATCGTGCTTTCCATCGTGGTCAGCCTCTTTGACAAGGAAAACAGGATCACACCGTACAAGATTGTCGATGCCCTGCAGGCAGGTGCCAAGAGCACAATCACCGTCGGTGCAGCCTGCGGCGTGGCCGGTATCATTTCCGGTACGATCACGATGACCGGTCTGGCAAACGACCTGATCAACGCGATTGTCGGCGTGGCCGGTTCCCACCTGATCATCGCTCTCGTCCTGACGATGCTCTGCTGCATCGTGCTCGGCATGGGTGTGCCGACGACGGCGAACTACTGCATTATGGCGGCGACCACAGCACCGATCCTGATCCGTATGGGCGTTCCGATCCTGGCTGCCCACTTCTTCGTATTCTACTTCGGTATCGTTGCCGACATCACACCGCCGGTTGCGCTGGCGGCCTACGCCGGTTCGGCGATCGCGAAGAGCAATCCGATGAAGACGGCCTTCACCGCCTCAAAGCTGGCGATTGCGGTATTTATCGTACCGTATGTATTCTGCTATAACCCGCAGATGCTGCTGATCGATACCACACCGGGCAATCTGATTCTGATCGCGATTACCTCCATGGTCGGTATCTTCGGCGTCACCTCCGCACTGGAGGGCTACTGCTACGCGCATATGAATCCGGTCATCCGCATCATGGCGGCGGTCGGCGGCCTGCTGCTGATCATCCCTGGTGCCGTTACCGATATCACCGGTCTGGCACTCGTCATCGGTATGGTTGTGATTCAGAAAGCAATCAGCAGAAAAGAGAAGAGAGCTGTTCAGGGCTGAGCAGCTAAATAAAAAAGGCGTATGGAAAAAAATTTTCCATACGCCTTTTTGTAAAGGAAGAAAATGCTTACTGTTTTCTGGAAAATCCCGCGATGGTGAACGCATTCGGTCCGCCGTGGCTCGTGATGACGCCGAGGCAGAAGCCCCAGTTGACCTTCCGGAAACCGAGGTCGGCAGCGGTTTTTTCCACCAGCTCTTTAAGAGCCGGGTCAAAACCGACCGTGTGGCTCGCCCAGAGCACGCTGCGGTCGAGGTTGTAGGTCTTTGTGTAGTCGGAGATGAATTTCGGCAGCACCTTCTCCAGACAGCCGCGGTATTTTCTGTCGGCGATCAGGAGACCGTCCTTGATGTCGATCATCGGGATAATGTGCAGGATATTGCCGATCAGAGCCGCTGCGTTATTGACGCGGCCGCCCGCCCGCAGAAAGTCGAGGTTGGTCGGCGTAAAGCCCATGTGGGTGCGGCGGCAGATGTCCTCAATCTCCGGCAGCGCCTGCGCGGCGTCCCAGTCCGGGTGCTCCTTAAGGAGCTGTGCGGAGCGGATGACGGCGGCGCACTGGCCGACCGATACCTGTTTCGTATCGAATATCGTCACGTAGTCTCTGTCCTGCGCGGCGATCTTGCTGCTCTCATAGGATACCGTCGTCTGGGCGGAGTAGGCGAGGTGCAGAATCTGGCTGTCCGGGTGCTCGCGGTGCACCTGGTCGTACACCTTCACAAAATCCTCGACGTTGCATCCGCTTGTCGAGGTCGTCTTGCCCGTCTTCTGGTAATAGTCCAGAATCTCCTGCGTCGAAAATGAACCATCATCCTTCTCGACATCACCGAACATGACGTGCATCGGAACAAGATATATGCCGTAACGCGCCGCCAGCTCCGGTGAAATGTCCGAACCTGTCTCAGCTACAATTACTATTTTACTCATTATTAAGCTGTGTCCTTTCAATAATTCCAAAGTCCATTTTACAATAGCGGCGGCAGATATACAATACCTAAATATATTTAACTTAATAAATTTCCTAAATTGCAACAACAAGTTGGACACCCTCCGCTAGGCAGTAGCCTGGTAGATTCGGTCGATTTCCTCCTCGAAGATTTCATCCGGGGTTCTGT
>OMWM01000051.1 GCA_900314775.1 uncultured Eubacteriales bacterium | reverse complement strand
GCACCTCACGGTGCAAACCTTGGGAGTCGCTTTGGGGTTCGTCGGCAACTACGCCCCTTATGGACTTTCACCACAGACTGACGGCATGCCCGTCATACGCAAAGACCGTATACCGGCATTGCCGGTATACGGTCTGTATTTTATTATTCGTCCTGCGGCTCCGGCCCGGATTCTATTCGTCCTGTGGCGCCGACGCCGGCCGGATTCTTATTCGTCCTGTGTCTCTGACTCTGACGCCGACTCTGTCCCGGTTTCCGTTTCCGTCTCCGTTTCGGATTCCGTTTCCGTTTCCGTCTGATCCGCCGCCATCTCCTCTTCCGTCCGGGTCTTGACGGTCTCTGTCTCCACCTCGGCCGCTGCCGCGCTCTCCTGCGTCTCTTTGGAGCCGCCGCCGAACAGATGGCCGAAATAATCGGATCGCAGCACATTCGTGCAGTAATCGATCTTCGCGTGAACGAGCCGGTTGATATTTCTCACATAATCATCCGGTATCGCCTCGCTCGCGTTGGTCGCCGTAAAGGTCTGCGTGGAAGCAATGTAGGTGCCCTTGTCTGTCTTCCAGTCGTAGTTCATATTGAAGACGAGCGGGTCCGCATCGGAAAATACGTCCCGTCCCGGAAACAGCCGTGAATCCCATTCCGTACCGAACAGATTCGAAAGTGTCGGCACGATATCAAGACTGCTTGTCGGCTTGTCCACCGCAATCGGGTCACGGTCTTCCAGGCAGCCGCTCCAGATAATAAGGCGGCTGTGATCGCGCTGCAGGTAATTCTCGACATCATACCCGTACAGCTCCGAGAGATTCGTCATCTCGCCCGGCGCCGACGTGCTGTCCAGCCCATACGGATAGGAATCGGAACTCAGCACAATCACCGTGTCGTCGGCGATGCCCTTTTCCTCCAGCTGGCTGACCAGATAGGACATGGCATCCTCCAGTTCCAGATTGCAGGCGATGTAAGATTTTACCGTATCCGAGCAGTCCAGGTCCGCGACACGGTTCCAGTTCTTGATTGTCATCGCGTTGCCGTCCGGTGTATAGGAACTGTGTCCGCTGATCGTCATATAGTAGACGTTGAAATGTTCCTGATCAATGTACTCCGGCAGCGTTCCCTTGATCATCTCGAGGTCGCTCTCCGGCCACTGCTGCGTGACATACTGTTCCATGCCGCTGCCCATCGCCATGAAGCCCTCGGAGTAGCCGAGCGCATTGTGGGTTTTGTCGCGGTTGTAGTTGGTGCCCTCGCTGTTGTGATAGGCCTTGCCCCAGTAGCCAAGCCGGTTCAGCTGACTGCCCATCGTGAAATAGTTATTGTAATCCACGATATCATCCATCGATGAGGTGCCATCCGTCGGCATCAGCCCGAAAAGGTTCTCGTATTCGCCGCCGACGGCGCCGGCGCTCGATGGCTGATAGTAATCCTGAAACTGAATGCCTTTATTGGCCAGCCGGTAGAGGGTCGGCGTCAGGTCCTCACTGATCAGTTCGCTGCTGAACGCCTCCGCGGTGATGAAAATCAGATTCTTCCCCTTGAAATAGCCGGTATATTCATTTTTCTTTGACGGTGTCTGCGAAGCGCACCAGGTATCGAGCACCTTGTAAAGGCCGGTGTCCTCTTTCGCCAACGACGCAAAGTCGATATCCATCACGCTCTCGCTGCCGGCGTCGGCGGTCTGTGTATCCGACCCGGTGCCGGGCTCAATCATATGCAGGCCGATCATGATCTCCTTGCGGATACCCGTCATCAGTCCGAAATCACCCACGGCCGTCTGAAATTCATAGCCGCTGCTGTAGGCCTTGCCATAGCCGCCTCCGTATACCGCGGCCATGCTCAGGCCGTAGGTCAGCAGAATCATCACAGCCAGGTGAACGCGGTGCAGCGCCGTCGCCTTGCGCGCCTTGTCAAACTTCGGCCCGAGAATCCAGTATGACAAAAACGGGATAAAAAACAGCAGAATATGCAGAAGTCCGCTGCCGCTGAAGATGAGCTTCGCCATATCATCATAGGAAACGTCCGCACTGCCGGCGGATCCCGGCCCGTTCAGCGTCAGGAAATGACGGTAGCTGAAATACCACACGGTAAAAAATACCGCGCCGGCCGCCATGAGCAGCGTCCGGATGTTCCTGTTGCGCTGCGGTTTTGCCGAAAAGCCGCATAAATAGGAAAAAAGGCAGCCGATGGAAACGGAAAACAGCAGAATCATCAGGACTCTGCCGAAGCTCAGCGTGCCGACTGTCGAGAGATTGAAAACGATCTCCTCGTAAAAGAGCGCAGCCGGCAGAATCAGCGACGATACCCAGCGCTTCTGCGGCTTTTTGCGCCGCTTCTGGACCTCGCCGTTGCTCATCAGCACCTTATAGACAGGCTCCGGCTCCACGAAGAAATTGCGGACCCATCGCCTGAGACGGCGCATATATTTTCTGAAATTCTTCTGCCGCTCCGGTCTTCCCCGGCCGCGCCCGCTGCGCGCCGGTCTCTTACTGCTGCGGCTGTCAGTCTCTGATTTATTCATCGTATTTCCTCTCTGCGGTCAGTAATCCAGGACAGTCAATCGGCCGCGGCTGCCATATCAGCAAGGTGCTGCGGCACCGGTTAACGTTCGAAGCTGAAATATACAATTACGGCATCTTCCGCTCTGTGCACCCAGACGCCGCTGTCTTCTCTATCTGAGCACGGGAGATCGCAGATCTCGTAGCGTCCGTATTCATGACCCGCCTTGCCTGTCTTGCCGAACTGCGCCGCACTGCCGAAATCGCCATTCAGAAAACGGACAACGGCGCCCGTCACTTCACTGATCCCGTCACTGCCGAGATACAGTTCCCGGATGCCTCTTGAAAGATAAACCGGTGTACCATTGACATTGCCGTATAAAGCCGTACCAAATCCCTTTTTTCTGACAAGCTCTTTAAGTTCGCTGAAGTCTTTCATTCCATTATCCTCCTGTATGAAAACCGCCTTGCGGAATATTATGCTCTGCACCGGAAATGGCCGTCTGCGGCCGGACCCGGTTATATACATAATACCACGAACAGGGAAAATAATCACAAATAATATGGTGCGGTTGTGTTCCGGACTTATCAATGCTAAAATTCAGTTAACAGCATTGTGAGGTGGCAGTAATGGATAGCAGAGACAACAAGCCTTATGAGAAAGTGATCGATTACGTGGAGGAACAGATTCTGAGCGGCCGTCTCCGCATCGGCGACAGGCTTCCGCCGGAGCGCAGCCTGTCGGTAATGCTCGGCATCAGCCGCGGTGCCGTCCGGGAAGGCATGAACGTCCTCGAATCGATCGGACTCGTCTCGAATATACACGGAAGCGGCAATTACATCACCGATCATTTTGACAACACGCTCACGAAACTGATGACCATGATGTACACACTGGATGCGATGTCTTTCAGGGAAATACGGGAATTCCGCTATTCCGCGGAGCGGCAGGCCATACTGCTTGCCTGCGGCAATATCACGCCGGAGCAGAAGGAAGAGCTGTACGACCAGCTCCGCATAATGGAAAACAGCCGTGACCGTGACGAACAGGCCCGGAGCGATCTGCGGATTCACTATATTATCGTGGAGGCATCCGGCAACCGGCTCGTGATCGCGAATTTCATGGCGCTCAACCAGATCATGAACAAATTTGTCAGTGAGGCGCGGTCGAGCGTCGAATACCGCAGACCGGACGAATTTCAGGATTTCCAGTACACGCACAGAAGACTGGTAGAGGCTGTATGCGCCGGCGACTATGACGCCGCGGCGAAGGCGCTGGATGATCATTTTGTCTATATCAAGGGGAACATTGAGACCTGATCTGCCCCTGTTAATCAGAAGAAATCTTCCGGACAGCACCGGAAGATTTTATTTTTATAACCTGCAAAAAGGAGGAGGAAAAAATGAGCGGTGGACCCGTAAGGAGAGAGAAACATATCAAGACAGGCGGTTCCGGCCTGCACGTCAACGGCCCGGCCGGCGGCAGCGGCAGAGGCGGCGGCGGACACATGCTGCGCGGCGGCGGCCGGACGCATTTCGGCCTGCTTGTCCTGATTCTGATTGTGTGCTTCATCATCGGCAGACACTTCGGCAATGACACAGACACGGGGGATTTCTACGGCAATCTCGCCGGTGAATTTGCCTCGCAGTACAGCACCGGCACCTACGGCAGCTGGATGAACGGCAGCGACAATACCGGTGAGCTCAACACCTCTGTGGCGGACGGCAGCCGTGCCAAACGCACGGTGCTCAGCGGCAGCGGCAATACCGCCACCGTCATGATCTACATGTGCGGCACAGACCTGGAATCCGGCAGCGGCATGGCAAGCCGCGACATCCGTGAGATGGAGGCGGCGCAGTTCGGCGATGACGTCCACGTCATTATTTATACCGGCGGCTGCCGGCAGTGGCAGACCGATGGCATCAGCAGCGAGGTCAACCAGATCTATGAAATCCGCGGCGGTGCGCTGAACTGCATCGCCGACGATATGGGCAGCAAGAACATGACAGACCCGGCCACGCTGTCCGAATTCATTCAGTGGACGGCGCAGCGCTATCCGGCTGACCGCAATGAGCTGATCCTGTGGGATCACGGCGGCGGCTCGCTCAGCGGCTATGGCTACGACGAGAAAAACAAAGGAAGCGGATCCATGAACCTCGCCGGCATTTCCCAGGCCCTCAGCGACGGCGGCGTGACCTTCGATTTCATCGGCTTTGACGCCTGCCTGATGGCCACGGTCGAGACGGCCATGGTAACCGAACCGTATGCCGACTACCTGATCGCCTCCGAGGAGACGGAGCCCGGCACCGGCTGGTATTACACGGACTGGCTGAACCAGCTGGGCGGAGACACCTCGGTCAGCACGCTCGAGCTCGGCAAAACCATCATCGATTCCTATACTTCCGCCTGCGAATCATCCTGCCGCGGACAGTCTTCCACGCTCTCGATGACAGACCTCGCGGAATTTGCCGGGACAATTCCATCCGCGCTGACCTCATTTGCGGAGGATACGACCAATCTGATCAGGAGCGATGACTACCAGAAAGTTTCCGATGCCCGGAGCGGGACGCGTGAATTTGCCTCCGGTTACGGCATTGACCAGATCGACCTCGTTCACCTTGCGCAGCGGCTGAATACCGACGCCTCCAAGGCACTCGCGCAGGCACTGCTGAGCACCGTCAAGTACAACAGGACATCGGATGACATGGTCAATTCCTACGGGCTTTCCATTTATTTCCCGTATAAAAATATGTCGAACGTCGACGGCATGGTGGATACGTATGAAAATATCGGCATGGACGACGGCTATACGCGCTGCATCCAGGAATTTGCCTCGCTTGAGACAAGCGGACAGATCGTCGCACAAAACAGTTCCTGTTCCCTGCTGGATGTGCTGCTCAGCCAGGCCGGCAGCGCCGGCTCCCAGGCAGCGCCAGACAACGCCGAGGCCGTTGCCGACCTGCTAAGCACCTGGCTTTCCGGCGACCGCAGCAGCATTGACGGTCTGAACGCAGACAACACCCGTTTCCTGACAGACACGCTGGATGTATCCCGCGTCTCCGACTATCTGTCGAAAAACAGTTTTGACGCCTCCGCGCTTACCTGGACCAGCAGCGGCGGCAATCAGGTGATCTCCCTGCCGCAGGATCAGTGGGATCTCGTGCAGTCGATCGACCTGTGCGTCTATGCCAGCGACGGCGAATACTACTACAACCTCGGCACCGACAACGTTTTCGATTTCGATGAGGACGGAAACCTGCTCGAGCCGCAGGATCGGACGTGGCTTGCCATCAATGACAACATCGTCTCGTATTTCCGGATCGCGACGACCGGCGACCAGTCGGATTATTCCATCACGGGCCGTGTGCCGGTTACGCTCAACGGCAGCCGGGCCGACCTGATCCTCGTATTCGATTCGGAAAACCCGGACGGCTATGTGGCCGGTGCCACCTATGACTATGTAAACGGTGAGACCGATACCGCCGCCAAGAACATCACCGCCCTGAATCCGGGCGATACGATCGGCTTTATATGCGACGGGTACGATGCGGACGGCAATACCGAAACCTTCAGCATCGGCGATACGATAACCATCGAGGACAGCATGTCCGAGCTGGAAATCGCAAATGAAGATATCGGCGATATGGACTACGACGCCATGTACTGTTTTACCGATATTTACGGTCACAAATATTACACGCCGGTTATTCAGAAATAAGACAGGCAGCCGTTTTTCCATGACAAAAGGCGCTCTGCAGATTTGCATCATGCAGAGCGCCTTCTTTATGTCCTTCTCATTCCTCCGACCGCGACATCAGATAGCCGATCATCTTCTCCATCGCAGGCGAAATCCATTTGTCCTTGTGATAAATCAGCTGCAGCTGCGTCTCCACCGGGCAGTCATCCACCGGCAGATACACGATCTCGCCGCGCTCGATATACGGCTGCGTCACAAAATCCGGCAGCAGTGAAATGCCGGCGTCCGCCGCAGCCAGAGCGCAGAGCTGGCTGACATTGCCCATCTCCAGCACCGGATGCATCTCCAGCGACTGCTGCGCGAGGCGGTCTTCCATCACCTTGCGGTAGCTCATGCCCTTCTCCGTCATCAGCAGCGGCTGCGAAAGGAGGTCCGCCACGTGCAGGCTCTCCCGCCCGGCAAGCGGGTTGTTCCGGTTGGCCACAAAATGTACGGGGATCGTGACATCGCTCCGGATAATATACTGACTGCTGTAGATCGGACTGTCCAGCGTCAGGACGAGATCCGTCTCGTTGTGATCCAGCATGCTGAACATCTCCTGCGTTCCCGCCGTTGTAATGCGCAGCGTGATACCCGGATACTGTTTCCAGAACGCCGCAAACGGCTCACCGAAAAGCCAGCCGGTCAGCGAATCCGGCGCGGCGAGCCGCACGAGACCGCGCACCTCGCTGTCATCCCGGAGCTTCTCCATCAGTTCATTTTCCAGCTTCACAAGACTGCGCGAAAACAGCAGCACCTCACGTCCCTTGTCTGTCAGCGCGATCGTGTGGTTGACACGTTCAAACAGCATGCAGCCGAGTTCCTGCTCGAGCTGGCGGATCTGGAAAGAAACCGTCGGCTGGGAATACCCCTGTATCTCCGCGGCCTTTGTAAAACTGCCGAGTTCCGCGGCCAGCATAAAAGTTTTCAAGCATTTATCATCCATATCTTCACCATAAATTTTGCAAATGTTCTTTTTTTAATATATACTTTACCCCGGATATTTTCAAGAAATCAATAAGGAATGGTGACAAAGATGAGCAGACAGACAGTAAAACTGATCGCAGTTGATATGGATTTCACACTGCTTGATGATAACAAGCAGGTTTCGCCGGCCAGTCTGGCGGCAATCCGTTTCGCCGCGGCACGCGGCGTGCAGATCGTACCCGACACGGGCCGTGCGCCGCGCAGCATTCCCGGCGAACTGCTTGCCATGCCGGAAATTCAATACGCCATCACCATGAACGGCTCCCGCGTCGACCGCCTGCGCCCTGGAAAGGAGCTCCTGGCTGCCAATGCCATCCCATACGAGACGGCGATCCCTCTGCTGCAGGCCCTGAAGACAGAGGAGACTTTGCTGACCCTGTTTATCGACGGCGTCCCTTATATCAACCGGGACGAATATCCGAAGATCCGGCAATTTGTGCGGCCGGAGGATATCCGCTACATGATGGAATCCCGCACGCCGACCGATTCTGTAATGGAAGAACTCGCCAAGGCGCCTGACCGCCTCTTTAAGATTTCGGTCCTGATTCCGCACTGCGCCGACAAAGAAGCCATGAAAAACAGCATCCGCATAAAATTTCCGACCGTCAGCGTCGCCGAATCCAACCGCGTCATAGAAATCACCGATGCCGCAGCTGACAAGGGAAATGCCGTGCTGCAGCTGGCCGGCCTGCTCGGTATCGCGCCGGAGGAGACGGCCGCCATCGGCGATTCCAACAACGACCTTTCGATGATTCAGAAAGCCGGCGTGGGCGCGGCCATGCAGAATGCCTCGCCGGACGTAAAAGCCGCTGCCGATTTCATCACCGAGGCCGACAACAACCACGACGGAGCGGCGGAGGCGATCTACCGTCTCCTCAGGCTTTGATTTTTCCTTTATGCAAAAAGGGCGTATCCGCATGCGACATGTGTCCGGTTTCCCGGATACACTTCGCGCGGATACGCCTTTTTTATATTTTAACTTACCGGCCGGATTTCAAACATCCAGCCCAGCCGTATGCTGCCTGCCGGTATCTCCGTCATGCGGTCTTTCCATCCATCCGCACACCGCAGATACAGCCTGCCGTCCTCACGGCGCGCGCCATAGCAGAGCAGATGATGATTTCCGTACACCGGGTGGCGGCGCAGCTCCAGATAGGCAAAGCTTCCGCGCTGCAGAGCACGCAGGAGATTGCCGGCTGTCAGAAGACGCCGCACGCCGACCCGCGCGCGGCAGCCGCATGCGCGCAGACAGCGCTGCAGCATGATGCCCGCCAGCAGATCCGACGTGCCGCCAAAGCGATGCAGCAGATCAATATTGTAATAAATCAGACTGTGCCTGCCGATCGCGGCACATTTCAGAAAAACCTTTTCCGGTGCGGCCTCGCTCCTGCCCTGCCCGCGCCGCAGCGTCAGCACGGCGTTGGCCGCGGCCGTCGGTCCGCAGTGGCGCAGATAGCGGCGGTTTCCGGCCTGCGCGAACTGCCCCGTCGTGCAGTAGGCTCCCCGGCCGGACCACGGATCCGGGCAGCTGCCGTATCTCTTCATGTATCGCATACCATGCCGTTTATTTTTCTGCCGGTGCCTGTGCGGATGCCGGGTTCTGTTCCGATGCGGCTGCCGAAGACGGCGCCGGGTTCTGTTCCGGTGCGGCATCTGCTTCGGAAACCGATGACGACTCTGCCGCCGAACCCGCCGCAGTGTCTGCCCCGGAAACCGGCGTCTTATCTGCCGCGGTATCCGATGCCTTATCGGCCGCTGAGACCGGTGCGGCGTCTGCCGCAGAATCCGCTTTCTTATCT
Organism: uncultured Eubacteriales bacterium; assembly: GCA_900314775.1. Taxonomy (GTDB): domain Bacteria; phylum Bacillota; class Clostridia; order Lachnospirales; family Lachnospiraceae; genus UBA2912. The sequence continues at coordinate 4,472 of OMWM01000051.1, read as the reverse complement.
GCCGCGGTATCCGTCTTCTTGCCGCTTTCCTCTTCATCCGTCAGATCATCCAGCGTAATCGTCACCAGATCATCATGGGTCGGATTCTCCATCCGGGCAATCCGGCGCGCCTGATTGGTCACGATGTCCTCGAAGATATTGCGCACCTCACGGCCGTTGGCAAAATTCTCCGTCCGCTGCATCTTCCGCAGCGAAACCATCTCCCGCACATGCTTGCGGACATCCTCATCCAGCACATACTCGTATTTGCGGCAGTCCAGATCAAAAATCTGCATCAGCTCATCGACCGTGTAATCCGGAAACTCGATGTATCTGTTAAAACGGGATTTGAGACCCGGGTTGCTGTTAATAAACTTCTCCATCGGTTTCGTATAGCCGGCCACGATGACAATCAGGTTGTCGCGCTTGTCCTCCATCGCCTTAAGCAGCGTGTCAATGGCCTCCTGTCCGAACGGGTCATCCCGCTGCGCCAGCGCATAGGCCTCATCGATAAAGAGGACACCGCCCTCCGCCTTTTTGATCTGCTCCTGCGTCTTGATCGCCGTCTGGCCGACGTATCCGGCAACCAGACCGGAACGGTCGGTCTCCACAAGCTGCCCGCCGGTGAGAATGCCGATCTTCTTGTACATCCGGGAAAGGATGCGGGCGACGGTCGTCTTGCCCGTACCCGGATTGCCCGTAAATACCATATGCAGCGACACCGGTACATATTTCAGGCCCTGATCCTTGCGCATCTTCTGGACACTGGCGAAATCCGCCAGTTCCTTCATATCATGCTTGATCTTCGTGAGACCGATCAGCTCGTTCAGTTCCTCCTCCGGATCGCGTTCGTCCTCCGCAGGCTTTTCCGGCTCTCCGGCCTCTTCCTTCTGCTGCTGTGCTTTTACCAGCTCATCGCCGAAAACATCTCTGGCCTCTTTCAGCGCATCCTGCGCATTCTTCACCGGATCCTTCACGCCGCCGGCTGAATCCGCGCCGCCGTCCGTATGCCCGCTGCCTGCCCCGGTTCCGAAGAAATCCCGGTAGACGCTTCCGTATATATCCAGCCCGGTTCCCCGGACCTTCTCGATTCTCTTTCTGTCCTCTTCGCTCAGTTTGCTCCAGTCCATGGCTGCCTCCCTTTAAAAAAGCCATATTTCCATAATAATTATATCGCACACGCATCATATGGCAAGAAAAGTATCTGACCTTGTCGATTGAATGCAATCTGAGCATTTATTTATACCCAAAGTGCTCTATAATAAAATCCGAAATACCCATCCGACATTTCAATTCACGATCAAGGAGTCTGACAATATGAAGAAAATACTTACAGTGCAGGATATTTCCTGCCTCGGCAAATGTTCAACAACCGTAGCGCTTCCGCTCATTTCCGCCATGGGCGTGGAAACCGTTATTCTTCCGACCGCGGTGCTGTCCACGCACACCATGTTCAAGGGTTTTACCTGCAAGGACCTTTCCGATCAGATTGAGCCGATCACGGCGCATTGGAAGAAGGAAAATGTTCATTTTGACGCCATTTACACCGGATACCTCGGCACCATCGCCCAGATCGGGCAGATGGAAAAGCTTTTCGATGATTTCAAGAGCAAGGACACGCTGATTTTCATCGATCCGGTCATGGCAGATAACGGAAAGCTCTACCCGGCTTTCAATATGGATTATGTGAAGAAGAACGCGGAGCTTTGCGGCAAGGCCGATATCATCGTGCCGAACATCACCGAAGCTTCCCTGATGACCGGTATGCCGTACAAGGAGCACTACGATGAGCAGTACATCAAGGATCTGCTTGACGGACTCACAAAGCTCGGTGCGAAGATCGCCGTCCTGACAGGTGTTTCCCTGAGCGAGGGCAAAACCGGCGTTTACGGCTATGACACGGAGAAGAAAGAGTATTTCAAATACCAGAACGACCGCGTCGATGCTTCCTATCACGGAACCGGCGATATCTTCTCGAGCGTCTGCGTCGGTGCGATAATGAACGGCCTTAGCTGGCAGCAGGCGATGAAAATCGCGGCCGATTACACGGCACAGACGATCAAGGTTACAGTGGAAAATCCGGAGAAGCCGTGGTACGGTGTTGACTTCGAGACGACCATCCCGATCCTGACAGATATTATCAGAGCTTACAGATACTATTAAAAAGTCTGATGATTGTACAGCCCTGCAGGGGGCATTATAGCCTTGACTTATAATTTCAGAATTGTATATAATCAGACTGAAGCAGCGGCGCTTTAAGACCCGGTCTTGAAGCGCCGTTTAACCATCATAAGATTCTTTCAGGAGACTGCAGATGTTTGATTTTTCAGAGATACATGAAGAATGCGGTGTCTTCGGCATCCGTATGCCGGAGGAGACCGATGTGGCCCAGCTCGCCTACGCCGGACTGACAGCCCTGCAGCACAGGGGACAGGAAGCGGCCGGCATCGCCGTCAACCGCGACCGGACAATCCGGTGCCGCAAAGATCTGGGACTGGTCAAGGATGTTTTCGACCAGCGTACTATGGAAGAACTGGGAACGGGTACGATGGCCATCGGCCACGACCGCTATTCCACCAGCGGATCTTCCGTGACACGGCAGAACGCACAGCCGATGCTGATCAAGCACATCAAGGGTCAGCTCGCCATCGTGCACAACGGCAATCTTGTCAATTCCATGCAGCTGCGCAAGCGGCTCGAACTCGACGGCTGCATTTTCCATTCCACCAGCGATACCGAGGTAATCGCCTATATCATCACCCGTGCCCGCATCCACTGCGGTTCCATCGAGATGGCGCTGAACCACGCGATGGATTCCATCGAGGGTGCCTATTCCCTGATCATCATGTCACCGGCGAAGCTGATCGCCTGCCGCGATCCGCAGGGCTTCCGCCCGCTTTGCTACGGCATCCGTGATGACGGCGGCATCGTTTTCGCCTCGGAGAGCTGCGCGCTGGACGCTGTCGGTGCAAAGTTCGTCCGCGATCTGCTGCCGGGCGAGATCATCATCGCCGACAAGGACGGTCTCCGGACCGACCGGACGCATTGCCCGAAGGATCCGTCGACCATTCACCACTGCATATTCGAGTATATTTATTTTTCCCGTCCGGACTCAGTCGTAGACGGCATCTCAGTGCATAAGTACCGTACCGGTGCCGGACGCGCGCTGGCGAAGGAGCACCCGGTCGATGCCGATCTCGTCATCGGCGTACCGGATTCCGGCCTCGACGCGGCTGTCGGCTATTCGCACGAATCCGGCATTCCGTTTGCCCTCGGCCTGATCAAGAACAAATATATCGGCCGTACCTTCATCGCGCCGACGCAGAAAGAGCGTGCCAACCTCGTCAATCTGAAGCTGAACGCCATCCGGCCTGTGATCGAAGGCAAGCGGGTCATCCTGATCGACGATTCGATCGTGCGCGGCACCACCTCGGCAAGAATCATCTCCGTCGTCCGGGCAGCCGGCGCGAAGGAAGTGCACATGCGCATCTCGGCGCCGCCTTTCCTGAATCCGTGCTATTACGGCGTCGACATCGACTCCCGCGATCATCTGATCGCCTGTCATCATTCGGTTGACGAGATCGCCGACATCATCGGTGCCGATTCGCTCGGCTACCTGTCCATCGATGCGGCGCGCAGCCTCGCCTCCGATGTCAGCAGCGGCGGCATGTGCTGTGCCTGCTTTGACGGCAGATATTCCACGCAGATTCCGGAAGACTATTCCAAGAACAGTCTGGAATAATCAGCCGCCGTCTTTATCTTTGTCATACTCTGCCGCAGCCCCGGTGGCTGCGGCATTTTTATTTCTTCTTCCGCTTTGCTTTCCTGCCCTGCTTTTTTCCGGAAACCTTATCCGATTTTTTCTCTGCCTTCTTCTCCGCCCGTTTTTCGGCGCGCTTTTCCAGTCCTTCCTCGACCTCGTCCTTGATTTCCTGGCGCATGCGGTACTCGGCGAGCCAGACAGCGTTCTTGCTCTTGCGCTCGAACTTCTCCTTCGCGATCATATCCTCCCGCTCACGGATCTCTTTTTCCTGCTGCTCAAGTTCCTCATCGCTGAGCGTCTGCAGCATCAGCTGGCCGGCGATATTTGTCGCCTGCGTCTCCTTCTCATGGTTCTGCAGCTTTTTCTCATAGAAATAGCCAAGCAGCGAAAAGACAAACGCGCCGATAAAATTGACGATCAGGTCCTTCATCGTATCAATCAGGCCGATATCCAGATAGCCGCCCATGATGACATGCCGCTGTCCGTCACCGGTCTCGATGATCGTCTGCGTGATATCCGAGATCTTATACGGCACCTGCGAATGGTTCGGATCAAGCGTCACCGAGGAAATGCTGCTGACGATGAAATCCTTCTGCATATCCAGCTGGAAAAAGCTGTCGACAGTGAACTCGATGAATTCCCAGACGACCCCGATCGTCATCGAAAAGCAGAATGCCACCAGCGCCAGATACCCCGGTGTGAGATTGATTTCCTTTACACGCCGGTTCAT
>OMWM01000047.1 GCA_900314775.1 uncultured Eubacteriales bacterium | reverse complement strand
GACAGCTATACATTACGAGAGTCCGATGACCTTTTCAATTGTTATTATGGTAGGCAGAGGCTATTTCCTACCCACACATGTGCACGAAGCCTCGAAAATAATTACCAGAATAAGCCCTGTCATATTATAATTGTTATATACATAGGACTGATGTTCCTGGCTTTATTAACGGAGGAAATATTTATGAGTGATAAGGCGAGTATTATTGTAAGGTTAAACGTCAAAGATGGCGGGGTTAGCAGTCTTCCTTCTTCCGAGCAGGAAGAGACATGCTTCAAGGGATTTATTGTAAATCATTACTGTGGTTTTGACCCGGATGGCCTGGTCCAGCGGGCTGCTTATGGAATACGGTTTCTGATCAGAAATATAGACTCTCTGCGGTTCATCGGCAGTCTTCGGGAAAATGATGAGACATACCAGGAAATCCGGCGGATATTTGATGTGGATTTTGCGCACGGGTATATTAATTACAGCATGGATGGTGTCTCCGACACGAAACGCCTGTATCGTGATGGAAAAATTGAAAAAAAAGATCTGAACCAGGAACTTTTCTGGTGTGATGCGGATTTCGGGCAGCTCCTGATTGACATTACCGGAACGACGCAGGAGCCTGTCATCAGATATGCTTTTATCAATAACACGGTAGACTTTGCGACGGAAGACGCAAAGATTTGGGATGTGGACGCATATCTGAAAAAGTATGTTCAGGAATTTCGTTCGGATAAGGGAAACGAGCAAATGGAGCCGCCGCTCGCTTCGGCGCTGGAGGTTTTCCACACTTCGGCAGTTTTTATGACCGATGAGCAGATTGGGGAATTTATCAGCACACCGGTTTATGACTATCTGTTCTGGCTGGAAATCGAAAAAGAGCGCAAAAGAAAAGAGTGGGAAGCGACGCATCCGGTAGTCAGCGGACTCACGTATCACTTTCTTCACAAGGCAGGCATATGGACCGTCGAGCAAATGCTGGCGCTGAGCGATGAAGACCTTCGCAGGATCGTGCCTGCGCAAAAGAATTATGAGGAGATCGCATCTGAACTGGACAGACTGCGGAAGAAATAATCCGGCCTATAAAGGCCTTCGTATTATACGTCCTGAAGTTTATCGCAGGAGATCCCGTTTTCTTCCTGCACTTCCTTACCCCATTCATTAAGCAGATGTACCGCCGGGTGGAGGTCCTGACCGAGTTTTGTCAGGGAGTATTCCACTCTCGGCGGTATTTCTTCGTATTGCTTTCTTTCCACAATCTTATATTTCTCAAATTGCTTGAGGCACTGCGACAGCATGTTGTTGGAGATGCCCGGCAGCATTCGCTTCAGATCATTAAAACGGATCGTCTTTGCCTGGCACAGGCAGATCAGGATTTTCAGCTGCCATTTGCCCGAAAGCAGGTCGATGGCGATACTCATATTGCCGGATGTGGTTGTTTCCATAAGATTTTCTCCTGTAGGTTATAAATTATTAACCAGGTTAAAAAATATTGCGTACTTGTCAATTTTAATCGGCTGTATTAATCTAACCTCATATTAGCAAATACATTTACAGATTTCAACAGGAGATGAAATTATGCTGCATTTTAACGGACCGGTTGTCAGGCCTCCGCAGGAGGATTACAGGCAGTTCATAGAAGTTACCGTCGGCTGTACGCACAACAGCTGCCGGTTCTGCAATTTTTACAGGGATTTTCCGTTTCGCATGGCGCCGCTGGAGCAGGTGGAATCGGATCTGAGAGAAGTGTACCGGGTAAATCCGGAGCAGAGATATTTCTGGGCGAACGGCGGGAATCCGTATGCTCTGAGTACGGAGAAACTGGCGCCGTACGGGGAGCTGTTTCAGAAATATTTTCCCGGTGCGGAAATTGCCGCGTACAGCCGGGTATCGGATGTGAAGAACAAGTCAGTGGAGGACATCCTGCGGCTTAAGGCGCTGGGCTTTGACAATCTCGTGATCGGTGTGGAGACCGGAGACGACGAAGTCCTGAAGCGGATGAACAAGGGCTATGCGGCGCAGGACATTGTCACGCAGCTGGGCAAGCTGGATCAGGCGAAAATACGCTATAGGATTGTATACCTCGGCGGACTGGCCGGCAGGGGAAAATGCGTGGAGAGCGCGAGGAAAAGCATCGATATCTTCAACCAGATTCACCCGACGCTGATCGGCACGACGAGCCTTGCGGTGCTGCCGGGGACGGAGCTCTGCGAAGAGATGAGAGCGGGAAAGTTTGAGGAAGCTTCGGAAAAGGAGCGCCAGATGGAATATCGGACCCTGTTTGCCGGCCTGAAGAACCATGTGCAGGTCGTGGACGGGCCGTATTGGACGTACCTCGGGGAGGAAACATTTCTCCCGGAAGACCGTGAGGCGCTTCTGGCGAGGATGGACCGGATGATCGCCGGCATCACCGAGGAAGAGGAGAAGTGGATGTATCTGAGAAGACATAGTATGAGAACCGTGTAAGGGAGAATGATCATGCATTATACAGAACCGGTTATGAGACCGCCGACAGAAGCGTATTCGGTATTGATTGAGGCGACGGCGGGATGTTCACATAATAAATGTACTTTCTGCGGGGCGTACCGGGAGACGCCTTTTGCCGCGGCTCCTATGGAACAGATTGAGCACGATATCCGGGAGGCTGGTGCATATTACCGCAGCCCGAAGCGGGTATTTCTGCTGAGCGGGGATGCGTTTGTCCTGCCGTATGAAAGACTGGCGCAGATCGCGGACCTTGTGCAGCAGTATTTGCCGACGGTGGAGACGATCTGTATGTTTTCCACGATTCCGGATATCGGCCGGAAGACAGATGAACAGCTGAGGAGTCTGGTGCAGAAAAAGGTGAATTTCCTGTATCTGGGTACCGAATCCGGGGATCAGGATGTCCTGGATGCGGTGAATAAGGGATACAGCGTGGATGAGGCCTTAAAGCAGATCAGGAGGCTGGAAAAGGTCGGGATTCATTATTTTACGAGCTTTATCACGGGCATTACAGGCGATGACAGGGAGGCCGGCCTTAGGCACGCGCGCAGGACGGCGGCGTTTTTAAATCAGCTGCATCCTGATTTTGTGGGATCTTCTTCCCTGAGCATCTTTGATAACACCGAGATCGGAGAGGCTGTGCGCAGCGGCCGTTTCCATGTCGCTTCGGAGGCGCAGATGCTTGGCGAGACGCGGGAGATGCTTGCGCATCTGCATACGCCGACCTTCTTCTTCGGCGCCCATGCCAGCAATATGGTTCCCGTAAACGGGCGGATTCCGGAGAGCAAAGAGGCAATGCTGGAAAAGCTGGACGAGGCGATAAGCAGGATGAATGCGGCCGGTTTTCATGAACGCTATAACCGGGACGGGAGAATGTGAGGCATGAAGCAGAAAATTATCATGATTAATGGAAGTCCCAGAATGAACGGCGGTACGTCGGCTGCCTTCCGGATCCTGCGGCAGGAGCTGCTGAAGGAAGGGGCAGCGGTAACGGAATATCGCCTGAACACCATGAATTTCCGGGGCTGTCAGGGGTGTATGGGCTGCAAGCGCAGAGAAGGCTGCGTTCTGTACGATGATCTGACGGAGGTTCTGCAGTCGCTGAAATCGGCGGACGGCCTGATTATCGGCTCGCCGATCTACATGTTTGCGGTATCGGGGCAGATGTCCCTGTTCATCAACCGTCTCTATTCGCTGATTAACCGATATTATCAGCCCTATGCCGGCAAAGTGAGGAAGCTGATGACGGTGTATTCCATGGGAAGCCCGTCTGCGGGCTATGCGGAAGCGGAAGAGCAGCGCATTCAGGCGGCCATGAAGATGCTTGGATTCCGGGAGACGGAGCGCATTGAGGTCACCGGCGTCATGCCCGGACAGACGCTTGAGGGACTGCCGGAATATCTCGAAAGATCCCTGATCCGGAAGGCAGACAGGTGGGTCAGAGATGCCATTGCAGAATGAAGATGTATAACAGAGGGCGGGTAAAAAACGATGTTTCGTTTTTTGCCCGTCCTTTTATACTGCGCCCGGTGTCTGACCGGCGGAGCCTGATGCCGTGACTGTCCGTGTAAAGAAGTATAACAGGGGAAGCCGGAATCCTGACTGGAATCTCTCTTTTTGTGATATAATGATATCAGATATTTCTATCAAGACGAAAGAAAACGGGGAAACAAATGATTAACGAAAAGGTCTGGAACTATCTGAAAGATTGTTCCATTCAGGAGGGACTGCGGGAAGATAAGAAAACGGGCGAGCTGGTGGACGCGCCTTATTCCATAGCCTGGTTTTTCAATGATGCTGAACTGAAAGGGTGCGATAAGCTGAACCCGATCACGAAGGCGTTTCTGGGAGATGAGGACGCGCTCGGATCCATGTCCTGCACACCCGCGGATAAGGTGCCTGATGCGCTGCCGGACAGGATAAAGGATGTCTGTCCGGATCAGATCAACGATTCACAGCTCAGGGCCATCGCCAGCGCTGTCACGAACAGTGTGACCGCAGTGCAGGGCCCGCCGGGAACGGGAAAGACCCGGACGATTGCCAATCTGCTCTTATATATCAGACGCTGTGAACCGGACGCGACGGCTGCTGTTTTGTCGTGCAACAAAGAGGCTATCGAAAATATCATCGATAGCGTGGATAAGATAGAAGAACTTCGGAACGCTTACGCTTATCTGGGGTCATACGGGCGCCGGAACGCTTTTGCAGATGTTCTTGAAGACAGTGAAGATAAGAGGCTGCAGGAGATTGCTGCATCTTACAAAGCGTTAAATAAGAACGACTGGAAGCGTTACAGGAGGAGAGTTGGGTTTGATCCCGATCTTTTGCAGTATTATCCGATTATTTTTTCAACCATTCATTCCATCCGCAAATGTATAGAACCGAAGAAGGGGTTTGACAATCATTTTGATTACGTTATCATAGATGAGACTTCTCAGGTGAAGCCGGCACTCGGGCTGCTTGCGATGGAATCGGCAGGGCGCCATCTTGTGCTGTTCGGAGATACGAAACAGCTGCCGCCTATCTATACAAAAGAAACGGATTCTGTGACGGAAGCGGTTCCCGATTACTGCCTGCATGAGGGAAACAATAATTTTATGGACGCCTGCGTAAAACGATTTGGTGATAAATGCAGCAGCGTTTTTCTGAATGAGCATTATCGCTGCCACCCGGGCATCATTGGCTTTTGTAATGAGAATGTCTATGACGGAATGCTCCGTATCTGCACCGCAGATGACGGCCTTCTGCCGATGCGGGTCCGCTGGTACGAGGGAGATTACTGGGAGCGGGTGCTGGTTCAGGAAAAGGCGCAGGATGCGAGGAGCTCTGCGGATGAGGAGCCCCGCGATGTCAGGAAGAATCTGAACAGGCGGCAGATCGTCTCCTTTATGACAGAGGAGTATCCGGAACTTTGCAGGCGGCTGCGGGAGGATCCGGAATTCAGCTGCTGCATCATTTCTCCGTATAATTATCAGCTCGAGATTCTGAAACAGGCGATCGAGCAATACAACATGGAAAACGGCATCGCTGAATCGGACGGACCGGTGCTGAGCAAGAAGGATCCGCTTGTCAATGATATTCCAAGCCTTACGATCCACAAGGTGCAGGGCAAGGAGTTTGATATGGTCTGCTTTATGCCGGTCATCGACTCTTATACGAAAGCCGGGCAGGCTGAGTGGATTCAGACGCAGGAGAAGATCAATGTGGTCGTATCCAGGGCGAAAAAGGAGTTCTGCCTTCTGTGTTCTTCTGTGTGGCTTCCGGATTCGCTGCAGGAGGCGGAAACGGGATGCTGTTTGTCGGAGGAGAGCGGGATAGACGGAAATCACGCTTTATATCTGCGGATACTGACAGAATATATTAAAGAACATGGAAATGAAGAGAGCGATCAGGCCGGCTTTGGCTTTGTGAGATCTTCCATCCGGTCTGTATTTGACCGCGTGCCGTATTATCGGCAGTATGCGGACCTGCCGTGGAAGCAGGAGACAGATTATGCGATGCCGATCTCCGCGCCGGAGAGATGCCTGATGGAGGCGATGCTGGATGAGCAGCGGATCACCGGGCAGTATATGATTTATAGAGAGGTGCCGCTGCAGACCGTGCCGGCCATTGCTTCTGAGGATGAGGAGAAAGAAAAATATATTGCCAATGCGCGCTTTGATTTTGTGCTTGTCGGCAGGGATGATGGGGATATTCACCTGATCATCGAGGTGGACGGTGCGCAGCACCGCAGAGATAGGACGGCGATGCACAGGGATGAGCTGAAGGATGAGCTGGTCGGGGAGATGGATTCCGACGGGAAGATTAAGGAATTCCGGTATCTGCGGCTGTACACGGACGGAACCGGATCGGAGGAGATCGAGAAGATCTGCGGATGCCTTGAAAAGGCCGAAGAGGAGAAGATCCCGGCGGTCAGATGGGATCCTGAGCCCGGCAGTATGCGGGATAACAAAGTGGATGCCGGATACTGCCGGCGGCTGATGGCGGAAGATGCGCTGTATAAGGTCTGCCGGCAGGCGGAATCCGACATGTGTGAGGCCGGTGAGCAGGAGGTGCAGACCGTTTTAAACACAGTACTGAACTATCGAAAAGGCGGCGAGAATAATAAGAAGATCCCGGACAAAGAATACCATTATGACGATACCCTTGTGGATTCGTGCTATATGTGGAAATATGGGCGCGCCTACGCTTTCGAGTACAGCGCCATCTTCAAGGCCATCATTGCGGATTATCTGAGAAGCTGCGGGCTGGCGGCGGATGAGGAAGCCGAAGCCGGCCAGGCAGCAGAAGCAGCGGAGGCACCATATCTCGGCGCTGTCGATGTTGGCTGCGGATCCATGATTGCAGGCTGGAGCCTGGCCTATGCCAGCACTTTTTTCCCGGAGAATCCTGTACGGTACCGGTACGCCGGGGTGGACGAGACAGAATGGCCGCTCTCTTTTGCACAGGACCCGATGCTGTGCAGTTTCTATGAGAGGACGGATAAGGCCGGCCTGCGATTTGAGCAAATGGATATTGTCAGATTTTTCAAGGAGAATAATCTGTGGAAAAACTACAATATTCTGATGTTTTCCAAGATCCTCAACGAGCTGGATGACGATCAGCTGGCGCAGCTCCTTAAAACGATCAGAAGACGCATTAAAGGCGGAAAGGGAAATCCGCCGAAAACGCAGATCTACTACCTGGTTGTCTGCCAGACGGACAGCCGCGGAGACATTGACCGGGTGGTGGATTTCGTGGAGAAACTGGTCTCCTCACTCGCAGATCGTTTCGAGGTGCAGGAGAAGTTCATCAGGGAAGATGATTTCTACCGGGGCAGCAGCATGCCGGATGAGCACTGGCTGCAGGGAGATTTTCATAGAGGAGGAAAATCCGCATATATCTATCAGGGCTGTGCACAGGATAAGTTCTATAAACTGGACCGGACATTTGACGGGAACCTGTTCAGGAGTCAGGGAAGACGGATCGATGATATCTGCGGTGATATGAACGCGGTAACCTATACAAAGTACATCCGTTTTCAGATCATCCGGCTTAAGAGAAAGTAAGCAATAACTTCAGACTGTGAGAAGGGGTGGTTACGATGATTATCAGTGCCAGCAGAAGAACGGATATTCCGACTTTTTACACGGACTGGTTTATGAACAGGATCCGGGAGGGATACCTGTGCGTGCGCAACCCGTTCAATAAAAATCAGGTCAGCAAAATAGCGCTGGATTCGGGGCTTGTCGACTGCATTGTGTTCTGGACCAAAAATCCGATTCCCATGCTGAACAGACTGCCGGAGCTTGACGGCTATACCTATTATTTTCAGTTCACCCTCACCGGCTACGGCCGTGATATAGAGGGAAATCTTCCGGATAAGCATCAGTACCTGCTTCCCGCTTTCCAGAAGCTTTCGCAGTTTGTGGGACCGGAGCGGGTCATATGGCGCTATGATCCGATCATTTTCAGTGAGCGGTATACACCGGAGTATCATCTGAGGGCGTTCTCGCAGATCGCGCAGGCGCTGCAGGGCTGTACTGAAAAATGCGTCATAAGCTTTGTTGATGTATACCGGAAGAACAGGAAAAACATGGAAGCCATCCATATGCAGCAGAAGGAAGATGAGTGGCTGCTGAATTTTGCAGGGAAACTGCAGCAGATCGCCGCCCGCTTTGATATGGAGGTCGGCACCTGTGCGGAGACGATTGACCTTTCTTCTGCCGGGATTTCGCATAGTGCCTGCATTGACAAGGCTCTGATCGAGAGGCTGACAGGCGGCAGGATGATGGTGAAAAAGGACCCTTCGCAGCGTCCGGAATGTCTCTGCGCCGCCAGTATCGATGTGGGGTCATACAATACCTGCGGCAACGGCTGCCGCTACTGTTATGCAAATTTCAGCCCCGCGGCCGTGGAGGACAGCCGGAGACGATACAATCCGGCATCTCCGATTCTCTGCGATGTGCTGCGCAGCACTGACCGGATTACGGAGCGGCCGATGAAATCTCTGCTCGACCGCCAGATCCGTTTTCTGGATTGAGAGAAGAAAAGGAAAATATTATGAAATATTTGAAATTTGGCCCGGAAAATACAGTTGGGCAAATTCGGGATTTTTACAGCAGCCCATCGGAGGCGGACCGTGAGCTGATCTCGGCTTTTATCGCCGAGACAGGAAAGAAGACGCGCCGTATCGGCGCATCCGCCCTGCTGCTGGGAATCGGTATTGACGATGAAAAGCAGTATATACAGAATTATTTTGATCTTCTGAAGATGCAGCTTGGCGAGCAGGACAAAGAAAAAAGATTCAGGGAGCTGTTTCTGTTTTACTACACGATCTGTATTCCAGAGCTGCGCGAAGACCGAAAAGATCAGGACAAGATGCTGGACGGTGCCAGTAAGGCCTGGGCAGGCAGACGCAATGAACACGGCGCGGTCGACAGAACGGAATATCTTAAACTGGTTTTTGAGATACGTCCGGAGGATACCCTGCGGGCGGCCTGCGGCAAGATCTTCAATTCACAGCTTGACGAGCGGATAAAGGATAATATCGCGCAGGTTCTGGATATCAGCGACAGTGAGAAAGAGGAAGCTTTGCGGGCGGCGGCGAACCCGGACCATGAAAGGATTCTCAGGGAAATAAAGAAAAGAAATGTGAAATATTTTACCCATTTTACCGATCTTCGCAATCTGCAGAACATTATGGGAAACGCGGAGGGCATTCTGACATTGTCGGAAGCCCGGTATTTCCATCCCGGTGCGGATGGCGACCGGGTTTATGTCACAGACCAGCAGAGGCTGGACGGGCATATAGATTCCATTTCCCTGTCCGTGACCTGCCCCAACGTGCAAATGCTGTACATGAAGAAGGCAAATAACAAGCAGCGTTTCTGCGTTTTCATGCTGGACCCGGAGGAAGTGCTGAAGAAACCTTGCCTGTTTTTCGCTAAAAATGCGGCGTCGCATATTTATAAACAGCAAACTTATCGAAGGGATAAGATGATGTCGTATCCCTTCTTTCAGGGAATGTTTACTTTTGAAAGGCCGGAGGGCATGCCGGAGAATCTGCCTGCGAACTTCCAGGCGGAGATCATATGTGAGCAGAGCATTCCGTGCAGTGCGATCCGTGCGGTTTATTTTGAAAATGAGAAGGAGAGGCAGCAATATGCTCCCTTATTCGGCAGTGCTGTGAAATGCGAGACGAACAGTATATATTTTCACGGTAAGCCGGATAAGCTGATCGCAGATCTGAAGGAGGAGAACAGATAGATGGCAAACCGTCCGGTATTTTGCGCAGTCGGCGCATATCCCTATGCTAAGGTAGAAAATGTATATTTTCAGTTTTATTCCGGTTTTTCAGTGGCGCAGAAGAGGAGGAGCATTCAGAGCCTTCACGAGGCGTTCCTCGGCATGCATCCGGAACGCAGGGTCCTGGAGGTTTCCTCGCGCAGCGAAGTGGAGCTCGGCGTAGAGCTGAGTGCATTTAATCTGATGATCCGCACGAAGATTCCCGGGTTGGAGGAGTTTTCCGTGGAGAGCGCCTTTCAGGCCAGCAAGGTATTTGAGAGCGGCGGCCCCTACACGGATCTGCTCTTCAAATCATCCCGTGAAGCGAAGAAGGACCCAAGGATCAGAAACGGCGGGAATCTGGTCCGATTCGAGTATTTTCATAAATCCTATCCGCTGGAGCCGAAGGATTATTTTTACTGCTGGCTCTACATCAATGCGCTGGCCCAGAACGAAGAGAAGGCAGAGGCAGTGATGCAGTATGACAGCTTTACCGATATTGAATTCAATCCGAAGAAGCAGTTCAACTGCCAGGCGAAGGCGCTCGCCGTGTATGCCGGTCTGGTAACGGCCGGTAAACTCGAGGAGGCGCTGTCATCCCATGAGGAGTTTCTGAGCATTGTCTACGGCATTCCCGCGAAGAAGCCGGAGCAGCAGGAGTACAGGCAGATGGAGCTGAAAAATTTTCTGGATATGCCGGGGGATTGACCAATCGCCCCGGAAAGGAAGGACCCGGATTCAGAGGAATTCGGGCCCTTTTTGTCTGTTTGTACAGGAGAATTCCTTTTTTACCCCGTAAATCTATTGATATTATTTATCAATAAGCAAAATTTTAACAAAAGGTTAGTTGACATTAACTTCCATTGGCTGTATAATCTGCACGTAGTTGTAATTGATATTCGTTATCAACGACTTCGTGCAGATTTATTTTTTTCAGGAGGCGTGGAAATGACGGATCAGATTGAGCGGCCGGCTGCCGCAGCAGCGGCCCCGAAATACACCAGGGAGCAGGTAATTGACATGCTTCGCAGACGCGGACTCCGTATTACCAGCCAGAGAAAAGTAATTCTGGACGTCATACTTGCGGGAAACTGTACATGCAGCAAAGAGATCTATATCGAAGCCCGGCACCGCAGCCCGGGCATCGGCATTGCGACGGTGTACCGGATGGTGAGCCTGCTGATCGAGATCGGCGTATTGCAGGCGGCAGGAATTCAGTTGACATGAGAAAGGGATTTCGTACAAACGTCAAAGGGAGGATAAGGAAATGTTACCGTTAACATTTGCAAAAGCCGGAGAGCATGTCATGGTTGTAAGCGTAGGTGGCAGTCCGGAGGTCCGGAAACACCTTGGCGATCTAGGTTTTGTTGCCGGAACGGCAATGGATGTCGTATCTTC
Source organism: uncultured Eubacteriales bacterium (assembly GCA_900314775.1). Lineage (GTDB taxonomy): Bacteria > Bacillota > Clostridia > Lachnospirales > Lachnospiraceae > UBA2912. Next base: position 3,135 of record OMWM01000047.1, on the reverse strand, counting down.
ACACGAGGGAGATGTGATTGTTGCCATCCGGGATTCAAGACTGGCCATCACGAAAGAGATGGCATCAAAGATTATGATTGAGGGAGGCAAGTGATCGTGAAGACATTGCGAGACGTTCCTGTCGGGGACACGGTAAAGATTGTGAAGATCCACGGTTCAGGCGCGATCAGGCGCAGAATCATGGATATGGGCATCACCAAAGGAACGGATATTTTTGTCCGCAAGGCGGCACCGCTCGGAGACCCGATTGAGATTACGGTCCGCGGTTACGAGATGTCACTGAGGAAAGATGAAGCGTCCATCCTTGAGGTGGAATAAAGAAGGAGAGAGAGGAGAGGAATCAGGATGACGATTAAGATTGCCCTTGCCGGAAACCCGAACTGCGGCAAGACAACATTATTCAACGATCTGACGGGAAGCAATCAGTACGTCGGCAACTGGCCTGGCGTTACTGTTGAGAAGAAGGAAGGAAGACTCAGGGATCACAAAGACGTGATTATCCAGGACCTTCCGGGTATCTACAGTCTTTCCCCGTACACACTGGAGGAAGTTGTTTCAAGAACCTATCTGGTTGAGGAAAAACCGGATGTTATTCTGAACATTGTCGATGGCACCAACATCGAGCGAAACCTTTATCTGACCACACAGCTGCTGGAGATCGGCATTCCGACCGTCATTGCCGTCAACATGATTGATCTGGTAAAGAAAAACGGCGATGTGATCGATTTCGCGGCACTTTCCGGTGCGCTTGGCTGCCCGGTTGTGGAGATGAGCGCGCTGAAGTCCGACGGTTCGATGGAAGCCGCCGAGATGTGCATCAAGCTGGCGCAGAAACAGAAAGAGAGAAATACGGACACGCCGCATGTATACAGCGGTCCGGTAGAGCATGCGATTGCTCACATAGAAGAATCCCTTGAGAATCTGGTGGACAAGAGAAATCTCCGCTGGTATGCCGTCAAGGTATTTGAAAGAGATGAGAAAGTCATCGAGTCCCTGCATCTGGATAACGGTGTGAAAAATCACATTGAAGAGCAGATCAGGGACTGCGAGAAGGAACTGGATGATGATTCTGAATCCATTATCACCAATGCGAGATACGAATACATTCAGGAACTTGTGAAGAGGAGCATCCGGAAGTCGAAGAGCGAAAAACTTTCGGCCTCGGATAAAATCGACCGTGTCCTCACAAACAGATGGGCGGCGCTGCCGATCTTTGCCGGTGTCATGTTCCTCGTATATTTCATTGCGGTAACCACCGTCGGTACCTGGGTTACCGACTGGACCAACGATACACTGTTCGGCGGAATCATTCAGCCGGCCGTGCAGACGGCGATGGAAAATGCCGGCGCGGACTGGGCTGTTGACCTTGTTGTCAACGGTATCATCGGCGGATTGGGCGCCCCGATCGGTTTCCTGCCGCAGATGGCAATCGTCTTCTTCCTCCTTTCATTCCTGGAGGATGTCGGCTATATGGCCAGAGTTGCCTTTATCATGGACCGTATCTTCCGCAGATTCGGCCTTTCCGGCAAGAGCTTCATCCCGTTCCTGATCTCCTCGGGATGCGGCGTTCCGGGTATCATGGCAACCCGTACTATTGAGAGCGAGAAAGACCGCCGGATGACCATGATGACCACCACCTTTATTCCGTGCGGTGCCAAGCTGCCGGTTATCGCAGCCATTGCCGGATTTATCATGGGCGGTGCATGGTGGGCGGCTCCGCTGTGCTATTTCGCAGGTATCACCATTGTTATCTGCTCCTGCATCATCTTAAAGAAGACAAAGAGTTTTGCAGGCGACCCGGTACCGTTTGTAATGGAGCTTCCGCAATATCATATGCCGTCCATCAAGACGCTGCTGATGCATGTATGGGAGAGAGTATGGGCCTTCTTCAAGAAAGCCGGTACCATCCTGTTCCTCTGCTGCCTGGTTATGTGGTTCCTCGGCAGCTGCGGTATTGTCGGCGGCAGCCTTGCCATGGTTGACGAGGAAGACAGCTTCCTGGCCGTGATCGGCGGCGCGATTGCCGTTGTATTTGCACCGCTTGGATTCGGTACATGGCAGGCAGCTGCCTCCACCATCAGCGGCTTTGCTGCCAAGGAAGGTATCGTGTCCACGATGGGCGTTCTGTCCGGACTGGGCGAGATCGAAGAGTACGATGCTGGCATGCACGCAGCATTTGCTTCCTTCTTCCCGACAACCATCGCAGCGATTTCGTTCCTTTGCTTCAACCTGTTTGATTCTCCTTGCCTTGCAGCGATTTCAACCGTTGCCAGGGAGATGGGCAGCCGGAAATATTTCTGGTTCACAATTCTGTTCCAGAATATCAACTCCTATCTTGTAGCCCTCATGGTTTATCAGATCGGCGGCCTCTTTGCAGGTCAGGTCGCTTTCAATCCGGGAACCATCGCAGCATTTATCGTGCTCGGCGTCATCCTCTATCTCCTGTTCAGACCGGATCCGAACAAGAAGAGGGAAAATGCCTGGAAGGCAGAGACGGCGCGGAGCTGATCACCAGAACATGATACATCATTGATTTTCCGAAAGGAGGTGCCGTCATGGCAGCAACAATTCTGACAGCTGTTATCGTCGCGGCAGCGGCTCTGGCAGCCGTGGTGCAGCTTGTAAAGACACGGAAGGCAGGTGGATCCTGCTCGTGCGGATGCGCATCCTGCCCGATGGGCGGTGCATGCGCCGGAAAAGCAAAAAGAAAAAGGAGCAGAAAACATGCTTAAGACTACACTTATGATAGAGGGTATGCAGTGCGGTATGTGCGAGGCGCATATCTGCGACACCATCCGCAAAGCCGTACCCGATGCCGCCAAAGTCAAGGCCAGTCACCGGAAGAATACCGCTGAATTTGTGACGAAGGGGACTTACGATGAGAAGGGCCTTGAGAAGGCAATCAACGAGACCGGCTATGTCTTCGTGGATATACGGACAGAGCCGTATGAGAAGAAAGGCTTTTTCCATTAATTTTTCTGCTTTCCCTCCTGCAGCAAATCCTGTAAAATGGACCTGCAGGAGGGTTTTTATATGCAGTGGATAGTGGAAAATGCGGGGACGGTCATCGTCGCGGCGATTGTCATCGTCTGCGCGGCGGCAGCCATATATTATATTGTAAAGCGGCACCGCGAA
>OMWM01000049.1 GCA_900314775.1 uncultured Eubacteriales bacterium | reverse complement strand
CACCTCACGGTGAACACCCTTGCCTTCGGCTATGTCCTTCCCACTACCGGGCGGACTCCAGACTTGCACCGGCTAGAAACGTGCGCCGCCAGGCGCACTAAAATAAGGGCAGCGAAAGCAATCGCTTTGGCTGCCCTTTCAGTATGCCGTGAAACATTTGGCCGGGTATAAAAAAAACTGCCGCAGCAGCGGCAGCTTTTGCAATATGAATTATTACTGCGGGTCGTAGTCCGGCAGCTGAGAAGTGCAGTGCGGGCAGCGGGTTGCGTCGATTGCAATCTCGGATTTGCAGAACGGACATGTCTTCGTCGTCGGTGCAGCTTCTTCTTCCGGCTTTTTCAGCTTCTCTGTGGCTTTGTTGATAGCCTTGATGAACAGGAAGATGATCAGCGCGAGAATGACAAACTGGATGACGTTCTGGATGAATGATCCATAAGCAAATACCGGTGCGCTGGCTGCCTTGGCGTCGGCCAGTGTATCGTAATGCTTGCCGTCAAGAGATATGTACAGTTCCGAGAAGTTGATGCCGTTGGTAAAAATACCAAGAACAGGCATAAACAGGTCGTTGACGGCGGAAGAAACGATGTTGCTGAAAGCACCGCCGATGATAACGCCGACTGCCATATCAATGACATTGCCGCGGAGTGCAAACTCCTTGAATTCCTTCATGAATCCCATATAATCTCTCTCCTTTTTATTTATTCCGGATCATCCGGCGCCGCGCTGCGGTCTGCCTTCTGTTCCGGTAACCTGACGTAAATTGAATCAATGCGGTTGCGGTCCATCTTGCGGACGGAAAGGTAGATGCCGTCTACAGTCAGGTGGTCGCCGACCTTCGGAATATAGCCGAATTCATTGATCATATGACCGGCAATGGAATCGTAATCCTCGGATTCCAGATGCGTTCCAGTCAGCTCATTGAAATCATCAAGACGGGTATTGCCGTCAATCAGGTATTCATTCGCTGACAGCCTGCGGATCTCGTCTGTCTCCTCCACATCGTACTCATCTCTGATATCACCGACGATCTCTTCCAGCATATCTTCCATGGTGATGATGCCGGATACCGTACCGTATTCATCCAGGACGATTGCCATATTCACGGAATTCTTCTGAAACTTTTTCATCAGGTCCGAGACGCTGCCGAATTCATAGGTGAAAAACGGCTTGCGCATCAGCGCACTGATGGAAAAGGATTCCGGATTTCCGCTGTAGCAGAAGAGATCCTTCAGGTTCAAAATGCCAAGTACGTGTTCGTGTTCATTGTCATAGACCGGCATGCGGGAATGCTTCTGCTCACGGAATGTCCGCATGACTTCGTCATAATCCGCATCAATCTCGATGAAATCGACATCGATGCGCGGCACCATGACGTCGCCGGTCGTCGCGTCGCCGAAATCGACGACATTGTTAATCAGATCCTTCTCCTCGGATTCGATGAATCCCTGTTCATGGCTGACATCCACGACCGTCAGCAGCTCCTTCTCCGTGATGCTCTTATTCTGGCCTTCACTGCGGATGCCCATCAGACGTATGATGCCTTCGGAGATCTTGTTGACGATAAAAATAACCGGTGTCAGAATACGCGTCATCGCCAGGATCACCGGCGCGACGGCAAGAGAAATACGCTCGCAGTATTCCGTCGCAAGCGATTTCGGGGTGATCTCACCGAAAATCAGAATCAGCAGTGTCAGAATACCGGTCGCAATACCGATCACAGTGCCGGTATCACCGGAGGTGAAGCGGCTCGCAATCCTGGATGCCAGAACAGTGGTCAGCGACGAAGCCGAGAGATTCACGACGTTGTTGCCGATCAGAATAGCACTGAGCATTCTGGAAGGATCGGATTTCAGCTTCTGGACCACTTTGGCCCGCTTATTCCCCTGGTCGCACAGCGTCCGGACACGGATGCTGCTCAGGGTCGACAGCGCTGTCTCTGATGAAGAAAAAAATGCTGAAAGTATTAGAAGAATAACAAGTATGATAATGTAGGACACGTCACTGGGGTCCAAAATATAACCATCTCCATTTATATCAGAAATTTTCGGCCGGGCCGCATGGCAGCCCGAATTAAAATCATTTTAAGCCATGCCCTTATGTGCTGTCAAGAAAAGAAAGGACTTTGTGCAATCAAATACAGTACAAAAAGATGCGCCGGATAAAATGCGTAAAACAGGTACTGTAAGAGGAGGCTGCTGTATCCGCGCCGTCCGCTGTAAAGCTCCATCGGAATAAAGGCAAAGCCGGCAAAAGGCTGCACGCCGCCCCATACTATAAAGAGAATTTCGCTCAGCGTATATTTGAGGACATGCCGGTCTCTGAACATGCAGCACAGGTAGATCAGCAGAATGCCCATCATGCCGGATTCTGTCCGCAGCAGTTCAGCCGCGGTGCCGAACAGCAGCAGTGCAATCAGGCCGCGGCTTTCCCGGTCCGCCGGCAGGTGTGCGAGCGGCGTCCGGATCATGTAAATCATGCACAGACCAAGCGTCAGCGTAAACAGCATGTTCCGGCTGCCCGTATAGAGCAAAGTGCCGTTAAAGGCCAGATTGTACGGAATCTCCGTGATCAGCGCGAAGACAAGCATCCGGAGAATATAGCGCTTCATACTGTGCGTGTGCGATGCGCCTTCTGTCAGCATGAAAACGAAAAGCGGAAATGCCAGCCGCCCGATACAGCGAAGCCAGACAGCATCCGGGTACAGAATGCAGCCGATATGATCTGTCAGCATGGCGGAAATCGCAATCAGCTTGATCGCAAAGCTGCTCAGGCAGGCGTATCGTCTCTGAGGCTGTTTCCGGCTGCCGGCAAACTCTGCAGCCATGTTTATTCCGGATAGACCAGCCGGTCCTCGCTGATGTTATACAGAACGTTATCCAGATAACGCGCAGCGAGATAGTTGGCCATGCCCAGGTTCTGATCGAGATAATTTCCGCAGTCCTGCGGGTGCGCGCCCGGGATCTCCCCGCAAAAATCACGGATGAATTCAAACATCTCGGTTACGACCGGCAGAACATCCTGCGATGTCAGGTCGCCGGCGAGCAGAAGATAGAAGCCGGTGCGGCAGCCCATCGGCCCGAAATAAACGGTCAGCGGACCGTACTGCGGGTGATTGCGCATGAAGGTGGCTCCCAGATGCTCGATCGTATGTACCTCGGCCGTGTTCATGACCGGCTCCTCGTTAGGGCTCGTCATGCGGATGTCGAAGGTAGTGATGGTTTCGCTGCCGACCTTGTCCTTACGGGATACGTAGAGACCCGGCTGCAGCTTGATGTGATTAACGGTAAAACTTGCTATTTTTTTCATGATGCACTCCATTTTCAAATATAATTTCCTTCAGAATTATATCATATTTTAATATAGCTGTAAGGCATTGTACGTGACACTGGAACGGCTTTATGCTATTATATCAGTCGAAGCAGAAACATAAGGCAACTGAAGCATCGGACAGATGAATTTACGGAGGTAAATAACATGGCGGGTGGCTATGTAGCATATGTTGGAACGTATACAAGAGAAGAGAGTGAGGGTATTTATATCCTCGATGTCGATCCGGAATACGGATATATGAAGCTCAAGGGAACGCAGAAGATCAGCAACCCTTCGTTTCTGACGGTATCGGCCGACGGCAGATTTCTGTACAGCAACTGCGATTCCGGTATCACTTCTTTCCGGATTCTGAGCGACGGCAGTCTGGAAGAGATCGGACAGGCATCGGTCAACGGACTTCGGCCGAATTATATGTCAGTGAACCGGGATAATACGTATCTCGTAAGCGGCGGCTATCATGACGGCAAGCTGACCATCATGAATATCAATGAAGACGGTTCCGTAGGAGAAGTGACGGATGAGGTGTTCATGAAGGGACTCGGCAGCGTTACCGGCCATCATTACAGAAGCCATGTCAACTGTGCGATTTTTTCGCCGGATGAGAAATATGTCATCGCCATCGATATCGGTATGGATCAGGTCAAGGTGTATTCCTTTGACAAGCAGCGCGGGAAGATCGAACTGGTCAATATTCTTCGCTGCGAGCTCGGTTCCGGACCGCGCCACATGGTATTTTCCTCAGACGGCCGATATGCCTATATCACTTTTGAGAGCAAGTGCACGGTAGGCAAGTTTGAATATCATCCGGAAGACGGTTCCTTTACCAGAATGCAGGAACTCTCCACACTGCCTCCGAAGTACGACGGTTCCAATGTTGCCATCACGCTGAAGCTGACATCGGATGACCGGCACCTGCTGGTTACCAATTCCGGCAATAATTCTGTTGCCATCTATGATATCGATGAGGTCGATCAGAGCATGACGATGTCTTGCGTTCTGCCGGTCAGCAGCGAATATCCGCATGATATTCTGATCATGCCGAATAACACGATGTTTACCAGCGTCAATCAGGACGGCAATAACCTGACCTCCTTCAAGATCAACTATGAAGGAAATTATTTCCTGATGAACGGCGCACCGATTTCGATTCCGTCACCGACTTCGATCCGCCTTGTGAAACTGAGCGATAAAGAGTAAGCGGAAGGAAGAGAATATGGCAGTTATACGTCCTTTTAAAGCATTAAAACCGACCAGAGAGATGGCCTCGAAAGTAGCAGCCCTGCCTTATGATGTGTACAGCCGCGCTGAGGCGCGCCGGGTGGTCGAGAATAACCCGTATTCGTTTCTGGCCATTGACCGGTCGGAGACACAGTTTCCGGCGGACCACAACATGTATGCGGCAGATGTTTACCGCAAAGCTGATTCGATGATTCAGGAATGGACGCAGAAGGGTATTTTCGTGGAAGATAAGGAGCCCTGCTATTATCTCTGGGAAATGAGTGCGTACGGGCATACGCAGACAGGCCTGGTTGCCTGCTCGGCGATCGATGATTATCTGAACGGTGTGATCCGCCGGCATGAGAATACCATCCGCGAGAAAGAGACCGACCGCACGAATCACATCAATGTGACGAGCGCCCAGACGGGACCGATTTTCCTTGCCTACCGCAATAATCAGGAAATACGCGATCTGATCGGCAATATCAAGATGCGCATGCCGGACCTTGTCTTTACATCCGAAGGCATCGTGAACAGTATCTGGAAGATCGGCAGCGACGCCGAGATCATCAAGCTGACAGAAGCATTTGGCAGGCTGAAGAACACCTATATTGCCGATGGACATCACCGGGCGGCGTCCGCGGTTTCCGTTTCCCTTGCCCGGAGGAGAAAATATCCGGATTACACGGGAGAAGAGGAGTTCAACTATTTCCTTTCCGTCCTTTTCCCAGATGATGAGCTGCATATCATCGACTACAATCGTGTCCTCAAGGATCTGAACGGTTATTCGCCGCGGCAGATTCTGGAGAAGCTGTCCGACGTATTCGAAGTGGGACCGGCGCAGAAAGAGCAGGTGCGTCCGCGCAAAAAGGGCGAGATGGGCTTTTATATGGACGGGAAATGGTACCGTCTGGAAGAGAAGGATGAGCTGAAACGGTATACACCGGTTGGTATTCTCGATGTCTATTATCTGCAGGTCAATGCGCTGAACCCGATCTGGGATATCCGGCTTGCCAATCAGAAGGCACGGGTGGATTATGTCGGCGGCATCCGCGGACTGGACGAACTGGAGAGGCGGTGCGCGCAGGACTGCCGGGCGGCTTTTGCCCTTTATCCGACATCCATTCAGGAACTGATGGCTGTGGCAGATGCGGGACAGCTCATGCCGCAGAAATCAACCTGGTTTGAGCCGAAACTTTTAAGCGGATTATTTATTCATCGGTTTGAACGATAAAATATTATAAAGCAGAAGAAGGCGTATAAAAAAGCATTTCATACGCCTTCTTCATAATAAAGGGAGCTGCCCGGCAGCTCCCTTTTATGATCTATGGATTATTTCTTATTGGCACGCATTCTCTGCTTCGGATCAAGAATCTTCTTGCGGATACGGATGTTCTTAGGCGTTACCTCGACAAGCTCATCATTTTCAATAAAATCGAGCGCCTGCTCGAGCGTGAGCTCCTTGTGCGGAACAAGCTTGAGTGCTTCATCAGAACCGGATGCACGGGTGTTGGTCATCTGCTTCTTCTTGCACACGTTCAGCTCGATATCGCCGCCCTTCGGGTTCTCGCCGACAACCATACCTTCATATACCTGCACGCCAGGTCCGATGAAGAGAGGACCTCTCATCTGTGCATTGAACAGGCCGTAGGTAATGGATTCACCTGCTTCAAAAGCAATCAGAGAACCGGTCTTGCGGTAAGCGATGTCGCCCTTGTAAGGACCGTAGCCCTCGAAAGCGGTATTGATGACACCGGTACCCTTTGTATCTGTCATGAAACCGTCACGGAAACCGATCAGGCCGCGGGACGGAACGAGAAATTCAAGACGCATTGTGCCGCCGCTGTTCGGTGCGCTCATGTTCTGCAGTTCACCCTTACGGAAGCTGAGCTTCTCGATGACAGTGCCGGAATATTCTTCCGGAACATCGATGTAGGCACGCTCCATCGGCTCAAGCAGATGGCCGTTTTCGTCATGCTTGTAGATGACCTCTGCCTTGCTGACTGCAAATTCATATCCCTCACGGCGCATATTCTCGATCAGAACGGAAAGATGCAGCTCGCCTCGTCCGGAAACCTTGAAGCAGTCCGTGCTGTCTGTATCCTCGACACGGAGGCTGACATCGGTATTGAGCTCACGGTAGAGACGGTCGCGCAGATGACGGGATGTCACGTATTTGCCCTCGCGGCCGGCGAGCGGGCTGTCATTGACAAGGAAATTCATGGAAATTGTCGGTTCCTCGATCTTCTGGAAAGGAATGGCTTCCGGATTGTCCGGTGAGCAAAGCGTATCGCCGATGTGAATATCGGAAATACCGGAAATAGCAACAATGGAGCCGACAGTTGCTTCATTGACTTCGATCTTCTTGAGACCGTCGAATTCGTAGAGTTTGCTGACCTTGACCTTGCGGAGCATGTCCGGATCGTGATGGTTGACGATGACGGCATCTTCATTGACCTTGATGGTGCCGTTGGAAACCTTGCCGACACCGATACGGCCGACATAGTCGTTGTAGTCGATGGTACTGATGAGAACCTGTGTGCCCTTATCCGGATCGCCTTCCGGTGCCGGAATGCTGTTGACAATGGCATCAAAGAGCGGACGCATATCAGTTCCGCGTACATCCGGATCATTGCTGGCAACGCCATCCTTGGCGGATGCGTAAACGAACGGGCAGTCGAGCTGTTCATCGGAAGCATCCAGATCCATCAGGAGCTCAAGCACTTCATCGACAACTTCAGCCGGACGCGCCTCCGGACGGTCGATCTTGTTAATACATACGATGACAGCCAGATTGAGTGCAAGCGCTTTCTGCAGAACGAATTTTGTCTGCGGCATCGGGCCTTCGAAGGCATCAACAACGAGAACAACACCATCTACCATCTTGAGGATACGCTCAACCTCGCCGCCGAAATCGGCATGGCCCGGGGTATCGACGATATTGATCTTAACGTTGTTGTAATAGACAGCTGTGTTCTTGGAAAGTATGGTGATACCACGCTCACGCTCAATATCATTGGAGTCCATGACACGTTCACGGACAACCTGATTGCTGCGGAAGACACCGCTCTGGCGGAGCAGAGCATCCACCAATGTTGTCTTGCCGTGGTCTACATGAGCAATGATAGCCACATTTCGAACATCTTCGCGCTTAATATTCATAAATAATCCCTTCTTTATTAATGCTAAACGTAAACTACATTATAATAGCAATACTTCTGCGCTTTTTCAAGCTTTTTTATATTAACACGGAATCAAGATTGTCTTCCGCCGCTTTTGTCGAATAAGTTTATATTTTGTCGAATGGCGTAGAATGGTGTCTTCATGTGTTAATTTCGCAAATGAGCGGATCATGATACAGTCAATCTGTAAGGAGGATTTGCTCATGAATAAGATAAGAAAAAGTGAAGAGAACAGCATGACAAGCAACCACGTGATGATGAACGGCGTCGTCTGCAGCGGCCTCTGTTTCAGCCACATATCCTATGGAGAACAGTTTTATGAGATGGAGATTGCCGTCAGACGCAGCAGCGGCAGAGAAGACCTGATTCCGCTGATGATATCGGAGCGCCTGGTCGATACCAGCCGCGACCTGACCGGCAGGTCGGTCTCGGTAATCGGGCAGTTTCGTTCCTATAACCATACGGATGGGCAGAACGTGCATCTGATTCTGCGTGTTTTCGTACAGGATATCAAGGTGTACGGGGACAGTGAAGAGGTGCTGCCGGAGAATTTCAACGACCAGCTCAACAGTATTTTTCTGGACGGATATCTGTGCAGAAAGCCTGTTTACCGGGTTACACCGCGCGGGCGGGAGATTGCCGACATCATGCTGGCAGTGAATCGCCCGTACCATAATTCAGACTACATTCCGTGCATCTGCTGGGGCAGGAATGCGAGATATGCCTGCGGACTTGAAGTAGGCACGCATCTGCGCATGCGGGGCCGGATTCAGAGCCGCGTGTACAGGAAGTACGCGGAGGATAAAGAGAACGAGGTAAAGACCGCTTATGAGATTTCTGTATCGAGTTATGAGTGTGTAAGCTGAAAACTTGACCTTTTCCTGCAAGTATGGTATTGATATACATACATGGGCGGACCGGCGAGACGGCGGTCCATGCAGAGGAGTACTTGTATGGAAAAGAAACTGATTAAGGTTTACTGCGGAGAAGGCACCGGTAAATCGAATGCCGCACTCGGGCGGGCATTGGTTGCCGCAAGTGAAGGCAGAGAAGTTTTCATAGTACAGTTTCTGAAGGGCGGACTGCTCGGCAATCCGGAATACTTCAGCAAGCTGGAGCCGGATATCAAGTTTTTCCGATTTGAGAAAGCTGACCGGTACTATGAACAGCTGAGCGATACAGAGAAGGCCGAAGAGAATAATAATATTCTCAACGGAATACATTTTGCCTGCAAAGTCCTTAAGATAGAGGAATGCGATACGCTGATTCTGGATGAGGTGCTGGGGCTGGTCGATTTCGGTATCATTACTGCCGATGAGCTGATTGATATGGTGAAGATGAAGCCGGAATCCATGGAGCTGATTCTGACAGGCAGGCGTCTGCCGCAGGCTCTGATCCCATATGCCGATGTTATTTCCGAGATGTGCTGTGTAAAGCCGGCTGCGGACAGCATGATGACCGGTTGAAACTGCACGTTGACAGTGCTATATTGGTTTTACAATATTTATTTAAGTAGAGGCGCAATGTTTATCAGTATGAATCGTGATGCAGCGGCTGCAGATGACCGGTTCTGAAAGGGAACACTGCCGAAGCCCTGTACCGTAAGCTGCAGGTACACCGCTGGGAATGCAGAGAATATCTGCATTACTGTCATCATTTGATGGAGTGCTGCTTGGAATAATTCAGACATTTTACGGGCCGCATCCACGGCCCGTTTTTTGCGCGATCTACGAGCGGCGCAGTCCCATCTCACAGCCATGCTCCGGGAGCTTGCTCACAGGAGCATGGCTGCGAGATGGGAACTATGGCGCGACAGCGCGACAGTTCCGCTGCCAAAGGCAGCGGAACCTGCGCCGCTCGGGAAGGCGGCGCCAATTCGCTTGGCTACAGTCAGCAGGCTGTGAGCGCCGCTCGTAGAGCGGGTGGTGCCAATTAGTTTTGTCACAGTCAGCAGGCTGTGATCGCCGCTCGGGAAGGCGGCGCATAGGTACATTGCCACAATCGACAGGCTGTGAACGCCGCTCGTAGAGCGGGTGGCGCCTATTGTCTTGTCACAGTCGGCAGGTTGTTCGCGCCGCTCGTGATAGCAGGGCACCTGCACCGCTTCTAACCGCGCAGATCGCATAAACATTCTGAAGTAAGCACAGTCAGAATCAGGAGGTATTCATGTCTATTTTCAAGGGAGCCGGTGTGGCGATTATCACACCGATGAATGAAGATGAAACGGTTAATTACGACAAGCTCAAAGAGCTGATTGATTATCAGATTGATAACGGAACCGATTGTATCGTCATCTGCGGTACTACAGGTGAATCCGCTACACTTTCTGAAGAAGAGCACATCGAGACAATCCGGGCTGCTGTCTCATTTGCCAATAAGAGAATCCCGGTAGTCGCCGGCGCAGGTTCCAACTCCACGAAGACAGCGATCTATCTTTCGCAGGAAGCACAGAAGGCCGGTGCAGACGGACTTCTGCTGGTAACACCGTATTACAACAAGACAACCCAGAAGGGCCTGATTGAACACTATACAGCCGTTGCCGCCAGCGTCGATCTGCCGATTATCCTTTACAGCGTAAAGAGCCGCACCGGTGTCAACATTGAACCGGATACAGCCGTCACACTGGCAAAGACCTGTGACAACATCGTCGGTATCAAGGAAGCCAGCGGCGACATTTCCCAGATCGCGACACTGATGCAAAAGGCAGAAGGCTGCATCGATCTGTATTCCGGCAACGACGACCAGGTTGTACCGATCCTTTCACTGGGCGGAATCGGCGTTATCTCCGTACTTTCCAATATCTGCCCTCAGGATACGCATAAGATGGTATCCAGCTTCCTGGAAGGCGATGTCGAGACGAGCCGTGCGATTCAGCTGCGTGCGCTGCCGCTGATTCATGCACTGTTTTGCGAGGTCAATCCGATTCCGGTAAAGACCGCCTGCAACATGCTCGGCTGGAATGTCGGCAAGACAAGGATGCCGCTGTGCGAGATGGAACCGGCACATGCGGATCTGCTCAGAAAAGCAATGAAAGAATATGGACTGAACGTCTGAACGGAAAGAAACGTCATGCCGCATGCCATGGAGCCTGCGGATGCGTATTCACCGTTCGCGTATAGATCGAGGGGCATTCCGATGAGGAATGCCCCTCCCTTGTTTTTATAAATAATTTGATAGAAGCCCCTTTCTGGGGTACAATAAAATCAGTGATTCTGAATATCAGAAAGGAGCAGACATGTTAAATATTATTTTACACGGGTGCTGCGGTGCCATGGGCCACGTTGTAGCCGATATGGCAGCGAAGACAGAGAATATGCGCATAGCGGCCGGTATTGATCGCAGGAAAGCGGACGGCTATGCTTTTCCGGTTTATGATACCTGCGCTAACTGCCAGGAAGAGGCGGACGTCATTATCGATTTTTCCAATGCGGCGGCTGCCGATGAACTGCTGGAGTATGCAGTAAGCCGGAAGATGCCGCTTGTGCTGTGCACAACCGGTCTTTCCGATGAACAGCTGGAGAAGGTCAGCGAGGCATCGAAGAGCATTCCGCTTCTTCGTTCTGCCAATATGTCGCTCGGTGTGAACACACTTTTCAAACTGGCTGCGATCGGCGCAGGCGTGCTGGCTGACCGCGGTTATGATATTGAGATTATCGAGGAACATCACCACAGAAAGCTCGACGCACCATCCGGTACGGCACTGGCGATTGCCGATGCCATCAATGAGAAGATGGGCGGCCGCTATACGTATAAATACGACCGCAGCAGCCAGCGCGCGGCAAGAGATCCGAACGAGATCGGCATCCAGTCCGTACGCGGCGGCTCCATCGTAGGCATTCACGACCTGCTGTTCTGCGGTGAGGATGAGGTCATCGAGATCAAACACACAGCGTATTCCAGAAATATTTTTGCCAAGGGTGCGCTGCAGGCGGCTGAGTTCCTGAAAGGGAAAGAATCCGGCCTTTATGATATGAGTGATGTAATCGGCTGATACAGGCGATGACGGGGGTAAATCGGTATGAATAAAACGGATGAATTACAGCAGAAATATCTGGAACTGCTTTCGGAGAAGTACCCGACGATTGCGGCTGCTTCGACGGAGATCATCAATCTTGAGGCAATTTTGAATCTGCCGAAAGGCACAGAGCACATGCTCAGCGATATTCACGGCGAGGGCGATCAGTTTTTCCACATTCTGAAAAACGGTTCCGGCGCCGTACGCAGAAAGATCGAAGAAGTATTCGGCAATACAATCAGCCTGCATGCCAGAAGGCAGCTGGCGACAATCATTTATTACCCGGAAGAAAAGCTCCGTCTGATCAAGAAGGATATGAGCAGTCAGGAGGAACTGGACGAGTTTTACCGCGTTACGCTGAACCGTCTTCTCCGCGTCTGCCGCCATGCGCAGACCAAATACACCAGGTCCAAGGTGCGTAAGGCACTGCCGGCAGACTTTGCCTATATTCTGGAGGAACTGATTTACGAACAGGCTGATGTGACGAACAAGGAAGCCTATTACAATGAGATTATCAACACCATCATCCGCATCGGCAAGGCAGATGATTTTATAGTCGAACTGTCCGAACTGATTCAGCGGCTGACGATCGATCACCTTCACATTGTCGGCGATATTTTCGACAGAGGACCGGATGCGGCGGCGATCATGGACAAGCTGATGGAATACCATTCTGTCGATATCCAGTGGGGCAATCACGATGAGCTCTGGATGGGAGCGGCGAGCGGCAGTCCGTGCTGCATAGCCAATGTCGTCCGTATCAGCGCCCGTTACGGCAATCTGGATACACTGGAGGATGACTACGGAATCAACATGATTCCGCTTTCCAACCTGGCAAGAAGCGTGTACGGCGATGACCCGTGTACGGTTTTCAAGATAAAACATGTGGAACGTGAGGAGATGTCTGTCGGACAGATCGAGGAAGAGCTGGAGATGAAGATGCACAAGGCCATTTCCATCATTCAGTTCAAGCTCGAAGGACAGCTGATCATGCGCCATCCGGAGTGGCATATGGATGACCGTATGCTGCTGGACAAGATGGATCTGAAGAAAGGCACGATCATGTGCTACGGCAAGGAATATCCGCTGCTGGATACGAATTTCCCGACCGTCGATCCGAACGATCCGTACAAGCTGACGGACGAAGAGCAGGAGGTTGTGGACCATCTGATCGCATCCTTCAGAAACTGCGAACGCCTGCAGCGCCATGTGCAGTTCATGTTCACACAGGGCAGCCTGTATCTCGTTTACAATGACAATCTTCTTTTCCACGGCTGCATGCCATTTGACGACAAGGGTGAGTTCCGTGAAGTAACCCTGCAGGGCAGGACGATGCACGGCAAGGAACTGTTTGACTATCTGGAATCCTGTGCCCGCCAGGGATATTACTACCCGGAGGGATCGCCGGAGAAGCAGTACGGCATGGATATCCAGTGGTATATCTGGTGCAATGCGGATTCCCCGCTGTTCGGCAAGAAGAAGATGGCGACCTTCGAGCGGTATTTCATCGCAGAGAAGGAAACGCACGAAGAGTACAAGGATATTTATTATAAGCTGATCGAGGACGAGAAGACCTGCGATAAGATCATGATTGAATTCGGCCTGGATCCGAAACATGCGCACATCATCAACGGGCACGTGCCGGTCAGGACAAAAAAGGGCGAGAGCCCGATCAAGGGCAACGGCAAGCTGCTCATCATTGACGGCGGTTTCTCCAAGGCCTACCAGGGAACAACCGGTATCGCCGGTTATACGCTGATCTACAATTCCTATGGTCTCCGGCTGGTTACGCATATGCCGTTCAAGAGCCGCGAGGAGGCAATCCGCGAGGAGACAGATATTCATTCTGATACACAGATCGTACATCTGACGCATTCCAGACGGCTCGTCGCGGATACGGACAGAGGAAAACAGATCAAGAAGGAAATTGCGGATCTGGAACAGCTTCTGGCAGCTTACCGCAATGGTACGCTGCACGAGAAGAACGGCAGGAAGGACGACAGTCTCTATTAAAAAAAATTCCTAAATTGCAACAACAAGTTGGACACCCTCCGCTAGGCAGTAGCCTGGTAGATTCGGTCGATTTCCTCCTCGAAGATTTCATCCGGGGTTCT
>OMWM01000052.1 GCA_900314775.1 uncultured Eubacteriales bacterium | reverse complement strand
ATTAAGTTAATGCAACAGATCCCTTGCGTTCACTTCTGCAATTGAGTTCTCGATTAAAAGATCAGGAACCTGCTTGACGTAAGTTTCCTGCTCTGGTATAAACGTTCTTGCTCATCGGAGGGCAGTTTCTTGCTTAACGCGATAGAAACGGCTGGATAAGATGGCAGGCTGAGATGCCTGTTGTCTGTCCGGCCGTTTTTTTCTGAAGGAGGGTTGTCTTATGAGAAATCAGCTGACCGAAGGAAAGATCTTTCCTGTACTGATCCGCTTTGCAGTTCCGGTATTTCTGGCATTGCTGCTGCAGGCATTATATGGCGCTGCCGACCTGATCATCGTCGGGCGCTTTGCGGATGCGGCAAGTGTTTCTGCAGTGTCCAATGGTGCCCAGATCATGACGACGCTGACCAATCTGATCAGCAGCTTTGCGATGGGGACGACGATTTTTCTCGGCATGATCATCGGGCAGGGGAGAAAGAAAGAGGGCGGCCCGATCATCGGCGCCAGCATTTTTCAGTTTATCCTGATCGGCATCGCGTTTACCCTGATCACGGTTCTGGCGGCGCCGCAGATTGCGGGCATCATGCAGGCACCGGAAGAAGCGTTTCCGATGACAGTCGCATACCTGCGTATCTGCGGGGCGGGATTTCTGGTGATTATCGCCTACAATCTGATCGGCAGCATTTTCCGGGGCATGGGCGATTCACGTACGCCGCTGATCACCGTGGCGATCGCCTGCGTCTGCAATATTTTCGGCGATCTGCTGCTGGTCGGCGTCTTCGGCCTGGGCGCCGCCGGCGCGGCCGCGGCCACCGTTTTTGCGCAGGTTGTCAGCGTGATTGCCTCTGTCTTCATGATAAAGCGGCAGAAGCTGCCGTTTACATTCGACCGGCAGATGATCCGCTGGAATAGCGGCTATATCTCGAAAATCACGCGGCTGGGGCTGCCGATCGCGCTGCAGGACCTGCTTGTCGGCATCTCGTTTCTGATTATCCTGGCCATCGTGAACAGCATCAGTCTGACGGCCTCGGCCGGCGTCGGCGCGGCGGAGAAGGTGTGCACTTTCATCATGCTGGTTCCGTCTGCTTTCATGCAGTCGATGTCCGCCTTTGTCGCGCAGAACCGCGGCGCGGGGCGGATGGACCGCGCATCCAGGGCGCTGCTCTCCGGCATTCTGGTCTCGGAGATGTTCGGCGTCTGCATGTTTTATCTGGGCTTTTTCCATGGAGATCTGCTGATCGGCCTGTTTTCCAGTGAGCAGGCGGTCATCAGCGCAGGCGCGGATTATCTGAAATCGTATGCGATTGACTGCATGCTGACCTCGTTTCTGTTCTGCTTTATCGGCTATTTCAACGGATGCGGGGAAACGAAATTTGTCATGGCACAGGGCATCATCGGCGCATTCGGCGTACGTGTCCCTGTTTCCTGGTTTATGAGCAGGATAGTACCGGTGTCGCTTTTCCGGATCGGTCTGGCGACGCCGTGTTCTTCGTCGGTGCAGATTCTGCTGAGCTTTATCTGGCTGGCTTATATGAAAAAAAGAGAAAAGAGGAATAATAATTATGGGAGCATTGGACGGACTGAAAATTCTTGATTTTTCGACGCTTCTCCCGGGACCGTATGCGACGCTGGTGCTCGCCGATCTCGGAGCCGAGGTGCTGAAAATCAGCTGCAAGGATAAATACGATATGGTTGTCAACTGGCCGCCGGTGATCGAGGGCACCGATGTCACGGCGTCGCAGGCATGGCTCGGCCGCAACAAGAAGACAATCTTTCTGAATCTCAAAAAACCGGAGGCGGTCGAAGCCGTCAAAAAGCTCGTGATGGAATACGACATCGTGCTCGAGCAGTTCCGCCCGGGCGTCATGAAGAAGCTCGGCGTGGATTACGAGACGCTCAGCAAGGTGAATCCGCGCCTGATCTACTGCTCGCTGACGGGCTACGGACAGACCGGACCGCTCTGTCACCATGCCGGCCACGATGTCAACTTCATGGCGCGCTCCGGCGTGCTCGCCTGCGCCGGCCGCAAATCGACGGGGCCGGTGCTGACCAACATGCAGGTCGGCGACGTGGCGGTCGGTTCGATGAACAGCGTCGTCAGCATTCTGGCGGCCGTCTATTACCGGGAAAAGACGGGCCGCGGCCAGTATATCGATGTGTCGATGATGGACGGCATGATTCCGTTTAATTCGATGGACGGCGCCTGCTATCTGGCAGGCGGCCGCGAACCGCAGCGCGAGGAGCAGTATCTGAACGGCGGCGGTATCTACGACCTCTATGAGACAAAAGACGGCGAGTACATGAGCGTCGCTTCGGCGGAGCCGAAATTCTTCCGCGCACTCTGTGAGACGCTCGGCTATCCGGACTGGGCGGACGGCGAGATCCTGAAGACCGATCTGCCGCTTGTAAAAGATACGTTCCGGCTCGAGTTCAAGACGAAGACGAGAGCGGAGTGGACGGAGATCTTTGCCGGCAGCGACGCCTGCGTGGAGCCGGTCATGCCGATTTCAGAGGTGAAGGATGACCCGCAGGTGGCGGCCCGCAATATGATGCCGCAGGTGCCGATCGAGGGCACAGACGGCCTTACGGTGCAGCAGCTCGGCAGCCCGTTCCGCCTTTCGGAATGCCCGCCGGAGTATAAGCACGCGGGCTACCCGGAAGGGGCCAACACCGAGGAGATTCTTGGAAAACTCGGTTACACGAAGGAGCAGATCTGGCAGGATCTTAACTGAAAATGATATTGTACCATACGCCGGGCGGCGGCAGCGGCTATCTGTATCTGCCGCGCAGCGCGCAGGAGCAAGGTTTTCCGGCGCCGCTGGTCATGATGCTCTGTGGCAGAGGGCACGGCCCGGAAGAGGATGCGGCAGGCAGCGGCTGGCTTGACCTGGCAGCGCAGGAAAATATCTGCCTGATGCTGCCGATCTATGACAGCAGAGAAGTTTATGACAACATCAGCCCGCTGGCCGAAGCGGTCACGTATATCACCGGATATTATCCGGTGAACCGGCGCCGCGTCTACGCGGCCGGCTTTTCCAACGGCGGCGCCGCGGCCGCGGCACTGGCCGCAGAGCACCCGGCACTTTTTGCCGGCGTCAGTGCGATGAGCTGGCTGATCAGGCCGCGCCGCGCAGCCGGCGGGGCAGTTCCTTTTCAGCTGATCCAGGGATCCCGCGACGGCATAACGCGGGATGAAAACGGCAGCCGGATGGTCATGCGCGATGAGCGGGATGCGATTCGTTATCTGATGGAGATGAACGGGATGCAGCCGGCGGCGCAGCCCGATTACCGGCAGACACCGTACTGGGGCTGGATGCCGGATGACGTGCAGGATAAAGAAATCAGCAGTATGCACTGGATCTTCAGCCATTACCGGAAAGATGGCTATGCTCATCCCTTTATGCAGCTGGTCATGGCAGAAGGCGGAGCGCACCGCACAAATCCTTTGGAAGCACAGCTCGCCTGGCAGTTCCTGCGGCCTTTTGCAAGAGGCAGGGACGGCCGTATCTATGAGGATAAAACATGAGAACAGATTATAAAAAAGGCATGCTGCAGATCAGCAGCGCCCTGAGAGAATACTACGGATTGCCTTATGAATATGAACCCGATGCGCTGGTTAAAAACTGGCTGGAGCGCGGCCATTTCCGCTGCGTGATTGCGCTGCTGGTCGATGCGATGGGCAGCCGCATCCTGGATGAACATCTCCGGCCGGACGCCTTCCTGAACCGCTTCCGCGCCGACGACACCCTGACCGTCTTTCCGCCGACGACATCGGCGGCGACGATTTCGTTTCTGAGCGGCCGCTCGCCGGCAGAAAACGGCTGGCTCGGCTGGAATCAGTATTTTAAGGAACTGGACGATCACGTGATCCTTTTCTATGGGAAGTCGCAGTACGGGAGCGGCCGCTATCCGGATTACGCCGCGGACCATCTGCCGGTCCGGCGCATCTATGAAGAACTCGGCAGCCGCGGGATCAGGGCGGACAGCGTCTGGCCGTCGTTTGGAAAATACGGCTGCGGCAGCATCGACGAGCTTTGCATGAAGACATGTGAGCTTGCGCACGTGCCGGACATGCGGTTTATCTATGCCTACTGGGACCAGCTCGATTCGTATATGCATGAGCACGGGCCGGGGGATGCCGGTACGGATGCGCAGCTGGCGCATATCAATGACGTGATAGAGAAAATGAGCGGGCAGCTGCCGGCGGATACCGGTCTGCTCGTGCTCGCGGACCACGGGCAGGTGGACTGCGTGACGAAATATCTTGAAGACGATGAAGAGCTCTGCGATTGCTTCCGCCATGCGCCGGCTCTGGAACCGCGCGTCATCGCCTTTTATATCAAGGACGGGCGCAAACGCGATTTTCAGCGGATTTTCAGGGCGCACTACGGGGACAGCTTTGAACTGCTAAGCCACCGGCAGGTCGTGCAGAAGCAGGTTTTCGGACCGGGCAGGCCGCACCCGCGTTTTGAAGAGTTTATCGGAGATTACCTTGCCATCGCGAAGACGCCGCTGTCGCTGAATTATCACAGAGCGCCGATGGCCGGCAATCATGCCGGTGAGATGGAGGCGGAGGTGATGATTCCGGTGATCTTATATCCGCAGCCGGAAGGAAGCGTGATCGGGCGGAAGACATCCGGGAAGGCGGAAACGGCGCAGGAGAAGCTGCCGGACGGCATCTGCGGCTGGGCTGGTTCGACGCCGGAAGAGCTTGCCTATCACAATACGCGCTGGTGCCGCCCGGTGCATGATGACCGCGAGCTCTTCGCCATGCTGTGCCTTGAGGGGCAGCAGGCCGGCCTTTCCTGGTCGCTGATCATGAAGCGGGAGCCGCAGATCCGCGAGGCTTTTGACGATTTTGATCTCGATCTGTGCGCTTCTTATGATGAGGAGAAGATCGAGGCACTGATGGCCAATCCGGCCGTCATCCGTAACCGCCTGAAAATTGCTTCGGTGGCGAAAAACGCACGCGCCTTCCGGAAGGTGCAGGAAGAGTACGGCAGCTTTGACCGCTATATCTGGGGCTTTACGGACGGGAAGATAATCATGCACCATCCGCATAGTATGGAAGAGATACCGGCGAAATCGCCGCTTTCCGAGGCGGTCAGCAAGGACCTTAAAAAACGCGGCTTCAGCTTTGTCGGCCCGGTGATTATCTATTCCTATCTGCAGGCAATCGGCATCATCAACGACCATCTGGAGAGCTGCCTGTATAAATACAGGTAAGAAAAAGGCAGGTTCATCGAACCTGCCTTTTCTGAGTGCTCTGTGCGGGGTTCGAACCCACGACCTTCTGGTTGTGACCCAGACGCTCTCCCAGCTGAGCTAACAGAACATGTATATCCTTAAACTTTATTTTACTGCAGTTATGTCAATTTGTCCACAGGAAAAACAAATTAAGCAGGCGTAATTCGCCGCGGCCGATATAGACAGCGGCACGCATGCTGTTTATAATATATATATTAATGGGGGATTTTATCAATGATTTCTTTGATTTTATTTTTTCTGTTTCTGATTATTCTGTTTTCGATTGCACCGGTTCTGGGAATTATTTTTATCGCCATCGGTATTCTGGCACTGATCGGCAAGGTGGTCTGGGGCATTACGAAGCTGATCGTGCTGCCGATCGTAGGCGGTTTTCTGGTTCTGCTGCTGATCGGAATGCTTCTCCTGGTATGAATAACAGGCCTTCCCGCGGCGTTATCTGCCGCAGGAAGACAGCTTTTCGGGTACCTTGCGTACCCTTTTTTATTGCCCTTCTTTACCGGAAGGCAGAATTCATTATATAATGGACTATATTTCAAAATGAACGGAGGACATGCGGTGAAGGATCAGTTTGGACGCAGCATTACCTATCTGCGTATTTCGATAACAGACCGCTGCAATCTGCGCTGCCGTTACTGCATGCCGGATGGCGTACAGTGCGTGCCGATGCGGGACATTCTGACGTACGAGGAGATCACGGAAATCGCTTCGGCCGCCGCCCGTCTGGGCATCACGGATATCCGTGTGACCGGCGGGGAGCCGCTGGTGCGCCGCGGTGCGCCGGCGCTGGTCGGAATGCTCAAGGCGGTGCCGGGCATCCGGCACGTGTTCATGACGACGAATGGCGTGCTGCTGGCGGAGCACCTGCCGGCACTGCTTGATGCCGGGCTGGACGGGGTCAATATCAGTCTGGATACATTAAGAGCGGACACCTATCAGGCCATTACGGGTTCGGATGCGCTGCCCGCGGCCAAGGAGGGCATCCGCGCCGCCCTGGCAGCCGGCCTTCCCGTCCGGCTCAATGCGGTTTTGCAGAAGGGCATCAATGAAGATGAGTGGCAGGCGCTGGCCGGCCTTGCGCGGGAGAACCCGCTGGACGTCAGATTTATCGAGATGATGCCGATCGGTGCGGGAAAAAATTTTACAGGCTGCTATAATGACGCATTGCTTGCCAGGATGAAGGAAGTCTGGCCGGACATCACCGAGGATGCTGCAGGCCACGGCTGCGGGCCGGCCCGCTATTATCACATACCGGGATGGCAGGGCAGTATCGGCCTGATCAGCGCGATGCACGGGCGCTTCTGCGATCGCTGCAACCGGATCCGGCTGACAGCGCAGGGCATATTGAAGCCGTGTCTGAGCTATGCCGGCACAGCCGATCTGCGGCCGGTGCTGCGAAGCGGCAGACCGCATGAGCAGGAACTGGAGAAGGCAATCCGCGATGCAATATACGAAAAACCGCGCCAGCACTGCTTCGGCGAGACGGAAGACGGCATGGAAAGCGAGAATATGAACCGGATCGGTGGGTAAAATAGGCCGCATCAGGAAGGATGAATCATGGAATTTACGCATTTTGATGAAAATGGAAATGCCCGGATGGTGGACGTATCACAGAAGGCGGTGACGCACCGCGAGGCGACGGCCACGGGCAGCATACAGGTAAGCCCGGAGATTTTCGATGCGATCCGCGGGAAAAAGGTTAAAAAAGGCGATGTTCTGACCGTCGCGCAGGTCGCCGGTATCATGGGCTGCAAGAAGACATCGGAACTGATTCCCATGTGCCACGTGCTGATGCTGACCAACGCGAAGGTCACCTTCACGATGGACGAAGAGGCGCATGCCATCCATGCCTTCTGCACCGTGAAGACAGACGGCAAAACGGGCGTGGAGATGGAAGCACTGACCGGCGTATCGACGGCGCTGCTCACGGTATACGATATGTGCAAGGCGATCGACCGGCGCATGGTGATCCGCGACATTCACCTCGTCACCAAAAGCGGCGGAAAAAGCGGCGATTTTCATTTTTAAGCCGCCTTCTCATTAATAAAAATCCAGGCATGCAGGCAGATACCCGGGTGAAGAGTACCTGCCCTGCAGGCCTGGATTATTATTTGCCATCATTTCTGACCTTGCTGATCCCGTACATGAAAAGCTGCCCGGACAGATCGATCAGATCCTCGAGCGGCAGCGCCTTCCCGTCGGCGATCCACTGCCGGTAGAGATTGACCGACCCCACGCACAGAAAAGTATTGATGATATTCTGCTGCACCGGCGAGTAGGACGCATACGGATTATAGCGCGAGCGGTTGTGAAGGCGCGTCGCCAGAAACAGCCGGTCCGAAAAAGACCGGTAGGTGTCCGAACAGACAATCTTCTCCACATACGGCTCCTGGCGCGCCATGAAGGTGAAAAAGACACGGTTCACATCCGTGAAAGGCGCATCCGCCGGGAGTTTGTCGATTTCCTTATAATATTCCTCTGCGATTTCCTTCAGCAGATCCTCAAACAGCGCCTCAATCGACGTATAGTGCAGATAAAATGTTTTGCGGTGGATATGCGCCCGCTCCGTCAGCTCCTTGACGGTGATCTTCGACGGATCCATCTCCAGAATCATTTCCCTGAGCGCCTGCCGGATCGCCTCGACCGTCTTCTGCACCCGCAGATCAGCTTTCTTATCCTGTTCCATTGCCAACTCCTGTTTACTTAAATGTCCAGTTTCGCGGATGTGTGGCATAAGCGTCAGACTCCGCAAAACTGGAAATTGATACTTTCCGATATCTGTAGCATACTGTTTCTGAAAAGAAAAATCAACACGTGGATATAAAAACATGGGAGGTATCATTATGGCAGAGAAAATTGTACAGACAGCAGGCAGAGAAGCACTTGGCGAGTTCGCACCGGAGTTCGCCCATTACAACGACGACGTTCTGTTCGGCGAAAACTGGAACAATCAGGATATTGATGTGAAGACACGCTGCATCATCACGGTGACGGCGCTGATCGCATCCGGCATGACGGACAATTCCCTGAAATTTCATATCATCAACGCGAAAAACAACGGCGTCACGCAGAAAGAGATGGCAGCCGTGATTACCCATACCGCTTTCTACGCCGGCTGGCCAAAGGCATGGGCCGCCTTTAACCTTGCGAAAGAGGTCTACGCGCAGGACGCGGCAAAATAATGCAGGCAATTCGGATTCTGGCGGATGATATCTGCCTCGAGGCCGCGCTCAATGATACCGTGGCCGCGGCAGAACTGGGCAGCCGCCTGCCCTGCCGCCTGCACGGCACCGACACCGGCATCGCCTACCGGTGCCGCACGGCACGCGGCGTATACGATCCGCTGGAGATGTGCAGCCAGGTACAGGCCGGCGATATCTGCCTGTGCGACGGCTGGCTGACCCTATTTTATAGTAAACAGACAGAACCGGAACGGCTGTCCGGTTATATGGTGGTCGGCCGCCTCGCTCCGGAGGCGGTGATTTTGCTGCAGGCGCTGCCGGCGAAGGCAGAATTTCGCCTGGAAAAATCAAGTGAAGGAGACAAAAGATGAAGACGACAAATAAAGAAGAATTTGACCATATCAACGATTTCGGCACCGGCGCACCGAACGATGCGTATGCCATGTATTTCAAAGGCAATTCCTACCTGAACCCACTCACACAGCCCGGCAAAGACCCGCTCTTTCTGGCAAATGTCACCTTCGAGCCGGGATGCCGCAACAACTGGCATATCCACCACGCAGACAAAGGCGGCGGCCAGATCCTGATCTGCACCGCCGGCGAAGGCTGGTATCAGGAAGAAGGCAAGGCGGCAGCCGAGCTTTTGCCGGGCAAGGTGATTGTCATTCCGGCCGGCGTAAAACACTGGCACGGCGCGAAAAAAGACAGCTGGTTTGCGCACATTTCCCTTGAGGTACCGGGCGAAAACTGTTCCACCGAGTGGCTCGAGCCGGTTGACGATAATCAGTACGACACCCTTGATTAAAGACAGGAGGAACTCATAATGGAAAACTATAATTTCTACGCTCCAACACGCGTTTTATTCGGTCAGGGACAGCTGGCCAATCTGCACACGCTGCCGATGCCGGGCAAAAAGGCCATGATCGTCACCTCCAACGGACAGTCCACGATCAAAAACGGGTCACTTGCGGCGACTAAGAAGGAACTGGAGGCAGCCGGCTGCGAATACGCTCTCTTTAATAAAGTATCCGCCAATCCTCTGAAAGAAACGGTAGAAGAAGGCGCGCAGTTCGCCCGCGGCAACGGCTGCGACTTCGTCGTGGCTCTCGGCGGCGGCTCGGTGATGGATGCGGCCAAGAACATGGCCATGCTCGCACCGCAGCCGACAGATAATCTCTGGGACTACGTATTTACCGCAAACGGCGGCAAGAAGGCACCGGAAAATCCGCTGCTTCCGTGGATCGCTATCACAACCTCGGCCGGCACCGGCTCCGAGGTGGATGCGGCCGGCGTCATCACCAACACC
This sequence comes from uncultured Eubacteriales bacterium, assembly GCA_900314775.1. Classification (GTDB taxonomy): domain Bacteria; phylum Bacillota; class Clostridia; order Lachnospirales; family Lachnospiraceae; genus UBA2912. Next base: position 3,638 of record OMWM01000052.1, on the reverse strand, counting down.
AGGACAAATGAGAAGATCGGTGTCGGCGGCTTCCCAGGCATGTTTGCGGTCTACGCGATCGTGGACCCGGACCTCATGAGAACGGTCCCGCCGGAATACACGGCTTATCAGGGCTTTGACGCACTGTTCCACAGTCTCGAAGGCTACATTTCCAATAAGCACAATCCTATGTCGGATATGGTGCAGCGGGCCGCGATCGAAAACATCGGCCGCTATCTGCCGCGTGCCGTGGCCGACGGCAATGATATGGAAGCCCGAACGGCCGTCGCCTTTGCCAACACCATGTCCGGCTATTCGATGGTTGTCTCGGCATGCACCTCGGAACATTCCATGGAGCACGCCATGAGCGTCTACCACACGGCCCTGCCGCACGGCGCCGGCCTGATCATGATTTCTGTTGAATATTTCCGGTACTGGATCGGCCGCCACGTCTGCGACGAGCGTTTCGTCGACATGGCAAAATTCCTCGGCAAGACGGATGCCTCCCGGCCGGAAGATTTCATCACGGCTCTGCAGGATCTGCAGAAAGCCTGCGGCGTCGATAACCTGAAGATGTCCGATTACGGCATCGAAAAGAGCGAGGCACTGACGCTGGCGAAAAACGCCCGTGAGACCATGGGTGTGCTCTTTATGTGTGACCCGGCCGATATGCCGGAAGAGGACTGCGCGGGCATCTACGAAAGAGCATGGAGATAACAGAATAAGACAGATGCGATGCAAAAGCGGCGCTGCCGGGAAACCGGCGGCGCCGCTTTTTGGGATAGCCTGCTTTGCAGAAATTCAGCATGATAAAGGGCAATAAACGGGGATTCATGATATAGTAAGTATGGTGATAAATCGTGAAAAATGAAACTATCCGGTATTATGACCGGAATGCGGATAAATTTATTGAAAACACACGCCATGTCAATTTCAGTGATGTGCAGGACAGATTTCTGGCACGGATTCCGGCAGGCGGAAGAATTCTTGATTTTGGCTGCGGCGCAGGCCGCGATACAAAGGCCTTCCTTGAGAAAGGATACGCAGTGGAGGCAATGGACGGCAGCGAAGAGCTTTGCAAAGCCGCCTCTGCCTACACAGGCATCCCGGTGCGGCACGCGCTTTTTCAGGAACTGGATGAAACGGATAAATATGATGGCATCTGGGCCTGCGCGTCCGTGCTGCATCTTTCCTCTTCGGAACTGCCGGATGTTTTCCGGCGGATGACGCGGGCACTGAAGATGGGCGGTGTTATCTACGCTTCCTTTAAATACGGCGATTTTGAAGGTGAGCGCGCAGACCGTTATTTTACGGATATGACAGAAGAAAAAATGTCGGCTATGCTGAGAAAAATACCGGCACTGCAGATACGGGACATGTGGATAAGCGTCGATGTCCGTCCCGGACGCGGTGACGAGAAATGGCTGAATCTGCTGGCAGAAAGAGTATCAACTGATGAACTATAATGTGAAAACAAAAAAGAATCGCGCGATCACCGGCGGTCAGAGACCGGAATATCTGCTGTTTGCGCTTCGGCAAAGCATAAAGAATGCGGAGAGCATCGATCTGATCGTATCTTTCCTGATGGAATCCGGTGTGCGTCTTCTGATCGGGGAACTGCGCGATGCTGTAAACCGCGGCGTTCCGGTCCGCATTCTGACCGGCAATTATCTGGGTATTACGCAGCCGTCGGCCTTGTATCTTCTTCGCCGGGAATTCGGCTATCAGGTCGATCTGCGCTTTTTCAACGAGCCGCAGCGGTCTTTTCATGCCAAGTCATATATTTTCCATTGTCACGATGTCAATGAGATTTATGTCGGCTCCTCAAACGTATCACGCAGTGCGCTGACCGATGGCATAGAATGGAATTACCGATTCAGCGACGAAACGGATGCGGAAAGCTATCAGCATTTTTATGAAACGTTTGAAGACCTGTACCGCAATCACGCGGTGATTGTCGACGATGATGTGCTGCAGAAATATTCTGACAGCTGGCATCATCCTGCTGTGTATCATGATCTTAACCGGTATGATGCGGACAGTGAACTGATGAAGTCCGGCGAGGAACTGTCCGGACAGGAGAAGAAATCCGAACCGGCCGGCATTCTGGGAGAAGCCGGTCAGCCGTACAAAACCGTGACAGCCCTCTATCAGCCGCGCGGCGCACAGATTGAGGCTCTTTACCGACTGGACAGAAGCCGTGCGGAAGGTGCGCAGAAAGCACTGGTGCAGGCGGCAACCGGCATCGGCAAAACCTACCTTGCGGCGTTTGATTCACTGCCATATAAACGCGTGCTGTTTGCCGCGCACAGGGAGGAAATCCTGAAACAGGCAATGCGGTCTTTTCAGAATGTGCGTCCGGATGCCAGTGCAGGGCTGTTTGACAGTACCCATAAAGACACGGATGCCGACCTGATTTTCGCCTCGGTTGAGACGCTGGGACAGGAAAAATATCTGAATGCAGAGTATTTCGGCCCGGAAGATTTTGACTATATTGTCATTGATGCGTATGGCATAATAGGGACAACACCAGAAAGGCTTATAAATCAAGCTATTTCAAGATTTCCCTATAATTTCCAACCAACCTGGGGAAGTGCAACTTGTAAATTCTTATGATCCAGGATACGATATCCTTACGAGACGGCATGGCTCGATCAAATGAGCGATGTCTATATTTTGAACTTGAATGTCAGAAATGCTGACATACATATTAAGGACAAAATGATAGGAGGATAGCGTATGTTGGATCCAACAGGAGAAAGGGTGAAAAACGCAAGACTAAAATGTGGAATGAAGCAGGAGGATGCGGCCACGGCGATGGGTATGTCAAGGCCTACACTCAGCGCGATCGAAGCCGGAAAACGGATGGTGTATGCCTATGAGATCCCGAAATTCGCGGCTTTGTATCACGTGACAACAAACGAACTGATCTACGGAGAGGAGTGGTGTAAACGCGAGAACAGAATGCAGAGTTATGTGCAGATGTTCTCCGAATTGAAAGAACGAGATCAGCACAAGATCATGTCTATTATGCGAGGTATGCACAGCGAGCCGGAACTGTAGGCAGCTGTTGTGTGAGGAGGGGGTCGATGTTTATGGTAAAGCTGGTCAGGAAGCTGCTACTGCTTCCGGTATTGCTGGCGCTGTTCGTTCTTTATATTGTTGTGGCCTTCATTGGAGGAGTCTACGAAGTTATTCATAACCTTTTCTGGGGAATCATGGTGCTTGCTATCATCTTGGCGGCGTGTTTTGGCATGTGGCACCAAGTGATTGGATTCGCCGTATTCATGGCTATGAGCATGGTGATTGTCGCTCTGCTCGAAACTATGACAATCGCGCTGAGAGGTGCTTTGGAAACTGTATCTGTGATGATGATTGCATAATAGAATTATGACGAGTGTCATCTTGAAAATATTGATATTTGGCGCCTCCTTATCTCGTAGAATAAATGATTGAGTCCCAAATATAAGACATGTTTGCGGTATAATGAATAGCATGAAATGATAAAAGAGTTATCGGAGGAATGTAAGTGGAGCCAGGAGATTTTCTCAAAGTTATTTACTAAAACTTCCCATAGCAAAAATGGGCTTCGCACCTTGAAAACTCAATAATACAGGCAATCAGATAGGATCTTTATGCCGCTAAACCCGCCTTTGCCA
>OMWM01000053.1 GCA_900314775.1 uncultured Eubacteriales bacterium | reverse complement strand
AGGCTCCACCTGATTGCGGAGGAACAGGCCTCCCTCTTACAGGTTGCCTGACCAGAATGAACCTAAAGGCAATTTACACACAAATTTGGACTTGACTGAGTTTTCAAGGTTCAACACACCTTTTGAGTGTGGGAAGTTTTAGTTATTAACATATTGTTGGTGCTGCCTGGCGTACAGATATTTATACTGATATTGTTAATTCTGATTTATCTGCTTATGGATTAACAGAAAAGATTGACAAAACTCTTGCTCTTGCTGCTGCGGCAGTACATGATATTGGCAATATGATTGACAGAAAATTTCACAATCAGTATGGCTCAGGTGCCGTAATGGGGCATCTGACCGCGGAAGACCTGATCAGGATACCGACAAAAGATTGTCTTCAGATGTTATTTCTCTTGTCAGACACGCTATTCAGGAGTATGGCTCGCCATATGCTGTTGTTGATCATGAAAATCTTTCTGTTTTTGAAAAAAAAGCTTTGGGCTCTATGTTGATGAAAGAAGTGGCCTTTCGTATTGGCTATGGTGCTGAAGATACAAAGGGTAAGGATCTGTGTATTGTAAATAATTACGAGGATCCTTCCAGTGCATCTGTTATAGACTACGCTTCACAGGTTTTTCATGTTTCTGATACAGATTTCATTAGTGGTGCTTTAAAATCTTTCCAACAAGATATGAAAGGGTATTATTTATGCGTAGGTAATAAACTTTATCTTGATGACGTTGGGTGGTTGGGGGACTTTTTTATGTATTTTTATGCGGCATCTTTTGCAGAAAATTGCCCAAATAATAAAAAAAGTCCTTTTAAAAACACATGAAATGTACTTCATTAGATACAGGGTACTTGAAAAAAAACATGTCATGATATATATTGTATACATCAGATAAAGGCTGACGAAATGCCTGAAATACGAAGGGGATGATATTTGCTGTTATGGACAGTTATGCACTGAATGCTTACGCCAAGATCAACCTTGGCCTTGATGTTACGGGCGTGCGCCCGGACGGTTACCATGAGGTCCGCATGGTCATGCAGACGCTGCAGCTGCATGATGAACTGAACCTTACGATGAGATCGGACAGAGAGATCTCGGTACACACAGATCTGGACAGTATCGCGGATGATGAGAGCAATCTTGCCTATAAAGCCGCCGCACTGATGATGGATCACTATAATCTGCAGCGCGGCATATCCATTGATATTACCAAGATGATTCCGACAGGTGCCGGCATGGCCGGCGGAAGTGCGGATGCAGCAGCCGTCATCCGCGGCATGAACGACATGTATGAACTCGGCCTCGACGACGAGACGCTTTGCCGGGAGGCCGTGCAGATCGGAGCGGACGTACCTTACTGCATCCGGCAGGTGACGGCGCTCTGCGAAGGAATCGGCGAGAAGATCACGCCGATTGCCAAGATGCCGCCGTGCGGCATTCTGATTGTCAAGCCGGCCTATGAGGTCTCAACCAAAGAAGTTTATCAGGCACTTGGGCCTGTGTCGGAGCTGGAGCATCCGGACATTGATGGTATTGTGGAGGAGATCAGGCAGGGAAATCTTCTCGGCCTTTGCGGCAAGCTGGGCAACGTGCTCGAATCTGTCACGATGAAGGCACATCCGGAGCTGAAGGATATCTGCGGTGATATGCGGATCTACGGAGCGCTCGGCACACTGATGACGGGCAGCGGACCGGCTGTTTACGGACTTTTTGACAATGCAGAAGTAGCAAAATATGCTAGCAATATGTTATCCAGGGAAGAATATACGGATTGCGTTATCCTTACGGAGCCGATCCGTTCGAGGAGTGTCTTATGAAAGATTTTGATGTTACGGTTAATGAATATCTTCCGCTGCGGGAGGTTGTTTTCAATACACTGAGAAGAGCAATTTTAAAGGGAGAACTGGAGCCGGGTGAGCGTCTGATGGAGGTGGCACTGGCCAATAAGCTCGGGGTCAGCCGTACGCCGATCCGTGAAGCCATCCGCAAACTGGAGCTGGACGGCCTTGTTGTGATGATTCCGCGCAAGGGCGCGATTGTCGCGAAGATCACGGAGAAGGATCTGCGGGATGTACTCGAGGTGCGTGCAAGCCTTGAGGACCTGGCTACACAGCTGGCAGTGCAGAGAATGTTCGAGGACGATATCGTGCAGCTGCGCTCCGCCTGCGATGCTTTCAGCCGCGCCGTCGACGAGGGAGACGATTTCCACGAGCTGGCGAAGAAGGATGTGGCTTTCCACGACATCATCTATGCGGCAACGGAGAACCAGAGACTCGTGCAGATGCTCAACAACCTGCGTGAGCAGATGTACCGCTATAGACTGGAATACCTGAAGGACGAGAGTGCGCACCGTACGCTGGCAGAGGAGCATATTCAGATTACCGAAGCCATCCGTACACGCGATGAGGAGAAGGCGGTCAGCATCATGCACCGTCATATCCTTGCACAGGAGAAGGCCGTTCTCAGTAAGATCCATGCACAGGAGATGGAAGAGAAGGCGAAGAAAGCTGCCGGAGAGGCCAGATGACAGAAGACGTTCTGACCGTGATCCGCGGCAGCAGGCCGGATATGGAAGAGGATGACGCCGGAGAAGTCATCACGCCGGCCAAATATTATTTCCGCGGCGGCAAACACTATGTAGTTTATGACCGCTATGATGAGGACGCGGACACCGAACACACGACACTGAAAATCACGGAGAACCAGGTGGATGTCATCAAGCACGGCAGCGGCCGTGTTCATATGATTTTTTCCAACGGAGAGAAGACCATGTGCCGCTACGGCACACCGATCGGCGATCTGCTGATCGAGATCGATACCAATCTCATGGAATACAGCCTGGAGGAAGATGCGCTGACACTGAGAATCGGTTATATTCTGACCATGAACTCGGTTGAGATCGGGCAGTGCTACGTGGATATTCAGGTCAGTTCGAAGGGCAAGGCGCGTCTGTTTAATGATAAGCAAGAAGGAGACCGCGATGAATAACAACGGCACCGTATTATTTTACAATCTGGGCGGAGAAAAAGGACGGAAGATCCGCATGATCTGCATGAAACTCGGCCTCGGCATCCGCACGGTGGAACCGGAAGAGTTCGGCGAGAAGATCGGGTACGCGGCGAAGCTTCCGGGCTATGAGAAGACCGGAGCCGGCGCGGCGGACAACGTTCCTTTTACCGATGAGATGCTTGTGTTCAAGGGCTTTTCCCGCAGTATGCTGGACACCTTTCTGGCAGAGCTCAGAAAGGGTGGCTGCACAGTCAGCCTGAAGGCGGTTGTCACAGACGCCAACAGGGACTGGGATTCGTATACACTGCATGCGGCGGTGGCGGCGGAGCACGTCATCATGCACAGACAGGACAATCAGTAAAACCATGAGGAGAAGCCATGGACCATGTAATTATTTCCATTAACAGAGAATACGGCAGCGGCGGCCTGGAGATCGGCGGCAAACTGTCGGAACGGCTCGGCATTGCCGTGCACAACGCCGATATCGTGCGTGTGGCGGCTGACCGCACGGGCATCGACCAGAAATATTTCAGCGAGAACGATGAGAAACCGGCAGACAGCCTCGTGTCGACGCTGCTGCTGGGCACCTTCAAGATGAATTTCGGCGCCAATCCGTATGAGAGCACGGTGATGCGGGATAAGATCTTCCAGATGCAGGCGGATGTGATCAAAGAGTTCGCCGACCGCGAGGACTGCATCATGATCGGCCGGTGCGCCGGGTATCTGCTGCGGGATTACCCGCAGGTGATCCGCGTTTTCCTGAGTGCGGATATGAATTTCCGCGCGAAACGGATCATGCAGTCCGAAGGAATCGGCTGGGATGAAGCGGCGAAGCAGATTCACAGGACCGACAAGGACAGGGAGAATTATTTCACCCATTACACCGGCGAGAAGTGGCGTGACTGCGGGACATATGATCTTGCGATCCGCACCAGCGAGACCGGCATCGACGGAGCGGTGGATCTGATTATCGATTACGCAAAGCTTCGTTTCGGAGAAGATATATTTAACAGATGAGTTCCGGCGGAACTGTTGTTTTTGAAACGGACCTGACGTATAATAGGAATAACCTATTTTTGAATTTTATGGAGGTGCATTATGTTAACAACAGCAAAAGAGATGCTGCAGAAGGCGGAAGCCGGCCATTATGCCGTAGGCGCTTTCAACATTAACAATCTGGAGTGGACGAAGGCCATTCTTCAGACGGCACAGGAGCTGCAGTCCCCTGTTATTCTGGGTGTTTCTGAAGGCGCAGGCAAGTATATGTGCGGTTTCAATACCGTATCGGCGATGGTTAAGGCCATGGACAGCGAACTTGGCATTACCGTTCCTGTAGCACTGCACCTGGATCACGGTACCTATGAAGGATCCTACAAGTGCATCAAAGCCGGATTTACCTCTATTATGTTCGACGGATCTCATTATCCGATCGATGAGAATATTGAGAAGACGAAGGAACTCGTCAGCGTGGCACATCATCTCGGCCTTTCTATTGAGGCAGAGGTAGGTGCGATCGGCGGCGAGGAAGATGGCGTCATCGCCGCAGGCGAGTGCGCAGATCCGGAAGAGTGCAAGCGGATCACCGACCTCGGCATCGATATGCTGGCAGCCGGCATCGGCAACATTCACGGTGTTTATCCTCCGAACTGGGCAGGCCTCAGCTTTGATACGCTGAAAGCGATCCGTGAGGCGACAGGCGATATTCCGCTCGTTCTGCACGGCGGCACAGGCATTCCGGATGACCAGGTCAAGAAGGCCATCAGCCTCGGCGTTGCCAAGGTCAATGTCAACACAGAGTGCCAGATCGTATTTACCGCGGCTGTAAGAGGCTACATCGAAGCAGACAAGGATAAGGTCAGCAAGGGATTTGATCCTCGTAAGGTTCTTGCTCCGGGTACAGAAGCCATCAAGGCCAAGGTTAAAGAGAAGATGGAACTGTTCGGTTCTGTCGGCAAGGCTTAATTGCGGTTTATCAGAACTTTATGCTAAGAAGAGCAGGCGGTGCAGCGGGCTTTTTTACCCGGAAGGTGCTGCCTGCTCTTTGCATGCAGACAGCTGTATGATTATGGATGAGATGGAGACGGAAAATTGGATGAGATCAGAATAAATGTACCGGAAAATGTATGCGCGGTGCTGGACCGCCTGACGCAGGCCGGCTATGAAGCGTTTGTGGTGGGCGGCTGCGTGCGGGACAGCCTGCTCGGCCGGCAGCCGAATGACTGGGACGTGACGACTTCGGCGCGCCCGCGGCAGGTCAAGAAGCTGTTTCGGCGCACGGTGGATACGGGTATCAAACACGGGACCGTGACCGTTCTGACAGGCGGTGCGGGCGTGGAAGTGACGACATACCGTATCGACGGCAGCTACAGCGATGGCCGGCATCCGGACAGCGTTACGTTTACAGAGAATCTGATCGGTGACCTGGAACGCCGCGATTTTACAATCAACGCCATGGCATATCATCCGCAGGCCGGGCTGGTGGATGCCTTTGACGGCATCGGCGATCTGCGGCGGCATGTGGTACGGTGCGTCGGCGACCCAGACCGCCGGTTCGGGGAGGATGCGCTGCGTATTCTCCGCGCGGTGCGTTTTGCGGCGCAGCTGAATTTCTCAATAGAGGAAGAGACGAGGGAGGCCGTGCGCCGTGCGGCACCGAATCTGCACAGCGTGAGCGCCGAGCGTATCCGGACAGAGTTCGTGAAGACCATCGATTCCGACCACCCGGAATGCTTCGATGAGGCCAGAAAGCTCGGGATCACCGCCTGCTTCCTGCCGGAATATGACGCCATGTGCGCATCAGACCCGGAAGCCGCCGGGAGAGCGGCGCACCAGATGCGGCAGGTAAGACCGGAGACGCCTCTTCGCGCGGCTGTCCTTTTTGCCGGATTCGGCCGGGATGTGCAGGAGAGCACGCAGATGGCGGACCGTATCCTGCGGCGCCTGAAGTCAGACAACGATACGCGCGAGAAGACGATGCGGCTGATCGCCTGCAGCCAGATGGCGTATACGCTTGAAGAAAAGGATATCCGGCGCGCACTGCACGATGCGGGCGAGGATATTTTCCCGGACCTGATTGCAGTGCAGACGGCGCAGACAGACGACCCCGACAGGAAGGCGTTCTACAGCCGCGTGCTGGAGAAAGCACGCGCGGTGCAGGCAGAAGGGCAGTGCTTCCGGCTGTCCGACCTTGCGGTGGGCGGCCGCGATCTGATCGCTGCCGGCGTGCGTCCGGGCCCTGAGATAGGAAAAATCCTCGATGCCATGCTTGACGCTGTCATCGAGGATCCTTCTCTGAATAATAAAGATATTCTTATTGAGCAATTACCGCAGTTCAGACATCTTTCATAGCGCGCTTCTTGATGCGTTCACGCCAGGAAAGCTTCTTGTCCGGAACGAGCGCCGGTCCGCGGACGCTTCTCATCTCGGTGATGTAGAAACCGCTGATCATAGCTCGTACGGACTGTCCCTTCGGAGCCAGGTTGAATACTTCCTCACTGCACATGAACGGCTGAATCTTCGGGCCGATCTTCGCTTTGACGACGTATACCTTGGCTCTTTTTGCCTGTTTCGGGAGACTGTCCATGACAAATTTCGGGAAACCTGCCTCTGTCATCTTCATCTGTTTCTTATCAATGACCAATATGGTGGCCGGTCTGGCCGCCTCTTCAACCTGCCTCTGGGTTTCTGCGTATTTCTTCTCCTGTTTTCTGCCGTAGATTGTAAGTACGACGAATACGGCTGCCAGAGCGATGATCACAATCATGAGAATGACGCTGGCTGACAGGGCAGCCGCTATTGGTTCGATGGTCATATCGCTGTACCCCTCCTTCTTACGATATAGTTAGTGTAACATTTATAAAATAAAATTGAAATACCCGATCTGTTAATTTTAACCTGCGATCGGCCGGCTGTTCTTATGAAGCATATCGGAAATAATGCCCTGCACGTAAGGGGCGATGTGCCTTTTTTCCTCCTGCGGCAGATCGCCGATCAGGATCGGCTTGCCGAATTCGATGACGATGTGCTGTCCCTTTACAAAAGGCATGTGATTTTCAAAAACATCGTCCGCGTTGGAAACGGCCACCGGTACGACCGGGCATCCGGAACGCTCGGCGATCTTGAAGCTTCCCTGCTTGAATTCGAGCAGCTCGCTGCCGTGGTTGCGCGTGCCTTCCGGGAAAATAACCATGGAATTGCCCGCCTTGACGGTGTCGATCGCGCGCAGAATGCTCTTCATGCCTTCGCGGATGTTGTCGCGGTCGAGAAACTCGCAGTGCACATACCGCATCAGGTTGGACAGCAGCGGGATCTTCTCCATCTGCTTCTTCGCGACGAAGCCGGTTACCGGATAGGTCAGCGGGAAGAGCGTCACGATGTCGAAATAGCTCCTGTGATTGCAGATGTAGAGCACCGGTTTGTCCTTCGGCACATTCTCATGGCCGATCACGGTGATCTTCATGCCGGCACAGGCCTGCAGCTGCCTGAATCCCATATTGACAAAGGCACTCGTCTGCCGTGCCCGCCGGTCGGGATTGCGTCTGCCCGCCGTCTCCTGATACAGGATAAACGGCAGGGACATGATAAAGTACCAGATCAGATAAAGCACACATAAAATTGTCCGTAACATTTTCAGCCCTCCAGTCTCGAGCGGGAGCGGCCGTAGATCCGGTTCAGTTCACGCAGCCGTGCGGCCGCATCCGGGCTCAGCGCCTCCCAGGTGAAACGCCAGTTCCAGTTGCCTTCCGCGACGCCGGGGATATTCATGCGGCAGTCGCCGCCGTATCCGAGCACATCCTGCAGCGGGTAAATGGCATAGCGGGCGACGGAACTTACCGCCAGCCGGATCATCTCCCAGCTGATGTCGCTGCCGTCCGAATGCAGATAGCTGCGGACACGCTCGCGCACCGCCTCGTCTGTCTCCATAAACCAGCCAAGCGTCGTGTTGTTGTCGTGTGTACCGGTGTAGCAGATGCAGTTCTCGTCATACAGATACGGAAGATAATCACTCTCGTCTCCGTCAAAAGCGAACTGCAGCACCTTCATGCCCGGAAGACCGAACTCATCACGCAGCGCCCTGACCGGCGGGGTGATGATGCCGAGGTCCTCGGCGATCAGCGGAAGCCGGCCGCCGAGCCCACTGCGCAGTGCTTTCAGAAAATCACTGCCGGGTCCCTTGCACCAGTGTCCGCCGACGGCGGTCTTCTCACCGGCCGGTACCGACCAGTACGCTTCCAGACCGCGGAAATGATCGAGCCGCACGATATCGGTCAGACTGACCTGCCGGCGGATCCGCGCGATCCACCAGGCGTAGCCCGTTCTTTTGTGCTCCGGCCAGTTGTAGAGCGGATTGTTCCACAGCTGTCCTGTCGCCGAAAAATAATCCGGCGGCACGCCGGATACGTCCGTCGGATGGCCGGTGCTGTCCAGCTCGAAAAGTTCCGGATTAGCCCAGACGTCCGCACTGTTTTCAGACAGATAGATCGGGATATCGCCGATCAGGGTGATATGCCGGGACGATGCAAGACGGTGCAGCCTGTCCCACTGACGTGAGAAAAGATACTGCGTGAAACGGTAATAGCCCATGCGCTGTGCAAGACGCACCTTCGCCGCCTCAAGAGCCTCCGGTCTGCGCTTTGCCAGGCCGGGTGTCCATGACGTCCAGTCCGGCGTTCCCTCTTCTTCAGAAACAGAGCAGAACAGGGCGTAGTCATCGAGCCAGAACGATTCACGGCGGATAAATGTCTCGTATTCCTGCTGAATCTCCGGCAGCGGTTTTTCCAGAAAATGCCGGTAGGCAAGTTCCAGGAGCGCCGTCTTATAAGCGGCGGCCGCTTCGTAGTCTACAGTATACGGCGAAAAATCAGGACAGTCTGCCAGGTCGCTCTCCTCGAGCAGTCCGTCTTCAGCGAGAAGATCCGGGCTGATCAGCAGGATGTTGCCGGCAAAGGCTGACAGGCTCTGATACGGGGAACCGCTGCTGCCGAGCGGTCCGAGCGGCAGGCACTGCCAGACAGACTGGTCCGCCTCGTCGAGAAAATCGATAAACTTCCAGGCATCTCTGCCGAGGTCGCCGATCCCGTATCTTCCCGGCAGGGAAGTGGGATGCAGCAGTATGCCGCTGTAGCGCGGCCGCTTTCTGCCGTCCTCGGACAGATGCTTCTCTTCATTTTCTTCTTTCATTTCTTCATTATTAAAACTTTCTTACTTGATTTTAAACATACAGAAGTATTATACACGATTCCCCTGCAATTTCATAGCACCGCCGGAGAAAAGCGCAAAATTATACTTTGCATAGGTATGCCGCATATGCTAATATTACAAAAGCAGAAGAATGGAGATAAGCCTGATGGGCAAGAAAAAAAGGATTATAATCACTGCCATAGTTTACCTTGGCATTTTTATTTTATCAGCCTTTATCAGCGACCTGCTGATCAATGGCGGTGTTGACACGGTGAGCAGTCAGACCGCGCATTCGGAGCTGCCGATCGTCAGCGTGACAGCCGGCGGACGCCAGATCAATGAGATGCACGGCTTTGTATCGGAAGAGGACGGCGCGTATCTGCGCAATTCGCTGACGCCGGTCGAGGACAGCAAGACGGTCAACCTGGATATAGAAAACGCGGATCAGATCAATTCTGTTTCGTATGAACTGTACAATGACAGCTTTGATACACTGGTGGAATCGGGCAGCAGCGGTGAGATCACGAAATCCGGTTCGGTATTTGCGACGAGCATCAGTTTCAGCGGCGAACTGGAGACCAACTGTGAATACTGCCTGCACCTGATTGTCGACAGCGGCGGCTCGGCGCCTGTGCATTACTATACGCGGGTTCATTACGGCAAGGGTATGCACGTGACGGAGAAGCTGAAGTTTGTCACGGATTTCAACGAGGCGACATTCAGCAAGGGACGTCAGGAGGATATCAGCCAGTACCTCGATGCAACGGATACCACGAGCACGGATCTCAGCCATGTGACGCAGAATTCGACGGCGGACATGGTGACATGGGGCTCGCTCAGCCCTGTCCGTACGAGCGATATCAGCATAACACTCTGGGAGATCAACACGGAACAGGCCGTTTTCCTGCTTTCCTACCAGGTTGAGTCCGGGGAGGAAGACAGCCAGAACGTCTATGATGTGCAGGAATATTACCGTGTGAGCTACAGCAGCAGCACTGCTTCGCTGCTTGATTTCCGGCGGACGGTTTCCCAGCAGCTCAGCACGGTGGACAGCGCTGTGTCGGACAGCATGCTGGATCTGGGTATAGTCAGCACGGATGATCTGTCCTATTATGCATTCGGCAAGGACGATCAGTACGTATATATCACCGACGGGCGGACACTCTGCCTGTATGACAAGGCCAATAACATCTATACGGATGTTTATTCGCTGCGTAGCGATAACGAAGGAATCGGTGCGGATGAGCAGACCGGCGTCAGGGTGATCAGCACGGATCCGGATACGGGCGACCTCTACTTTGCCGTATATGGCTATATGCCGTTCGGCACGTTTGAAGGACAGAACGGTGTGCTGATCTATCATTATAATAACGAAGATGTTTCGCTGAGCCAGGAAGCATTTATTCCTTATACAAGAAGCTATGTGCAGCTGCACAGCTCGATCAGCCAGCTGGCGTATATGAACAGCAGCAATGATATTTACATGATGCTCGATGACAGCATCTATGATATCGATATTGATCTGGGCTATTTCAATCCGGTCTACGAGAACATCAGCGGGCGCAGCATGATTGCGTCCAATGCGGGTGAACTGGCGATGACCGGTGACGAAAGCAATCCGGACAGCAAGCAGATCATCACGCTGATTGATCTGAACAGCGGGGAGACCCATACGATCGGCAGCGATAACATGTACACGGTGCCGATGGGATTTACAAACGGCAATATCATTTTCGGACTCGTGGACCCGCAGTATTACGATGAAAATCAGGATTTCACGACGCTTCCGGTCAGCGAGCTACATATCATCAAGACAGACGGCACAGAGCTCAAGAGCTACAGCCGGGAAGGCTACCTGATCACGGATGTGACCGTGGAGGATGACGATCTCCGGCTGGAGCTGACATCGCAGAGCGATGCTTCGGATACGGTTTACGACGGCATCATAGTCAACAACGACGAGGAGAAGAGTTCTGTTTCACTCGAGCAGAATTCGGACAGCGTGCGCGGCACCGTGACCGGTCTGCTGCTGGACGGCGCGAAGGATGTGACGGCTGTCCGCCAGACGGCGCGTCTGATGAATCCGGGCTATGATATTACAAAGGATTACAGCGGAACCGATGATTCCGGACTGTGCTATTACCTGTACAGCGGCGGCCGGAATGCCACACAGTACCAGCGTCTGCGCGATGCCGTGGACGATGGCAACGAAAACGGCGGCCTCATCATGGCCAGCAATGGCAAGATCGTATGGCAGTACAGCGGTGCGGCTTACCGGTGGAGCCTGGAGATGCCGGATGAATTTGTGACCGGCGAGGGCAGCGGCCTCGGCGAAGCTGCGGTCCGCAATATTGCCGCTTATGAAGGCTGGACGGACATCAGCTATCAGGATGCTTCCCTGTCCGTGCCGGATGCCATGAAGCAGGAACTTCCGGTGGAAGCGGCGGATCTGACCGGCATGGAGCTCGAGGATGTGCTGCATTTCATCTATAGAGACAGGCTCGTGGCGGCGAAGACCGGCGATGACAGCTGGAGCCTGATTACGGGCTATGACAGCAGCTATATTTACATGACAGACCTCTCCACCGGCGAGACTTCGACTGTGTCGATGAGCAATGCCGAGGAGATGTTTGATAAAGCAGGCAACGTTTACTACAGTTATCTGGATTAACCGGAAAGAGGCGTAAAAATGGGAGAAGTTAAGACAATCGGAGTGCTTACAAGCGGCGGCGATGCGCCGGGCATGAATGCGGCCATCCGCGCCGTGGTGATGACGGCCCTCGCAAGCGGCATTGAAGTCAAGGGAATCATGCGCGGCTATGCCGGACTTCTGAACGGCGAGATCATCGATATGGATGAGAAGATGGTTTCCGAGATCATGCGCAAGGGCGGCACAATTCTTTACACCGCCAGATGCAAGGAGTTCATGACGCCGGAAGGACAGGAGAAGGGTGCGCAGGTACTTCGCGACAACGGCATTGACAGCCTGATTGTAATCGGCGGCGACGGTTCGTTCAAGGGCGCGCAGGCGCTGTCCAACCTGGGAATCAACACGGTTGCGCTTCCGGGAACAATCGATCTGGATATCGCCTGTACGGATTATACGATCGGATTCGATACGGCGGTCAACACAGCGGTAGACGCCATCGACAAGATTCAGGATACTTCGACCTCCCATGAGCGCTGCAGTATCATCGAGGTCATGGGACGGAACGCCGGCTACATCGCACTCTGGTGCAACATCGCCAACGGCGCGGACGGTATTCTGATTCCGGAGAAGGAAGAATTTGATGAGCAGGATCTCGTCGAGACGATCCTGAACAACCGTAAGAAGGGCAAGACCCATCATATTATCATCAATGCGGAAGGCATCGGCGAATCCAACCGTCTGGCCAAGCGGCTCGAGGCGGCGACCGGCATTGAGACAAGGGCGACGATCCTCGGCTATATTCAGCGGGGCGGCCGTCCGACGGCGAAGGACAGGGTATATGCTTCGACCATGGGCGCCTATGCGGTCGATCTGCTGCTGGGCGGCGCGACCAACCGTGTCATCGCCTATAAGTCCGGACAGTTTACGGATTACGATATCAACGAGGCACTGGCGATGAAGAAGACCATCGACGAATATCAGTTCCTCGTGAGCCGGATGCTGGTACAGCACTGAGCGGGATATTGAGATAAAAGCAGAAAAAGAGATACAGTCAGTGATAAAACAAGACTGTATCTCTTTTATTTTGGTGCGCCCGGCGGGCGCACGTTTCTAACCGGTGAAAGTCCGGAATCCGCCCGGTAGTGGGAAGGATATAGCCGAAGGCAAGGGTGTCCATCGTGA
>OMWM01000054.1 GCA_900314775.1 uncultured Eubacteriales bacterium | reverse complement strand
TGAAATGGAAATAAATCGATGACTTAATCCAAGCAAAATAAGTCTTATTGAGCGCTTTGAGCGAGAACAAAAGTATGAATGCACCTACTAAGCAAGCGATAACAATAATCGCTGAATTACTGGATATATCAAGCATATGTAAATCTCCTATAGTTGATACGCTTCATATGAATAATATATATTTATAATTCTGACGAACTTTCTACCCCTATATAAAAAAAAATCATCTACACTAAAAGGCTAGAGTACCTGCCAACTGGCAGGTACTCTAACGGTTTCATAAATACTTAAATTAAGGGTTAGTTGCCTCTGTAGACTCATCACCTGTAGTATCAGTAGAAGGAGTATCCTCACCACCTACAGTTGCGTTGTCTACTGTGCCTTTGTCTACTTCTGAGCTACTAGCTGCATCAAGCTTAGCTTCGATAGCAGTTAAACGCTCAAGGATAGAGTTGATGGAAGCAGTGTTAGTAGCGATACCTTTAACTTCATCAGTAAGAGCATTTCTTCTGTGCTTTGTAGCAAGTTCCATACCAAGACCATACTCAGCGTTATCCTCGAAGAGTGAGTTAGCCCAAGCAGGACCCTGACCCTTGTCGTTGGTTGTGTATGGCATTGACGGAGCAGAAGCACCCCAGATAGAGGAGCATCCTGTTGCGTTAGCAACAAGCATTCTGTCACCGAAGAGCTGTGTAACGAGTTTGATGTAAGGTGTCTCACCACAGCCTGCGCATGCGCCTGAGAACTCAAGGAGCGGCTTCTCAAACTGTGAACCCTTTAATGTATACTTGTCAAGAGGATTTTCCTTAGTAGGAAGAGCTACTGCATAATCCCAGTTCGGAGCTTCTTTGAGGGTATCAGCGATCGGTACCATCGTAAGAGCCTTAACAGGGCATACATTAGCGCAGCTTCCGCATCCAAGACAGTCAAGCGGAGATACCTGCATCTTGAACTGGAATTTACCCTTGAGCTGTGCCTTGCCTTCAACAGCGCCAAATCCTTCCGGAGCAGTCTTAGCTTCTTCATCGGTAAGGAGTACAGGTCTGATTGTAGCATGAGGACATACAAATGAGCACTGGTTGCACTGGATACACTTAGTGCCATCCCACTGCGGAACTCTTACGGAAACACCACGCTTCTCATAAGCAGCTGTTCCAAGAGGGAATGTACCATCTTCAACACCGTTGAATGCGGAGATCGGAAGTGCATCGCCATCCTGTGCGTTCATCGGTACGCATACATTCTTTACGAAATCTGGCATCTCTCTCTTCTCTTCCGGCTCATCCTGAGCATTAGCCCAGCTTGCTGGAACATCGATCTTCTTGATGCCTTCAAGACCAGCGTCTACTGCTGCGAAGTTCTTGTTAACAACATCCTCGCCCTTCTTGCCGTAAGAATGAACGATCATTTCCTTCATGTACTTAACAGCGGTGTCGATCGGGATGATGTCAGCCAGCTTGAAGAATGCTGCCTGAAGAACTGCATTGGTCTTGCCGTTCAGGTGAAGCTTAGCATCTACTGCTGTAGCATCGATTGTGTAGAAGTTGATATGCTTCTGAGCGATTTCACGCTTTACATGTGCAGGAAGATTTGCTTCGAGACCATCCATATCCCAGATTGTGTTGAACAGGAATGTTCCGCCTGGCTTCAGGTCACGGAGAATGTTGCTGTACATATGGATATATGCTTCATTATGGCAAGCAACGAAATCAGCCGTTCTGATAAGATAGGTTGACTTGATCGGAGTCTTACCGAAACGAAGATGAGACTGAGTAAGACCGCCGGACTTCTTGGAATCATAGAAGAAATATGCCTGAGCATACATATCAGTATGATCACCAATGATCTTGATGGAGTTCTTGTTAGCACCAACGGTACCATCAGAACCAAGACCCCAGAAGATGCAGCTCTTTGTTCCCTCTGGAGCAACATCAACTTCCTCATGGATCGGAAGTGAAAGATTGGTAACATCATCGATGATACCAACTGTGAAGTTGTTCTTCGGCTCATCCTGAGCAAGGTTGTCATAGATGGACATGATTGTACCAGGTGTAACATCCTTGGAACCAAGACCATAACGTCCGCCGACTACTGTGTAGTTCTTGCCTTCCTTGTAGCAAGCTGCACATACATCAACATAAAGCGGTTCGCCATAGCCGGTAACTTCCTTAACTCTATCCATAACTGCGATCTTCTTAACTGTTGCAGGAATTGCAGCAAAGAGTCTCTCAGCGCTGAACGGTCTGTAAAGATGTACCTCTACGATACCAACCTTCTCGCCCTTAGCGGTAAGGTAATCAATAACTTCCTCAGCAGCCTGGCACATTGAACCCATAGCGATGATGATGTTCTCTGCGTCCGGAGCACCGTAGTAATTGAATGCCTTGTAATCACGGCCGGTCATCTCGCTGACCTTAGCCATATAATCATCAACGATTGCAGGAACTGCATCGTAGAACTTGTTGCTTGCTTCACGGCCCTGGAAGTAGATATCAGCGTTCTCAGCTGTACCTCTGATTACAGGATGCTCCGGATTAAGAGCTCTTGCTCTGAATTCATCGATTGCATCGTAATCAACGAGCTTAGCAAGTTCATCATAGTCTGTGCACTCAACCTTCTGAATCTCATGAGAAGTTCTGAAACCATCGAAGAAGTGAAGGAACGGAACTCTGCTCTTGATTGCAGAAAGATGAGCAACAGCTGCAAGGTCCATAGCTTCCTGTACAGAGTTGGAGCAAAGCATTGCGAAACCAGTCTGACGGCAAGCCATAACATCGGAATGATCACCGAAGATGTTCAGTGCATGATATGCTAATGCACGTGCACTTACATGGATTACGCAAGGAAGTAATTCACCTGCGATCTTGTACATGTTAGGGATCATGAGTAAGAGACCCTGTGAAGCGGTGTAGGTAGTGGTTAAAGCACCTGCCTGAAGTGAACCATGAACGGTACCAGAAGCGCCTCCCTCTGACTGCATCTCTACGACATTAACAGTCTGACCGAAGATGTTCTTTCTGCCATTAGCAGCCCAATCATCGGTAACTTCTGCCATAGGTGAGGATGGTGTGATAGGGAAGATACCGGCTACCTCAGTGAACGCATAGGACGTCCAGGCAACGGCGGTATTACCATCCATAGTTTTCATAACTTTTGCCATGATAAATCTCCTTTCTATGTGTTACCATACCATAGTGATTATAAATATAAGTCACTCCTTAGTGTATTTTAATACAATTCAACAAAGGCGTCAAGAATCTTGACGCCTTTCGATGTGTAAAATCACAAACACAATTATGAAATTCTGATTATTCCGCATCCTTCTTGCTGAAGCTTACGCGGCCCATCTTGTCCTTGCCGAGGCATTTTACACGGATTACATCGCCAAGCGTAAGAACATCCTCAACACGGTTGACTCTCTTCTTGGAAAGTTTGGAAATATGCACAAGGCCTTCCTTGCCCGGTGCGAATTCGAGGAATGCACCGAATTCCTTGATGCTGACAACCTTGCCTGTATAAATGCGGCCTTCTTCAAAATCGCTGACGATCATCTCGATCGTGTCGATTGCCTTCTGAATAGCATCCGCATCGGTACCGCAGATGGATACGGAACCGTCCTCGTCGATATCGATCTTGACGCCTGTCTCATCGATGATTCTGTTGATAACCTTGCCCTGCTTGCCGACAACATCGCCGATCTTGTCCGGATCGATATGGATCTGGCAGATCTTCGGTGCATATGGAGAAAGTTCTTTGCGAGGCTCGGCAATCGCCGGTGTCATGATCTCGTTCATGATATATTCTCTTGCTTCCTTGGCTCTGTAGATAGCCTCCTCAACGATCGGGCGGGTCAGGCCGTGGATCTTGATATCCATCTGGATGGCGGTGATGCCGTCATGTGTGCCGGCTACCTTGAAATCCATGTCGCCGAAGAAATCCTCAAGGCCCTGGATATCGGTCAGTACGATGTAATCATCATCGGTCTCACCGGTAACAAGACCGCAGGAAATGCCGGCAACCTGTTTCTTGATCGGCACGCCTGCTGCCATGAGTGCCATGCAGGATGCGCAGATGCTGGCCTGTGAGGTTGAACCGTTGGATTCGAATGTCTCGGATACAGAACGGATTGCATACGGGAACTCCTCAACAGAAGGAAGAACCGGAATAAGTGCTCTTTCTGCCAGTGCACCGTGACCGATCTCACGGCGTCCCGGACCTCTTGACGGCTTTGTCTCGCCTACGGAATAGGACGGGAAATTATACTGATGCATGTAGCGCTTGCTGGTGATGAACTCATTGAGTCCCTCAACCTTCTGTGCATCGGAAAGCGGTGCCAGCGTCACAACGTTGCAGATCTGTGTCTGTCCTCTTGTGAACATGGCAGATCCGTGGGTTCTCGGGAAAAGATCGACTTCCGCGGCAAGCGGTCGGATCTGTTTGATGGCTCTGCCGTCCGGTCTCTTGTGATCCTTGAGGATCATCTTGCGGACCGTCTTCTTCTGATACTGATATACCGCATCGTCGATCAGCGGCAGCCAGTCTTCATGGTCAGCGAACTGCTCGGCAAGCATATCCTTGATCTCGGAGATATTGGCTTCTCTTGTCTGCTTGTCGTCGGTGAAAACAGCCTCTTCCATCTTCTCAGGCGGTACAAGGCGAACCATCTCTTCGTTGAGTTCTTCCGGAACCACATAGTGCTCGTAATCGCTCTTCTCCTTGCCGCACTCTTCTACGATCTTATCGATGAATTTGATAATCTCGCCGTTCACCTCATGTGCCTTGTAGATCGCCTCGATCATCTTGTCCTCCGGCACTTCATTGGCACCGGCTTCGATCATGATGACCTTCTCACGGGTGGAAGCAACCGTCAGCATAAGGTCGGATACGGTCTTCTGCTCATTGGTCGGGTTGATGATGAACTCACCGTCAATCATGCCGACCTGGGTCATGGCGCAAGGGCCTGCAAACGGAATATCGGAAATGCAGGTTGCAATGGCCGAGCCGAGCATGGCTGTCAGCTCCGGGCTGGCATTCTGGTCAACGCACAGAACGAGGTTGTTCAATGTGACATCATTTCTGTAATCCTTCGGGAAAAGAGGACGCATCGGACGGTCAATGACACGTGCGGTGAGAACCGCATTCTCGCTGGCCTTGCCCTCTCTCTTGTTAAAGCCTCCCGGGATCTTTCCTACGGAATACATCTTCTCTTCAAAATCAACGCTGAGCGGGAAGAAGTCGATGCCCTCTCTCGGTTTATCAGAGGCAGTTGCTGTTGAAAGTACAACGGTGTCGCCGTAATGCATCAGCGCTGCGCCGTTGGCCTGTGCCGCTACACGGCCGATGTCGACTCTGAGAGTGCGGCCGGCCAGTTCCATGGTATAAGTCTTGTATTCTTTTGCCATTTCTGCTCCTTTTCTTATGGCTTTGGCCCGGAGGAGCTATCCGAAACTACTGAAAAACATATATGCCCATATCTGCTTTTCAGTGGTCTCGGACGCGAACGGATGGAATCATCCAGCTCCTGCAGACCGTTTGTCAGTAACACGGAGGAACCGCCGGTTCCTCCAGGTGTGCATGGTGACATGCGCAAAGGCATTAATAAAGGGCGGAATAAACCGCCCCTTACCTTTGTGAAAATTATTTTCTGAGGCCGAGCTTCTCGACAATGGCTCTGTAACGCTCGATATCCTTATTGCTGAGATAATCGAGGAGTCCTCTTCTCTGACCAACCATCTTAAGAAGACCTCTTCTTGAATGGTGATCCTTCGGATGCTTTTTGAGATGCTCTGTCAGATCGGAAATTCTTGCTGTCAGAAGTGCAATCTGAACTTCCGGTGAACCGGTATCTTCCGGTGTCTTGCCGTACTTCGCAACGATTTCCTGCTTCATTTCCTTTGTTACCATGTCTGTTTCCTCCTTAAAATAAAAAAATGCCGTATGCCAGGAACCGGTCGGAGACTCCTTGCTCCGGGCACAGGTTGGCGGATTTCCCGCGTCCTAAAGTTTATCATACAAAATCCGGCTTGTAAACCTTTTTCGCCCGATGGCGGAAGAATTTCCCGGATTGCATTTTAATACAAAAAAAGATAAGATAGTCTAAGTATATCAAAGAAAGGACGGAATGAATATGAAACTCTGGGGCGGCCGGTTTACCAAAGAAGAAAATCAGCTTGTACATAATTTCAATGCTTCGATTTCCTTTGACAGCCGTTTTTATAAACAGGATATTGAAGGCAGCATCGCGCATGTGACGATGCTCGCTGCACAGAAGATCATCACAGATGAGGAACGCGACATTATCATCAGCAATCTGAAAGAGATCCGCGACGAGATCGCGGACGGCAGACTCGAAATCACGGAGGAATACGAAGACATTCACAGCTTCGTCGAGTCCGAGCTCATTGAACGCACCGGCGATATCGGCAAGAAGCTGCACACCGGACGCAGCCGCAACGATCAGGTTGCCCTGGATATGAAGCTGTATGTCCGCGACGAAGTGAAGGAGACAGATGCTCTTCTGCTCTCACTTCTGCAGACGCTGCTGAAACTGATGAAAGAGAATACGGACACCGTCATGCCTGGCTTTACGCATCTGCAGAAAGCCCAGCCGGTGACGCTTGCCCACCACATCGGTGCTTACTTTGAGATGTTCCGGCGCGACCGCTCGAGGCTGCACGACATTTACATAAGGATGAACCAGTGCCCGCTCGGCGCCGGTGCGCTGGCCGGGACGACGTACCCGCTCGACCGCGAGATGACCGCCAGACTCCTTGACTTTGACGGCCCGACGCTCAACAGCATGGACTCCGTTTCTGATCGGGACTATCTGATTGAATTTCTGGATGCGCTCGCCATCATCATGATGCATCTGAGCCGTTTCAGCGAGGAGATCATTACATGGAATACCAATGAATACCAGTTCATCGAACTCGATGATGCGTACTCCACCGGCAGTTCCATCATGCCGCAGAAAAAGAATCCGGATATCGCCGAGCTGATCCGCGGCAAGACAGGCCGTGTCTACGGCGCACTGATGTCTCTCCTGACCGTCATGAAGGGACTTCCGCTTGCCTATAATAAAGATATGCAGGAGGATAAGGAGATGGCCTTCGACGCCATCGATACCGTAAAGGGCTGCATTCTCCTTTTCAATGGAATGATCTCGACGATGCAGATTCATAAAGACGTTATGGCAAGAAGCGCTTCGCGCGGCTTCACCAACGCAACCGATGCGGCTGACTATCTTGTCCGCCACGGGGTTCCTTTCCGCGACGCGCACGGCATCATCGGCCAGCTCGTTCTGATCTGCATTGACAAGGGCATCTCGCTCGATGAGCTTCCGATTGAGGAGTATAAGAAGGTATGCCCGGTATTTGAACCGGATATCTATGAAGCTATTGATATCAGCAATTGTGTTGATCTGCGCAATACCATCGGTGCCCCGGGCAGACAGGCCATGCAGAAAGTGATTGCGGCCTGCGATGCATATCTGGCGCAGACAAAGCCTCTGTAAGGCAGCATCGGGATTCTGATCCATGTGGGATAATATCAAAGACACGATCGTTCAGTATTCCGGCAAGATTGTCGGTGCGATCATCATTTTCATCGTTGGCTGGTATATATGCAAATTTCTGGGCAAGGTGATTGAAAGGGCACTGGCAAAATCCAGGCTGGAGGATACGGCAGCCGGCTTCATCAGCAATGTCTGCAAATACACGCTGCGTATCATTCTGCTGATTATCGTCATCACGCACCTCGGCGTCAACATGACGTCGATCGTTGCGCTGATCACGAGTGCCGCCCTGGCTGTCGGCATGGCGCTGCAGGGAAGCCTTTCCAATATCGCGGGCGGTCTTCTGCTGCTGGTCAACAAGCCTTTTACTGTCAATGATTATATCAGCGACGGCACCAATTCCGGCACCGTTCTCTCGATCCATCTGATCTATACAACACTTCTGACGGAAAACGGAGAGACGATCTCCATGCCGAACGGCAACCTGGCCGGGTCCACGATTATCAATTACACCCGTGCCGGCAGGAGACGTCTGGTCCTGACATTTTCACTGCTGTATGACCAGACTTTTCCGGAAGCCAGAAAGACGCTGCTCGAAATAGCACAGTCCAATCCGCTTGTGCTGAAGGACCCGCCGCCGGAGGTTCACGTCAATGATCTCAAAGCCAACAATGTGGAGATCATCATGTACATGTGGACAGCCACGAAGGATTACTGGACAGTCTATTATGAACTGCGCGAATCTGTCAAGGAGGCCTTCGAAGCACACACGATCCTCATGCCGAGGCAGCAGATTGAAGTCAATGTCAGTCATACACCGGAATAAAATAAGGGGTCTGCATTTTACAATGCAGACCCCGTTTTCTTTGTCTGTTTACAATATCAGTCGATCACGCGGATACGGATTACACCATCCACCGCATTCAGTTCGTCCATAACAACATCTGTGATATCGCCGGTTACGTCGATAATCGTATAAGCATAGCCTTTTCTGGACTTATTGATCATGTTCTCGATGTTGATCGTACCATCACGGAAAGCCGATGTAATCTTACCGAGAATTGTCGGTATATTCTTATGGCAGACAGTGATTCTGTGAACGCCTTCAATCTTCGGACCCGAAGTGCAGGCCGGATAGTTGACAGAGTTGACAATGTTGCCGTTCTCGATGAAGTCGCGCAGCTCTCTGCAGGCCATCACAGCACAGTTGTCCTCGGCTTCCTGGGTGGAAGCGCCCAGATGCGGAATTGCGATGACGCCTTCCATGCCGGCTGTCCTGGTGTTCGGGAAATCCGTGACGTATTTTCTGACCTTGCCGGACTTCAGAGCCTGTTCCATATCATCATCATTGACGATCGGATCACGGGCGAAGTTCAGGATGACAACGCCGTCCTTCATCTTATCAAAAGCGTCTTTATTGATGGTATTTCTTGTCGAATCCATCAGCGGCACATGCACTGTGATGTAATCGCAGTCTCTGTAGATATCATCCACATTGGAGATGTGTTTGATGTTCTTGGACAGATTCCATGCTGATTTTACGGAAATAAACGGATCATAGCCGTATACTTCCATGCCGAGTGCGATGCAGGCATTGGCTACAAGCACACCGACAGCACCGAGACCGATGACGCCGATCTTCTTGCCCTTGATCTCATGGCCGGCAAATTTCTTCTTCTCCTTCTCTACGAGCTTGGAGACATTCGGATCATCCTTGACGGATTCCACCCACTTGTTGCCGCCGATATAATCTCTGGAGCCAAGCAGCAGTCCGGCGAGGACCGCTTCCTTTACACCATTGGCATTCGCACCTGGCGAATTAAATACAACGATACCCTGTTCAGCACACCTGTCGAGCGGGATGTTATTGACACCGGCACCGGCTCTCGCAATTGCGAGAAGCTGCTTCGGCATCTCAAGGTCATGCATGCTGGCACTTCTTACGAGCACCGCATCTGCCTCATTGAACTCATCGGTTAATTCATACTGATCTGACGGCAGCAGATCAAGACCAACTGCCGCGATCGGGTTCATGCATTTGATTTTCATAATCAGGCCTCCGGAAATTATCGATTTTCTCTTTCAAATTTATCCATGAATTCCACAAGCTTCTGAACACCCTCGATCGGCATTGCGTTATAAAGGCTTGCACGCATGCCGCCGACAGTACGATGGCCCTTGATGTTGACAAGACCGTTCTGCTCTGCTTCTGCGACGAATTTCGCATCCAGATCCTTATTGCCTGTTACAAACGGCACGTTCATGATAGAACGGCTGCCCTTCTCAACAGTGCCCTTGAACAGCTTGCTCTGGTCAAGATAATCGTAGAGAATCTGTGCTTTCTTCACATTGATCTTCTTGCGCTCTTCAAGGCCGCCTGTTCTGAGGAGCCATTTGAACACAAGACCGCACATGTAAATACCCCAGCAGTTCGGTGTATTGTACAGAGAATCCTTGTCAGCCTGTGTCTTGTACTTCATGATGGTTGGTGTGCCCGGCAGAACATCATCTGTTACCAGATCGTCACGTACGACAACGATAACGACGCCGGCAGGACCGACATTCTTCTGTACACCGGCCATGATCAGGCCGTATTTGGAAACGTCTACAGGTTCAGAGAGAAAACATGAGGACTGGTCAGATACCAGTAATTTGCCTTTGGTGTTCGGCAGTGTCCAGAACTTCGTACCGTAAATGGTATTGTTCTCGCAGATATAAACATAATCCATATCATCCGTGATCGGCAGATCGCTGCAGTCCGGGATATAGGTGTATGTCTTATCCTTGGAAGATGCAAGCTCTACAGCCTCGCCGTAGATCGCTGCTTCCTGACATGCCTTGTTCGCCCAGTTGCCGGTGATTACGAAACCGGCTTTGCGGTTCTTCATCAGGTTCATCGGGATCGCTGCGAACTGCAGTGTGGCACCGCCCTGAAGGAAAAGGACCTTGTAATTGTCAGGTACGTTGAGCACTTTGCGGAAATCCGCTTCTGCTTCTTTGATGATGTCATCGAATACTTTGGATCTGTGGCTCATCTCCATGACGGACATGCCGCATCCCTTGTAATCCAGTAAATCATCCTTTGCTTCCTGCAGTACCTCAAGCGGCAGCACCGCCGGGCCTGCAGCAAAATTGTACACTCTGCTCATGTTTCTTCTCTCCTTTATGATTAGATAATAATGTTATGAAAATAACATTTCCATCTATTATACACCTTCCACGTCTTCTTGTGAAATACATTCTGAAATTGACGCGCCAGGTGATACCATAGGCCATACCTTGTCATCCTTGTCGATCTGGCAGTCAAGCACAGCCGGCTCGTTCAGGGAAAGCGCCCAGCGCAGTCCGTCGAGGAACTCCTCCTGTGTGCGTATCTTTCTTCCCTTGACGCCCAGTCCTTCCGCGACCTTCACGAAATCGACCTTGTCTTCCAGAACGGTAGCCGAATAGCGGCCGCCGTAGAACATGGACTGCCACTGCCGTACCATGCCAAGGACGTGGTTGTTCATAATCACTTCAATTACCGGAATATTGTACCGGCTGGCCGTGGCCAGCTCGTTCATGTTCATACGGAAGCATCCGTCGCCGGCAATATTGATGACTGTTTTATCCGGACAGCCGATCTTCGCACCGAGCGACGCGCCGAGGCCGAAGCCCATCGTGCCGAGACCGCCGGATGTAATGTACTGACCCGGATAGGAGTACTTGTAGAACTGTGCGGCCCACATCTGGTTCTGTCCTACCTCGGCCAGAATAACCGCATCGCCCTTCGTCTCCTTGTAAATCGTCTCCATGATGCCAGGGCCCGTCAGCACGGAATGATCGTAACGCATCGGATATTTCTCTTTAAGCTCTTCGATGTGCTGCAGCCACTCATCATGGTTCTGCTGCTCCAGTCTGCCGCAAAGCTCCTTCAGGATCACCTTCGCATCGCCGATCAGCTGGAAATCTGAGATGACATTCTTGTCAATCTCCGCCGCATCGACATCGATATGGATGATATCCGCATGATGCGCGAATGTCTTCGCATTGCCGAGCACACGGTCGGAAAAACGTGTGCCGACCGCAATCAGCAGATCGCTCTCCATAATGCCGAAATTTGAGGTCTTGGTGCCGTGCATGCCGACCATGCCGGTATAGTGCGGGTCATTGCCGTCAAAGCAGCCCTTGCCCATCAGTGTATCGGCAACCGGGGCCTGCACCTTCTCAGCAAAGGCGCGCAGCTCATCGGATGCACCGGCGCGATTGACACCGCCGCCGACCATGATGAACGGTCTCTTCGCCTGCCTGATGGCTTCCGCCGCACGATCCATTTCCTTCTCATCAATGGTGAATGTCCGCCGTTTGATCGGTTCCGGTTTTACATATGTGTATTCGGTCTGCATGGCCGTGACATCCTTCGGAATATCGATCAGCACCGGCCCCTTGCGGCCTGTCTGCGCGATCCGGAAAGCACGCCGGATGGTATCCGCCAGTTTGCGGACATCCTTGACGATGAAATTATGCTTCGTCACCGGCATTGTGATGCCGGCGATATCGATCTCCTGGAAACTGTCCTTGCCGAGAAGATCGACATTGACGTTGCAGGTAATCACGATAATCGGCGATGAGTCCATGTAAGCCGTGGCGATGCCGGTCACGGTGTTCGTGGCACCGGGTCCGGATGTCGCCAGACAGACGCCCACCTTGCCGGTTGCCCGTGCATAGCCGTCTGCCGCATGCGATGCGCCCTGCTCGTGCGATGTCAGGACATGACGGATCTCGTCGCTGTGCTTGTACAGCGCATCGTATATATTCAGAATGGAGCCGCCGGGATAACCGAAAACAGTATCGACTCCCTGTTCTTTGAGACATTCAACTACGATCTCAGCTCCTGTAAGTAACATGTTATACCCCTTTCACGTTGCTTCAATCCTGCCCCGGAACCTTCAGCACAGCGCCCTGGCTGCTGTCGGTTACCATTGCGGCATATCTTGCCAGATAGCCGGTTGTGACACGAGGCGCACGAGGCTGCCACTTTGCTCTTCTGCGGGCAAGTTCCTCATCGGAAACGTCGACATTCAGTGTGTTCTCCGGAATGTTGATCTTGATGGTATCGCCCTCTTCGATAAGAGCGATATTGCCGCCGACAGCAGCTTCCGGTGAAATATGGCCGATCGCCGCACCTCTGGATGCGCCTGAAAAACGTCCGTCTGTGATCAGTGCTACGGATGAGCCGAGGCCCATGCCGACAATTGCGGAGGTCGGATTCAGCATCTCACGCATGCCAGGGCCGCCTTTCGGTCCCTCGTAGCGGATGACAACAACATCACCCGGCACGATATCGCCGCCCTTAATAGCCTTGATCGCAT
>OMWM01000055.1 GCA_900314775.1 uncultured Eubacteriales bacterium | reverse complement strand
TTTTTATTCACTTGATAAGTGAAACGCAATATTCAGTTAAAAAGCAGTAACTACGTGGCTTTCAGCCACATTCACGGCATCGCCGTGAATAATCTAGGACTAGTATATCATGTAAAAAACTTTTTTGTACCCTATTTCGTGCATATATTGTTCTAAATATGAAACACTTTTCTCAATAATCGATTTTTGTCTGAAAATGAACATTTTTCTCGTGGTATCCGGGGGATACCCCGGTTTTTTCCGGTCTGTCCGGGACAGTCAGCATTTTCCCGCCCTCTCCTCTTGCGTGCCGGCATCCTTTGGTGTATGATTTCTTCGCATACTGCGGAAAAAATTTTCATTATTATAAGTGCCGCCGCGCGCGGCACAGGGAGAATCATGTTTACTGCAAAAAATTACGTACTGGCTTCCTCTCTTGAAGAAGCTTACAGACTGAACCGGCGGAAGGGCTGCCGCATCGTCGGCGGCATGCAGTGGATGAAGATGGAGCGCAGCTCCTTCGACACACTGATCGATCTTTCCGCCCTGCACCTTGACACCATCGCGGAAGATGAGACCGGCTGGCAGATCGGTGCCATGACGACGCTGCGCCAGCTCGAACAGCACAAGGAACTGGAGGCCTATACGGGCGGTGCCATGAAGGAGGCGCTCCGGCATATCGTCGGTGTGCAGTTCCGGAACCTGGCTACCGTCGGCGGCACGGCCGCGGGGCGCTACGGTTTTTCCGACCTCCTGACGCTTCTGCTCGTACTGCCGACCCAGGTCACGCTTTATAAGGCGGGCAATGTCCCGATCGCGGACTATCTGCGCTGCGGCCTTCAGGAGGATATGATCACGGGCATCCACATCGACCGTTCGCCGCTTTCCTGCCATTACGAGTCCATGCGGCTCACGGAGACGGATCTGCCGATTCTGACATGTGCCGTTTCACGGACAGATACGTTATGGCGAATCGCCATCGGTGCACGGCCGCAGAGAGCCATAGAATACATTGAACCGGCCGGGGCAGACACCGATCCGGACGGCATCGCCCGCCGGGCAGCCGATAACATTCCGGTCGGCAGCAACATGCGTGCCAGCGCCGACTACCGCCGGCACCTGATTCGCGTGCTGGTACGCCGCAGCATCGAAGCATTGCAGGATACAGATCATTTGCATACACAGGGAGAACGCCATGCAGACCAGGGTTAAGATTAATGTAAACGGAACGGTTATTGAAGAGGAAATCGCGCCGGATCTTCTGCTCGTCGATTTTCTGCGCGCACACGGCTGCAAAAGCGTAAAGCGCGGCTGCGAGACATCCAACTGCGGGGCCTGCACCGTCCACCTGGACGGCAAAGCCGTGCTCTCCTGCGGTCTGCTGGCTGCCCGCTGCAGCGGACATACGGTGACGACGCTCGAGGGCGTGCGCGAACAGGCCCGTGAATTCGGCGGATTTATCGCGGATGAAAACGCCGAACAGTGCGGCTACTGCAGTCCGGGACTGATCATGTGCTGTCTTGCCCTTTTCGATGAGTATCCGGACCCGACAGAAGACGAAATCAAGGAATATCTGGCCAACAATCTGTGCCGCTGCTCCGGCTACGAGGGTCAGATGCGCGGCATCCGCCGCTATATAGAATGGAAGAAACAGCAGAACCGGAAGGAGGCGGCCGCCCGATGAATAAGCGAAGCGATGAAAACGGATTTTCTTTTTCTGCTTATAAAGAAGAGGCCAGGGAGCAGAGCCGCCGGACGCAGGTCCGGCAGGCGCAGGACCACCTGACAGCGGTCGCGCACCCGTCCCGCAAGAAGGACTGGGAGACAATCGTAACCGGTGAGCCGATCTACACGCAGGACCTCGCGCCGGCAGACTGCCTGGTGGTAAAACTGCTGCGCTGTCCTTATCCCAACGCCATCATCGAGGATATCGATACAAAGACGGCCATGAAGGTGCCGGGGATCGAAGCGATCTACACCTGGAAGGATGTCCCGCAGGATATGCCGCGTTTTACAGAAGCCGGACAGACCTATCCGGAGCCGAGTCCTTACGACCGGCTGATTCTCGACCGCCACATGCGCCATGTCGGCGATGTGGCCGCCATCGTCGCCGGCCGGGACGCCAAAGCGGTTGACCGGGCGCTCCGGCTCATCCGCCCTTCCTACAAGGTGCTCGAACCGGTTCTCGACTTTCACAAGGCGCTGGACAACCCGATTCTTGTGCACCCGGAGGACAACTGGGCATGCCAGGCGTGGACCGGCGCGGATAACAAACGGAATCTGTGCGCCCACGAGGAGTCCTCGCGCGGCGATGTCGAGGCGGACCTTGCCGGATGCGACGTTGTGATCGACCGCACCTATCACACGAAGGCCGTTCAGCAGGCTTTCATGGAGCCTTTCTGCGCATGGTGCTCTAAAGATGCCTTCGGGCGGCTGACGATCGTCTCTTCGACGCAGATCGTTTTCCACGTGCGGCGCAACGTAGCCAATGCGCTCGGCATCCCGAAATCCATGATCCGCGTGGTCAAGCCGCGTGTCGGCGGCGGTTTCGGGGCAAAGCAGACCAGCGTCTGCGAAATGTACCCGGCCTTTGTCACCTGGCACACCGGCAAGCCGTCCATGATCGTTTACACGCGGCAGGAATGTCAGACGGCTTCTTCGCCGCGCCATGAGATGGAAGTGCACGTGCGTCTCGGTGCCAGCCGGGACGGCCATATCAGGGCAGTCGATATGTACACCCTGTCCAACACCGGCGCCTACGGCGAACACGGCCCGACGACGGTCGGCCTTTCCGGCCACAAATCCATTCCGCTTTACCGGCCGGAGAGTTTCCGGTTCCGGGCGGATGTCGTCTACACCAACATCATGTCCGCCGGCGCTTACCGCGGCTATGGCGCTACGCAGGGTATTTTCGCGCTGGAATCCGCCGTCAATGAGCTGGCGGAAAAGCTGCAGATGGACCCGATCGAGCTGCGTCTGCGCAATACGGCCAAGGAAGGCGACGTGATGCCGGCTTACTTTGATCAGGTCAATACCAGCTCGGCGCTCGACCGCTGCATTCTCCGCGTGCGGGAGATGTCCGACTGGGAACATAAATACCCGCTTGTCCGCGTCGATGACCACACAGTCCGGACGATGGGCATGTCCATCGCCATGCAGGGCTCCGGCATCGCCAGTCTGGACGTCGGCGGCTCCACCATCAAGCTGGAGGAAGGCGGCTATTACACGCTGCTGCTCGGTTCCGGCGATATGGGCAGCGGCAGCGATACGACGATGTCCCAGATCGCGGCGCAGGTGCTTGAATGCCCGCTCGAGCAGATCATCGTCCGCTCCGGCGACACGGATTCTTCTCCGTACGACTCCGGCTCCTATGCCTCCAGCACGGCTTACCTGACCGGCAAGGCCACGGAAGACGCCGCGAGGGAGCTGCGGCGCCGCATCATCGACATCGGCGCCCGCCTGCTCGGCGCGAAACCGGAGCAGTGTGAATTTGACGGAAAGAAAGTCTACACGGTCAGCACCGGCAAGACCGCTTCTGTCACGCTCTTTGATATTGCCGCGGCAGCCACCGCCGACAACAACGAAGAGGTCGTCGTCACACGCACGCGCAGCTCAAAGCTCTCCCCGCCGCCGTACATGGCGGGCGTCGCCGAGATGGAGACGGACCTCGAGACCGGCAGAACGCGCGTCGTCAACTACTATGCGGCGGTCGACTGCGGCACACCGATCAATCCGGGCATCGCCCGCGTACAGGCCGAAGGCGGCATACTGCAGGCGATCGGCATGGCGCTCAGCGAAAATGTGACCTACAACGACCGCGGCGAAGTACTGGAGAACTCCTTTCTGCAGTACAAGATCCCGGCCCGCCCGGACATCGGCCATCTGAACGTGGTACTCGAATCGAGCTATGAAAATTCCGGCCCGTTCGGCGCGAAGTCGATCGGCGAAGTCGTCATCGACACGCCGGCGCCGGCTATCGAAGATGCCATCTTCCACGCGACAGGAAAGCGATTCACCGATCTGCCGATCCTGCCGGAACAGATCGCGATGGCAGCCGAAGAAAATAAATAAAAAGAAGATACTGTCTTATGCTGACGGGGTCCGCCGCCGCGAAGACAGTATCTTTTTTTATATGAAGGAGGAAGGCCGCATTTACGCCTCGTTCTGCTCGATCCGGGCAAATTCCTTTTTCCGGATGCGGAAACAGGCGATATTCATCGCTGTTCCCGTGATAATCCAGGAAATCAGGTATTCGATCAGCAGCACATCCATCGTGTGAAACGCCTGAAACACCGTCGCGTTCCAGACGAGACGGAACACGCACGAGCCGAGGACCGTGATGATGGACGGCAGCAGAGAATGATTCATGCCCCGCAGGCAGCCGCCGCTGATTTCATATGTGCCGGTCATGAATTCGAAAATGACGATGTAGCGGAAACGGATCATCGCATAGCGGATGACCTCCGGGTCTTCCGTGAAAAACAGGATAAACACGTGGCGCCCCGCATAGAAAACGATCGAAACCGCAATCGTGATGCCCATGCCGATCAATGCGGACCACCTGCTGCTCTCCCGGCAGCGCGCCGGCTTTCCGGCGGCAAAATTCTGACTGGTGAAGGTCGTCGCGGCCTGCGCAAATCCGTTGATCACGAAATAGCAGATATACTCAAAATTCTGCGCCGCCGTGTTGCCCGCGATCGACGCCGCGCCGAAGCTGTTGATGCCGGACTGGATCACAACGTTGGAGATCGAAAACACCATGCCCTGAATGCCGGCCGGCGCACCCACCCCGATGATCCGTCTGAGGATGTCCGGCTGCATGTGCATCCTGCGCGGAGAAAAACGAAACGGCTCCTCTTCCGTCATCAGGTAGTGCAGCACGACGAGCGAGCTGGCGATGTTCGCGATCAGAGTCGCAATCGCGACGCCGGCGACGCCCCATCCCAGGCCGACGACAAAGGCGATGTTCAGCGCCACGTTGATGACGCCCGATACGATCAGGGCATAGAGCGGCCTTTTGCTGTCGCCCTTCGCACGCAGAATCGACGACCCGAAGTTATAAATCTGGAAAAACGGCATGATCAGAAAATAAATCCGCAGATACAGCGTCGCCATCTCCAGTACGTCATCCGGCGTATTCATCATTTTCAGCAGAACCGGCGCCAGAATCTCACCGACCGCCAGCATGGCAAAACCGGTAATCAGTGCCAGCTCCATACTCGTGTGCACCGCCGCGCTCACGGCGTCCCGCCGACCGCTGCCGATCAGCGCCGCAATCACGACCGTCGCGCCGAGCGCGAGGCCGGCAAACAGGCTGATCAGGAGATTGATGAGCGCCGCGTTGCTGCCGACCGCGGCCATGGCCGTCGAGCTGTCAAACCGCCCGACGACCGCCAGATCAGCCGAGTTAAACAGCTGCTGCAGTATGCTTGTCGCGGCAACCGGCAGCGCAAACCGGACGATTTTACCCGCAAGCGGTCCATGCAGCATATCAATGCTGTTGTCCGTATTTTTCCCTGCCATTGTCAGACTTCCCTTCTTATATAAAATAATGGTTTGTTAAAACGCACGCTGTCTATGATAAATCAACTGTCTGATAAAATCCATGTATTTTTCTTTACACATTCCGGCTTTTTGTAATTTGACAGAGCCCGGCTGATTTCATATGATAAAAACAATAGTTAATCTGAAAACTTTTTCATCATGAAAGGAGAAAGCCATGCATGCATTTCTTTCTGTTGTACAGCATATCTGGAACTGGCTTATTCATTTCTCCGGTTCCGTGGTGATGATCTTCGCGGTCATCAGCGCCCTCCTGATTCTGGCGGAGTCGATCTGGTACCGCACAGGCAGGAAATCCTCCCGGAAGGGCGGTGACGGCGCATGAGAATCGTTCTGATCACGGGTGCCTCCAGCGGCATGGGGGCGGAATTTGCGCGGCAGATCGACCGGACCGAGAAAAATATTGACGCCATCTGGCTGATCGCGCGGCGGCAGGACCGCCTGCAGGCCGTGGCGGAAAGGCTGCACCACGAGGCGAAGGTGCTGCCGATGGACCTGACGGACCGCAGCAGCTTTGCATTGCTCGATCAGCTTCTCCGGGAGTTGGACGCCGAGGTCGGCGTGCTCGTCAACTGCGCCGGTTTCGGCAAGATCGGCAATTATGCCGCCGTCGGTGCGGATGATTCGGTGAACATGATCAACCTCAACTGCAGCGCCGCCGTCGAGATCACGCTCACCTGCCTGCCGTACATGAAAGCGGGTGACCGCATCATTCAGCTTTGCTCGACGGCCGCCTTTCAGCCGCAGCAGCAGATCAATGTATACAGCGCGACGAAGGCCTTTCTCTACAGCTACACGCGGGCGCTGCGCATGGAGCTGCTGCCGCGGAAAATCGCGGTGCTGGCCGTCTGCCCGTACTGGGTGAAGGATACGGAATTCATCGGCATCGCCGAGAAAGAAAAGGCCGACGGCGCAGAGGCTGACCGCCCGGAAAAGGCCGAAAAGACCAGAAAACCGATCAACAACTATTTCGGCGCGACCACGAAAAGCCGCGTCGTAAAGAGCGCGCTGCGCTGCAGCCGCCGCGGGTGGACCGTGTGCACGCCGGGCGTCGTCTGCACGCTCGACCGCATCTTCGCCAAGCTTCTGCCGAAGCAGGCGTATCTGTACATTTGGGAACTGCTGCGGCGGGCATAAAACGCCGCAAAACAGAAAAACTCCCGGCAAAGCCGCTGCTTCGCCGGGAATTTTTCCTGTCTTATTCTCTTATTTTTCTGCCATATACGCCGCCTCGAACCTGCGCAGAACGTCCTTCTGAAAATCATCCAGATACGAAAACGCCTGCTCCCGCAGCGCCGCCGGAATCCCGTAATACGCCTGCGCAATGCCGCCGGTCATGGCGCCTATCGTGTCGCTGTCGCCTCCGATCGAAATCGCAAGCCGTATGGCGTCCTCGAAATCCGACGACTCGAAAAAGGCTTCCAGCGCCTGCGGCACCGACCCCTGGCAGGATACGTCAAATGTATACGCCGGCCGGATTTCATCCAGTGTAAAATCCAGCGGATAATAGTCCCGCGTGATCCGCGCCCGTATCTCCGTCTTATCCGCACCGCTGCGCGCCAGCCAGATCGCCAGCGCCACCGCCTTTGCACCTTTCATGCCCTCCGGGTGGTTGTGTGTCACCGCCGTCACCTTCTGCGCCAGCATCATCACTTCCGCCTCGCTGCGGCCGGCAAAACCGGCCGGGGAGATGCGCATCGCCGCTCCGTTGCCGAAGCTGTTATACGGCTGCGGATGCTCCGCATAGATCCACCGGAAGAAACGGCCGCCATAGCCTGCATTCGGATAGCGCCGCCCGAACACCTGCATCTGCCTGGCCGCCTGCTCCTCAAGTTCCGAAAAATCAGGCCGGCTTTCCAGAATCGCCTCCGCCAGCGCAAGCGACATGATGCTGTCATCCGTCGGATGGCAGGCCGGCGTGAAAAGCTCGAAATCCTTTCCTTTATAATTATGCCATTCAAATCTTGAACCGACGATATCGCCGATCAAAGCGCCTAACATTACTTTTCCTCCATATAATACAGCGCGCCGCCTCTTCCGGCGGCAGGTAATTTACGCCATCGCCGGCGGGCGGCAGGTAATTTACGCCATCGCCGGCAGGCGACAGGTAATTCACACCATCGCCGCCAGCAGCTGCTCGTTTTCCCGGTGCGTGCGCACGGCGATCCGGTACCAGCCGGTCTCCCCGCTGCCCGCCGCCGCGGCAAAGCTCGCGCAGTCCCTGATCAGAATTCCCTTCCCGATCATCTGCGCATACAGCGCGTGCGGCGCCGCCTCCTGCACATGAAAGAGGATGAAGTTGGCCGGCGACGGCAGAATCTTATCCACAAAAGGCACCGCCTCAAGCCCCCGGACCAGAAACGCCCGCTCCTCTTTCACGTACTGCACCGTGCGGCGGACGAAATCCTTCTCCGCAAGCGCCGCCTCCCCGGCCATCTGCGCCGGCAGCGACACCGGCCACGGCTGCAGCATGCTGCGCGCCTTCTGCGTGATTCCCGCGCTGGCAGACAGCAGCGCGCCGAGCCGCAGACCCGGCATCGCAAATATTTTCGTAAAGGAGCGGATCACAAAAAGGTTGGGATAATCGAACAGATACGGCACCACGCTGCCCGCCTGCGCATCCTCGCAGAACGGCAGAAAACTCTCGTCCACGCATATCTTCAGCGCCGGACAGTGTGCGGCAAGACGCAGCACCGTCTCCCGCCGGATGCGGCTGCCGTCCGGATTGGCGGGATTGCCGATAAAAAGGAGCGAACGCGCATGCGGCACCGCGCCGCCGAGCACTTCCCACCGCGGCGCCTTCACCAGGCGGCAGCCCGCCCCCTCAGCCGCATCGGCGTACTCCTGAAAAAACGGCGGCGTCACGATGACATTTTCCAGCCGCTCCTCCTCGCTGCCATAGCTGCGCATGGCCGCCGGCAGAATCCGGATCAGCTCCGAGGCGCCGTTGCCGAACAGTATCCAGTAGTCCGGGACGCCAAGATACGCCGCATACGCTTCGGTCAGCGCCCGCATCTGCGCATCCGGATAGTGCTCCGCCTGCATGACGCCCTGCACCGCTGCCTCCCGCACGCTCTCCGGCATGCCGAGCGGATTGATATTTGCCGAAAAATCGAGCAAGCCGGGGTGACCGTATAAATCACCGCCGTGCCGCTGCATAACCCCGCTGTCTGTCATCTCTCTGCCGCTCATCCTCATGCCTTCCTTAATTATATATCTCTCTCCTTCTGATCGCCGCAGGCCGCGCAGTCTCTCCGGCGCGGCGGCAGCGCGACATTTCTGAACTTCATCGTCCGCCCGTCAAATGTCAGCAGGCGTCCGGTCAGCAGCTGCCCGGCGCCGGTCAGGAATTTGATCGCCTCGAGCGCCTCTAGCGACCCGATCACACCGGCCACCGCGCCGACCACGCCCGGCACGCCGCCGTTCGGAAATGCGTCCTTCGGCGGCTCACTGCCGAAAACGCAGCGGTAGCACGGACTTTCGTGCGGCATCACCGTCATCAGCTGCCCGCTGAACTCATAAATGCCGGCGTGCACAAACGGCTTGTCCGCCTGCACGCAGGCGTCATTGATCAGAAACTTTGCCGGAAAATTGTCGGTGCAGTCGAGCACAAAATCATATCTGCCCACCAGCTCCATGATATTGTCCTTCGTCACATACTCCCCGAACTTCTCAATCTGCACCTCCGGATTGATGGCGTGCAGCGTCTCCCGGGCAGACTCCACCTTCGGCCGCCCAAGGTCCGGCGTCCCGTGCAGCACCTGCCGCTGCAGATTGGACAGGTCCACCACGTCGGCATCCGCGATGCCGAGCCGGCCGACACCCGCCGCGGTCAGATAAAGTGCAGCCGGCGACCCGAGGCCGCCCGTGCCGATCACCAGCACACTGCCCTGCGCCAGCTTCTTCTGTCCCTCTTCTCCGATATCCTCAATCAGCAGATGGCGCTTGTAGCGCTCCCGCTGCTCATCCGTAAGTTCCATCATCTCCGCCTCCGCCTTGCTGATTTATCTTTTATTACTATACAGCATAACATTGCCTTCTGACACCTGTCCACATGAAAATAACACAGCGTTATGAAACTGCATAAAAAATCATACATTACTTAAGATACGTTTCAAAACAGCCGCAATAATTAACGTCGGCATTGCATTTATTTCATCTGGCCGCGGTAGCCCAGACAGGCGGCGCCGCGCTAACATATCTACTGAATCTACAGAAGGAGTTGTCAAGAACAGAATGAAATCCCATAAAAAGCTGACAATTTTCATTGTCATCTGCTGCATCGCCTGTGTGGCGCTTCTGGCCGGTATTTATTACCGTTCGGGCAATGCAGATAACGCAAACGGCGTCACCATCGATAAAAGCGCAGAAAATTACGATCCGGACGAAACCGAGGAAACCAGTCAGATGATCAGCTTCCCGGGCTATGAGGACATCACCATCGGCACAAGCGACACCAGCATTCCGATCGTGCTTGCCAACCCGGACGGCAATCCCTGCACATTTCAGTTCGATCTGTCTCTGGAGGAGAGCGACGCACTTTCCTACACCAGCGGACTCGTCGAACCAGGCAAGGCCATCAAAGGCGTCACACTGGATGAGCCGCTTCCCGTCGGCGACTATACGCTCGATATCAACATTTCAACTTCATCGCTGACCGACCAGTCACCGATGAACGGAGGCACGGTGAAAACCGCACTGCACGTAATAGATGACAGTGAATCGGCGCAGTAAAGGCGTTAAAATGTCATTTCCGTGCACCGCGGCTGCACATAAATGAAACCATACACCATTTCAGGAGGAAAAGGCAAAATGAAAAAAGCAGGTATTGTATTAACATTAGGCCTGGCAGCTGCAATCGGTTCCGCAGTACCATTTTCTGCCATGGCAGCCGATGAAACCAAGGACGTCACCATCAGCACAAATCAGACGTCACAGTCTGCTCAGTCAACTGTAGAACTGAACAAGACAGAAGAAGCCGTTCCGGTTTACACCGTTTCCGTACCGGCTACCATCGAACTCGGCAGAGACGCCGTAAAGGTTCCGATCACCCTTTCTCTGCAGGATGACACCTCTCTTGTTCCGATGGACAAGAAAGTCAGCGTCAAGATCGCAAGCGCAGGCTACGCAGGCAACCTCACCAAGTTTGCCGTATGGAACAGCAGAAAGCTCAAAGAAGCCAACTATCAGCTGATCGATACACCGCGTGCTGCAACACCGCATGTATACGCGATCGGTGATACCGTTGCTGAATGGAAATACGGCAACCATGGCACCCAGACACGCTATGCACAGCTGACCGACAGCTACGACAGCATCCCGGCCGGCAAATATACCGGTGTCATCAACTACACCATCGCTTACGAGGATAAATAATCATTCACCCATAACTATTCCTGAACAAACTGCCGCAGCCTATGCCGCGGCAGTTTTCTTATATACAAAAAAGCGGCCGCCCCGGTACGCCATGGTACCCGGGCAGCCGCCTGCTTTTTCCTGATTGCGGCGGATGTGCGCCCCCGCCTGCTTAATTGTTCACCGAATGGTGCGCCCCGCTGCTGGCCGGCGACATCGGCAGGAAATGATAGCCGTTTGCCTGTCCCCAGTTCAGGTAACTCTCGATGACACTGACCGTATTCGCGTTCAGATCGTGGCACAGCATCACAACCGTATTGCTGCCGGACTGCAATGTACTGTTCTTCAGGCCCGCCAGAATCGAATCCTTCGTATTGCCCCGCTCGGCATCTCCGCTGACCGCATTCCAGTCGACATAGGTATACCCCTTCTCGCCTGCCTCCTGCGTCAGCTCCGTCATGAGGCCCTTCGCACCCTTGCTGACGGTGTTCGAGCTTCCGCCCGGAAAACGCATCAGTTCGGAGCGGTATCCTGTCTGCTGCTGAATAATCGCCTGCTCCTGCTCGAAATCGCTCCAGTAAGCATCCGCACCTGCGTAAATCTGTTTGTAATTATGTGAACACGTGTGCACGCCGATGCTGTGTCCCTCATTCGCCTCACGCCCTATCAGATCCTGATAATCCGGGAACTGATTCGTCACGAAAAAGGTCGCCTTCACGTTATGCTTCTTCAGAATATCGAGCAGATCGGCCGTATACTTGCCCGGTCCGTCATCGAAGGTCAGATAAATGATCTTCTCCTGGCCTTCAAGATAGGACGGATCCTTCTCGCCCAGCGTATCCTGCGGCTTTCCTCTGTCTGCGCCGGCCGGACTCGCCCACAGGTACGGCGTCCCGTTGACACCGTCAAAATCACTGTCCGCGTCGTCCTGCACCAGATCCATCTCGGTTTCCGTCTCGGTCTCTGTCTCCGTTTCCGTCTCGGTCTCTGTCTCGGCCGCGATCTCCGTCTCCGCCTCCGTCTGCGGCGCCGTCTCCGGCACCTGCGCATTCGCCGTCATCTGATCCGGCGTCTGCACCGACTCACTGGTACGCCCGCCGCCGACACCGGCGGCATTCAGTATCAGAGCCACAGCCACAAACGCAGACAGCCCGGCAATCATCCTGCGGTTTCGCTGTCTCTCCTGTGCACGCTTTATCTTCGCATGGCGGAGGCGCGCACGTCTCTCCTTGTCGTGCGCATTTGTCCCGTGTCTGTTCTGACTCATCTTATCCTCCCCAAAACGACTGAAATGACTGCCGTATCACCCTCACAGTCAGTCATTCATACACACTTATAGCCATCACACCCATGATGGTATATCTATTATACCCCATTTCTCTCAACTTGCTACTGAAATCTGACGCCGATTGTAAAATGAAGTTGGACATCTGAATAAAATAAGGATCCATGGCAGGATTTTTGGTAGAATGTTAATTACCACAAAAAACTATCTACAGGA
>OMWM01000057.1 GCA_900314775.1 uncultured Eubacteriales bacterium | reverse complement strand
TTCCTGCTTACCGCCTGATTGAAAACCTTTGTATCTACCTGATAAAGCATAGCAAGATCACTATCCATCATAACCTGCTGCCCACGGACAACATAAATCTGGCTCTTTATGTCCTTCGTCTCCGCTATCACAGGAATAATATCCGTTGTCTGCTCCTGTTCCTTTTTTGTCATAAGTACCCCCTGGCTTTTGAGGTCACGATTTGTGATTTCAAAATCTTACTTCCATTTTTAGAGATTTCGCTTCAGAACTCCAAAAGTATTTACCCATATTATAATTTCGTTCAAGCGAAATTTCAAGTTGATTTCAAATACTCATTTCATACATTTACCACAAGTCCTCCGAAAGAAGACTTGTGGCGATTGATTTATTCTTCACACTCCCAGATCATCGATCCATCATAGGAGTCCTGATCCGCTTTCGATTCGGCACCTCAGCCCACAGCCTGCTTCTTGCATCTATAATCATCTTCTCCACAGCAGGCGTTCCAAGAGATTTCTTCAGGTATTCCATATCCTGAGTTTCATCCCGAAGTATCTTCAGTTCAGCTTTCTGTTCAGAGATCTCACTATGAAGCCTGCTGATTCTGCCTTCAAGATCACGGTTCCGATCCGAGACCTGCTGGTACTTCCTCTTTAGATCTACAAGAGCAGTATACAAAGGCTGAATGAGCTTAACGACCTTCTTAAAGAGCGGCATGATCCGTTTCCTGTATGCCTTTGCTCCTTCAAATGCCGCCGCTTCCGGCAACCATTCCTCCGGATCACGGATGTGCTCAGCCGCAAATGCCTCAACCGCTTTCAGATCTGCTTGTGCAGCCTCGAACTTCTGCCTGGCTTTTCGGACCTTTTCCCCGGTATCGGCGATCTCATTGTCCAGTTCAGCCTTGACCTCTTCTTTGTCCATGACCTCCGTTTCCAGGCTCAGCTTTTGTTCTTCCAGCTCAGCCACCTCGGCCGCTCTTTCCTTCTTCTTGAACTCCAGCACAGATAAGTGCTCCTCATGGGTACCTTTCTTCTCCCAGGCGACCTCATGACGTTCCATGACGGCGGCCAGTACCTCCTTTTCGGCATTCACCCATTGATTCCACTCCGTTTCGCTCCTGGTGCCGCCGGAAAAGCCCTGTGCCG
Organism: uncultured Eubacteriales bacterium; assembly: GCA_900314775.1. GTDB lineage: Bacteria > Bacillota > Clostridia > Lachnospirales > Lachnospiraceae > UBA2912. Next base: position 16,259 of record OMWM01000057.1, on the reverse strand, counting down.
CCAGTGCCTTCTTCAGGGATACTCTGGTATCCAGGCCTCTTGTACTCCCGGCTGTATAGGGTACAAAATCGATATGCAGATGCGGTGTGGCCTCATCCATATGCAGATGGGCGGAGAATACTCTGAGGTTAGGATTCCGCTCCTGAAACTCCTTCATATATTCGTCCAGGATCTCAGCAGCCAGCTGGCCATCTTCGGTTGCTGCCCCGCAGGACTCACGGTCACCGATCTGGATAATAATCTCATGAAAAAGCTTCTCCTGTTTCCCTGATCTTATCTTTTCATAATAGTCATCGATCATACGGTCCTTACGTTTCTGCTTTGCATTGTAACGCTCTACAGCTGCATCAAATAATTCATGATAGACCTCATGGAGATCTTCATTGCAGTATTCAATATTCAAATGACTGCGGGACGGATCTACATTTTCGGCAGTAAACTTCCTGCAGTTATGATTGATGGATCCTTTCCCGACCATTACGCTTATCGTCCGCTGTATCATAATCACCTTCCCTTTTCTGCTATGAATGCCGGTAGAATTAAAAGGCTTTGTTACTTTCGCCGAAAGTAACGCAAAAGCACTTTTGACAGCCTGCGGCCATCAAAAATGCATTGCGCTCTGCGAGGCCTTTGCTCCCGCGAAGAACTGACGCCGCACGCACCTCCGGATCTTCTTCCTGAGCGTCTACACAGGAACGTGCCACGTTCCTGTATCAGGCATCAAGGAAGGCTCACCAGCGGAAGTCTTCCGGCACGCCGCGTTCATCCAGATATTTCTGCCTCGCCTGCTCACGTTCCTTCGGATCCGCCTTCGTCTTATAGTCGCTGTACAGCTCTCTTCGGTATGCGGCTTCAACTTTGGTCTCGAGCCCTTTCCGGATCTCCGCAGCATATTCATCCATATCGAAGAGATGGTATTTCACGATTGCCATAAAGAGCTCCATAGGGATCTGTATATTCTTCTGCATCTTATCCATTCCTTTCCCGTGACGATGGTGACGGTCGTGACGGTCTTTTTGAGACCGCCCCGGTCATGGATTCATCGTCACCATCGTCACGCCTCTTCAGGTTCCAGATGAAAGAGGACCTGCCGGCCATCGTGATTCCGTTTGTTTTCATAGCGGATTCCATATTCATTTAACAGCCGGGAGGCATTGATATTCAGTTTCATTGTCAGCGTATTCGGGTTCATATCCAGCTTCAGGATATCCACCAGTTCACTTGCCCTTCCGCACCAGTCAGGGTTATTGACTGTAATGAATGCTGCAAGCGCCTCCAAAACCGGTTCCGCCTTAGGCACAAATGTCTCTGCCTCTGCCTTTTCCAAATCCCAGACCAGTGTTTCCGCATTCCTGTTCAGGTACAGAGTCTGATCCGGCTGATCGCGGCCGGAGACTTCCAGCACCGCTTCACAGCTTGTCCTCTTATCCTTATGAAGCAGGAAGGCACCGTCGGCCGCACCCATCAGTCCGTTGGTCCCGGAGATCATTTCGAACTTATCGTCAGCCTGCTGCTTCCTGGTATGGTGGACCAGCAACAGACAGATATCTTTGCGATCCGTGAACTCCTTCAGCCTGGTGATCACCTCATAGTCATTGGCATAGCTGTAGCGATCATCGCCAATCTCCCGGATTTTCTGCAGTGTATCGATAATGATGAGTCCTGTGTCCGGATGCTCCCTGACAAAGTTCTCCAACTGATCCAGTAATCCTTCGTGAAGCTGGCTCGCCTCAACGCCAAGATAAAGATTCTCTGTACATTCCATCCCGAACATCCGATATAGCCGGTCCTGCAGCCGCCTATTCTCATCTTCCAGTGCCAGATAGAGGACGGTTCCTTTTCGGACCGGATACTCCCAGAGATCTGTCCCGGTCGCCACATGGTAGGCAAACTCCAGCATGAGAAAACTCTTTCCCAGCTTTGGAGCCCCAACAAAGAGATAGGTTCCCGGATAAAGCAGGTCTTCGATTACGGGCGGTCTTGACTGATATACGCTGTCATAGAGCTCTTTCATGGTCATTGTATTCAGGTGCCGTGGATCCTTTTTTTCCTTGATCTCAGTGTGTTTATCAGTTATACTTTCATTAGTTGATTGAGCAGACGACAGCTCCGCATCTGTTGGCGCAGATGAGACCGGAGCGGTCGTTTTTTCTTTCTTATCCATTCGCATCCTCCTTTAAACCATCTAATGTGACTGTGATCTGCCGGATCACCTGCAGGAGCTCGTCATCCACACCCGCCCCGGCTTCGATCCTTTCCAGTTCCAGGCAGACGGCCTTCAGTTCATTTCTGAGAGCCTTATAGACCCTTGGGGACCCTATCACACGGATCTCCGTATGAAGTACCCTTCGGATCATATAGTCCTGTTTTGAAAGGCCGGAGAGTCGGGCAAAGGTATCAAGCTGCTCCCATTCCGCCTCCGACATCCGGAACGATACCGCCCGGCTCCTCCATCTGCCTTTTTCATCCATGTTCTTCACTGACATTCCTCTTTTCCTCCGTTTCTTCCGTTCTGAGATTTTCAAGTTTTTGTGCCATATCCCTCTGTGTAGACGGGAACATATGCGCATAGTGGTAGGTGATATCGATGCTCTCGTGTCCGACACGGTCTGCGATCGCCACCGCCGAATAGCCAAGTTCGATCAGTAGGCTGATATGGCTGTGCCGGAGATCATGGATGCGGATCCTCTTGACACCGGTCGCCTTCGAGCCTCGATCCATCTCATGATGCAGATAGTACTTTGTGACCGGAAACATACGGTCCGCCGGCCCAATCCCGAATAGCTGCCGCAGGTAGTCCCGGATCTCGTCATTTAAGAAATCCGGCATTGTAATGGTGCGGTTGCTCTTCGGCGTCTTTGGATCCGTGATCACATCCCGGCCGTTCAGCCTCTGATAGGACTTATTGATCGTCACCGTTTTCTTCTCGAAATCGAAATCCGAAGGTGTCAGTGCTAGCAGCTCGCCCTCCCTGATCCCGCACCAGTACAGCATCTCAAAAGCGTAGAATGACACCGGCTTATCCATCATCGCATCAGCGAATTTCCTGTATTCTTCCTGGGTCCAGATCAGCATTTCCCTGCTCTGTTCCTTCCCCATGTTCCCGGCCAGCTTTGCAGGGTTCTTTGAAAGGCCGTAGTATCTGACGGCATGATTGAAGATGGCACTGAGCTGATTGTGAATCGTTTTCAGATACGTCTGAGAATAGGTCTTACCTCTGGAGGTCTTCCCTTTCATGATCGTATTCTGCCAGCTGACCACATCTCTTGGCTTGATTTCCCCGATCCTGCGATCCTTGAAATAGGGAAGGATTTTGGTCCGAATGATATGCTCCTTGCTTTCCCAGGTGTTCTCCTTCAGCCGGCATTTCATATCGCTGATATAAAGCTCCGTGAAACTGCCGAAGGTCATATCGAGCGATGCCTGCTTCTTCACCGACTGCTCATGCTCCCATGCAACCGCCTCCCTCCGGGTTGCAAAGCCCCTTCTGGTGCTCTGCTTCAGTTCCCCGGTCCAGTCGGTATAGCGGTAATTGACCCGCCAGGTTCCGTTCTTTTCCTTATAGACCGGCATTTACTGTCTCTCCTTTCCATCGTTGTAGTTCACTTTCTTCATAAAGTACTTTCGGTTTACTTTTCCGGATACCGTCAGGTAGCCCAGTTCCTGCAGCTCCCGGTTCAGCCTCTGGATGATCTTATAGGCATAGGCCTTGGAAACATTCATTTCCTTTGCCACCTCATCCGCCGTCATGAATAAAGTATCCATGTGTGTCTCCTTTCTCTCTGATACCACAGAGTAATTTAAACATATTCGCTTAGTTATCTCGATTATACTAATCATATTTGTTTAAGTCAATAGGATACAGGCCTGATTTCTTAACTTTTTTGTTTAGTTTCTATTGAATCTCTTCTTTATTTCGTGTATACTTCGCTTAGCATTTATGTTTAAGGAGGTGCTGCCATGAACACAGGTGAACGCATCAAACGCATCCGCATCAAGCGGGGCATGACCCAGAAGGAACTGGGGATAGCCCTCGGCTTTCCGGAAAGATCTGCCGATGTAAGAATTGCCCAGTATGAATCCGGAACCCGCAAGCCGAAGGAGGACCTGGTAAACGCCCTGGCCAAAGTCCTGAAGGTCAGCCCTCATGCCATTGCTGACACGGACTACGACACGCCCATAGGCCTCATGTATACGCTCTTCGACCTGGAGGACACCTATGGTATACATATTGATCAGATCGACGGTGAGCTCTGTCTGCGGATGGACCGCAGCCATAAAGAATACGTCAGCGTATTTGGAATGATGCTTGAATGGTACGAAGCATGGAAAAAGGATCAGGAAGATGAATCGGATCTGGATGGATACCTGGAATGGAAGCTTGGATATCCTCATCCGATCAACAGAAAATGAATAGAACGCAAAAACAGCGCTGTCTGAGATACTTGAAATCAGATAGCGCTGCTTCTTTTAGAATAATTCAGTTTTAGAGAAATGTTGTCAATCTGTTGTCAGATACTAAACATTTATGCTTGCAACCCGCATGAATACCGGGTTTCCGAAGAGCCGGAAATTATTCATACTCAATCGTTGCCGGCGGCTTTCCGGTGCAGTCGTACAGCACGCGGTTCACGCCTTTGACCTCATTGACAATCCTGTTCGTGATCTTCGAGAGCAGATCCCACGGCATCTGGTTCGCCTCCGCCGTCATGAAATCGCTTGTATTCACCGCACGAAGCACAATCGCATAATCATAGGTTCTGAAATCGCCCATAACACCGACGGAACGCATGTTGGTGAGCGCCGCGAAATACTGCGCCAGGTTCTTGTCATAGCCGGCCTTCGCAATCTCCTCACGGTAAATATAGTCCGCATCCTGCACGATTCTGACCTTCTCCTCGGTTACCTCGCCGATAATACGGATGCCGAGACCCGGTCCCGGGAACGGCTGACGGCTGACGAGATATTCCGGAATGCCCAGCTCACGGCCGGCATTTCTGACCTCATCCTTGAAAAGCATGCGCAGCGGTTCCACGATTTCCTTGAAATCGACTACATCCGGCAGACCGCCGACATTGTGATGCGATTTGATTGTCGCAGATTTGCCGAGGCCGCTTTCGATTACATCCGGGTAAATCGTGCCCTGTGCGAGATAATCCACGGCACCGATCTTCTTCGCCTCTTCCTCGAAAACGCGGATGAATTCCTCGCCGATGATGTGGCGCTTCTTCTCCGGCTCCGTCACACCGGCCAGTTTCTTATAAAAACGCTCATGCGCATCTACCATTACAAAATTCAGATCATACGGGCCGTCCGGGCCGAAAACGTCACAGACCTCTTTCGCCTCATTTTTGCGGAGCAGGCCGTGATCGACGAACACACAGGTCAGCTGCTTGCCGACCGCCTTGGAAAGCATGACAGCCGCCACAGAGGAATCCACGCCGCCGGACAGGGCGCAGAGCACCTTGCCGTCACCGATCTTCTCGCGCAGTTCCCTGATCTTCGTATCAACAAAAGAAGACATCTCCCAGTCACCGGCGCAGCCGCAGATATTAATCACAAAGTTGTGCAGCATCTTCATGCCTTCCTTGGTGTGCACGACTTCCGGATGGAACTGTGTCGCATACAGCTTTCTGTCTGGATTTTCCATCGCCGCAACCGGACAGTTGACAGTCGTCGCGGTTACCCGGAAGCCCTCCGGTGCGGTTTTGATGTAATCGGTGTGGCTCATCCAGCAGACGGTCTCGCTGCTGACGCCCTGGAAAAGCACTGCGCTGTTATCGATGCTGACGTCGGTGTGGCCGTATTCGCTGACCGGTGCGGTCGCGACCTCGCCGCCGAGCATCCAGGCGAGCAGCTGGGAACCATAGCAGATACCCAGAATCGGGATGCCAAGATCAAGGATGGCTTTGTCGTAGTGCGGAGATGCCGGGTCGTAGACGCTGTTCGGGCCGCCCGTGAAAATAATGCCCTTCGGCTGTGCCGCTTTGATCTCCTCAAGCGATTTCGTGTACGGCCAGACCTCGCAGTATACATGGTTCTCTCTGACTCTTCGTGCAATCAGCTGGTTGTACTGACCGCCGAAATCAAGTACAATAATCATTTCCCGTGCCATGGGTATGCCTCCTGTTCATCTTATATAGGTGAGATTTATTATTGCAGATTTTCTGCCGTTTTTCAACTTATTGTATTATATCACTTATAGGCGAAAAAAGCGCCTTCATCCTGCCGGATGAAAGCGCCTTACACGTCAGCAGATCATTGATTCCCGGTTCCCTGTTCCGTTTCCTCCTGCACAGGAACGGGGTTGGACACCATGACCTTGTGATCATACCATTTTCCCTTCGTGCCGACCAGTGCAAGATCAAACTCCTGATCGAGGGCCGGAACGGGCACATCAAAACCATATACTTCTTCTGTCGTACCGTCCTCATAAGTAACCGTATCTGTTACCGGTTTCAGCAGCTGAGCGCCGTCCTTCTGCGCATCTTCCGCGCTGCCCACGTACAGATTCACAATGTTTTCAGAGGTCAGCGTGATGTGAATGGTCATCTTCCCGTTTTCAACCGTCAGCTTTCCTTTTCCATCGCATGTTTCATTCACATGAAACATTTCGCTGTCTGTTGTGAATTCAGCATCATAGACGCCGTCTTCCAGTTCTGCCGCGCCGGCGGTCTCCGCAGAAACGGTTTCGGTTTCCTGTACTGCCGTGCTGACTGATGCGGAAGATGAACTGCTGCCGCATCCTGTAAAACAAATACTGATTGCCGCCGCACACAGTATGGCAGCAATAGATTTCATTCTTTTACTGTTATTCATATTTTCCTCGCTTTTCCCGCCGTGCTTAGTTTCCCATAACGGCTGCTGTATGTGCTGTATAAAGGTCTTCGATGGCTGGTATTTCGCCAAGGCCCTCAATCTGGCAGCTGACACTGTCAAAATTGCCGGAATCGAGGAACCGATTGTACCAGGAATCCGGATCATCCTGACCTGCCATATCGTTGTTGGCGTGATCGCCGGCAACCACCATCAGAGGCCTGAGAACAACTTTGCTGTATCCGGCGTCCTTTACCTTGTCAATGACGGCCTGGCACTCTGTATCCGCCGGTTTGCCTTCTACCGTTCCGATAAATACATTGGCATATCCGAGATTACTCATCTGCGTCTGCATCTGATCATAGGTAATGGCAGCCTCATGAGAGGTTCCGTGTCCCATAAAGACAAAGGCCGTTCCGTCGTCTGCCGCTGCTTCCAGTGAATCATAGCCATCTTCCGTATAAGCCGCTTCGGTAATGGCCTCGGCAACGGTCTTCTTATCATCGTTGACCTGTGTCTCATCCGAGCCGACTTCGCCCAGCAGCGGTTCAGCGATTTTAACAGAGTCGAAGCTGTCCTGATATTTGTTCACGGCTTCTGTCAGTTCATCATATTCCGCTCCATGCATCAGATGCGTCGGCTGAACAATGAGGTTCTTCACGCCATTATCGACGGCGCGGGAAAGAGCCTGATCCATATTGTCGATCTTCTCGCCGTCCCGTGCCTGAATATGATTGATGATGATCTGCGCCGTAAAGGCTCTTCTGACGGACCAGTCCGGATAAGCTGTCTGCAGTGCCTTCTCAATGCCGCCGATATCTTTTACGCGGCTGTCATTGAAAGAAGTGCCGAAGCTGACAACAAGAATCTCATTTTCGCCGATGCCATCTTCATTGAGCGGATCGTCTGCGGAAGCGTCTCCCGTATCTCTTCCGAAATAGTCAGGATCCGCAAATTCACCGGATACCAGCTCCTTCTGGGCATCTGTCAGAGCATCCCATGCCTCTTTTGCTTCTGTGCACTGTTTATCCGTATCATCCGTACGTTCCTGCACATAAATAGCGTCGATCAGATCAGCGACGTGATCCGCTGCCGCCTGGTCCGCATCCACCGATGTTTCTGTCTCCGTCGCTGCTGCTGACGGCGAAGAAGAACTGCTGCCGCATCCGGTAAGCATCCCGAGAATGAGAACCGAACTTAACATAACTGCTGCTGCCTTTTTCATTGTAATACCTCCTCACAAAATTACCGGTGTTTCTTACGGAACATCGGAAGTCCACAGAAAAACCGGCATGTCAGGAAGCATAGGCTGCGGAAAAATGCGCGCTGCGCTCTTACCCGCTGCTGCGGCGTTCTTCAGGAAAGTCTGCACAGGCAGACTTTGCCCCGCTGTCCGCATAAAAAAAGTCTGTCCCTGCAGCTGAGAGACAGACAGTATACTACCCTTATTCAGATTGCTTTCATACTGCCAGTTGCTCGTGGCCTGAGCAGTTTCCTGCTCCGTATCCAGTCAGGCAGGTCTCCTGGCTTCCGGCTATGATTCCGCTTCGCCTTCCCGCTGCCGCAGTGGCATATTGAAGCATCGACCGGTTACAGTGACGAGTTCGTACAGGATTTACACCTGTTTCCCTATTATCCGGATCTGAAAATCCGGCACCTGACTGTTGTTATTAAGTTATACGGCTATCATAGCACAGGCAATTTTTTCCCTCAAGCTTTTTATGGTAAAATACAGGCATAACTATGTGAGGTACGCAAATGAACAATTACAAATTTACCATTTCCTACGATGGCTCGCGCTACTATGGCTGGGAGCATCAGCCGGGAAAAGATCTGACGATTCAAGGAAAGATCGAGACGGTGCTTGCCCGCATGACGGGCAGCGACAGCGTCGACGTCATCAGCGCCGGGCGCACGGATGCCGGCGTACACGCGCTGGCGCTGACTGCCAATGCGCGCCTTAATACCGACCTTTCGCCGCAGCAGATCCGGGATTACATGAACCGCTACCTGCCGGAGGACATCTGCATCCGCGATGTGCGGATCGCTTCGGACAAGTTTCACGCCCGCTACAACTGCATCGGCAAGACCTACCGCTATACCTGCTACATCGGGCAGCTCAAGCCGGTTTTCGACCGCAAATATGTCTACGTGCTCGATAAAATGCCGGACGTTGAGAAAATGCGCGAGGCTGCGGGTTATCTGACCGGCAAACATGATTTTGCCAGCTTCTGCGGCAACGTCCACATGAAAAAATCGACCGTGCGGACGCTGGATACCATCGACATCCGGGTCAGCGGCGATTATCTGACGTTTACCTACCACGGAGACGGCTTTCTGCGCAGCATGGTGCGGATTCTGACCGGCACGCTGCTCGAAGTCGGCTGGGGCAAACGCACACCGGAAAGCATGCCGTCGTTATTTCACGAAAAGCGCCGTGCGCTGGCCGGATTCACGGTGCCGGCGAAGGGGCTTTGCCTGATTCAGGATGATTACAACCGCGGATAAGGAGGTTTTGCCATGATAATTCATTCTGCCGCGCTGCTCGGTGCCGGGGCGATCGGCGGTTACATTGCCGACAAACTGGCCGGCAGAGAGGATGTCGATTTCTGTATTCTGGCTGAGGGTAAGCGGGCACAGCAGCTCAAGGCTCAGGGGCTGACCGTAAACGGCCGCCATATATGCCCTGCCGTAAAGACGCCGGCCGAGGCACGCGGCACGGATTTCATTATCGCTGCGCGGAAATATTATTCCCTGCGGGACGCCCTGCCGATGATTGCCGCGGCGGCGGACGGGCACACACAGGTTATGAGCCTGCTCAACGGCGTCGATTCGGAAGAGATCATCGGCGAAGTGCTGCCGATGCGGCAGGTCATGCACGCCGTCATCCGCATTACGGCGCAGCGTGCCTCTGATGGAACGCTGACTTACGATGAGCCGGGGCGCGGCATGGGTATTTTCTTCGGAGAGCCGGGCGGCCGGAATGAGACGGAGCGGATACAGGCTGTCCGGGAATTTTTCACGCGGACCGGCATTCTGTGCCGGGTCTCCGATAACATTCTCCGCGACATCTGGCGAAAATATGCCCTCAACGTCTGCATGAATATCCCGCAGGCAATCCTCGGCGTCGGCATCGGGGCCAACGCCGACAGCCCGGACATGGCGGCGCTGCGCGACGGCCTGCGCGGGGAAATCATCGCCATCGCCGCAGCACAGGGCATTGACATTTCCGCCCGCGACCCGGCGATCTATATCAAGGGGACCGGCATTCCTTACCGCTCCCGCTATTCCACCCTGCAGGACCTCGACGCGGGGCGGCCGACCGAAATCGACATGCTGTGCGGCACCGCGGTTCGTCTCGGCAGAAAATACGGCGTGCCGACGCCGTACAACGAGATGGCTTATCACTGCATCCGGGTGCTGGAGCAGAAAAACGCCGGCCGATTCGATTATGACTGATTGTGCTTTTTACAGGCAAAGGGGGATGCGCTGATGCAGGTGCTTGTAATACCGGACGTTCACCTCAAACCGGCCATGTTCACATACGCCGCCCGGATCATGCGGCAGCATCAGATCTCGCAGGCGGTCTGCCTGATGGACCTGCCGGATGACTGGGATCAGAAATACAATGTCCCTTTGTATGAGGAAACTTTTGACGCCGCGATCGATTTTGCGCGGGCTTTTCCGGATACGCTCTGGTGCTGGGGCAATCACGAGCTGAGCTATCTGCTGCATCACACGGAAGCCGGCATCAGCACCGCCGCGGATTACACCGTTCTCCGGAAAATCAAAGATCTTCAGGGCGTTCTGCCGGACCGGCACCAAATCGGCTATGTCCACCGGATCGGCTGCGTGCTCTTCAGCCACGCCGGACTGGCGGATTCCTTTGTCCGCCGGCATGTGCGCGCGCTGCTGTATCACAATGCGGACGCCGTGATCAGCCGGATCAACCGGCTGCGTCCTGAAAAGATGTGGACCGATGATTCGCCTGTCCTTTTTCGCCCGCAGTACACGGCGCAGCCGCTATACCGCCCTGATCAATTTCTTCACGCCGTCGGACACACAACTGCAGACAAAGTCATGAAAAAGGGAAACCTGCTCTCCTGCGACAATTTCTCCACTTTTCCGGCGCGCGGCGACGCCGTACACGGTGAGTTTCCGGTGGTGAATACCGAAACCGGAGATCATATGGTTTTCCCTGTCTGAAAACGGATTTCGCGTTTGCGATCTGAAATACGAACATATAAAAAAGAGATTCCTTTTTACGGGAATCTCTTCGTAATTTTATGAATATTACTTATTCTGCTGTTTCTTTCTGCGTACGATACATAATGCCGCGGCTGCCATGATGCTCCACAGGGCGATCTGCGCTGTATCACCGGTTTTTACCATATTTGTGATCTTCTGAACAACAGAAGGGTTCTGCGGTGTAGGTGCAGGTGTTGTTACCTTTACCGGATCCGGCATGACGATCTCTGCAGCACTCTGCTCAGTGCCGTCAATCACAATCGTTCCGTCTGCCTTCATCTCGAAGCTGATCGGCGATGCCTGCTCATAGCCATCCGGCACCTTCGTCTCCTTCAGGATGTATTTTCCCGGTTTGAGAAGAACGCTATCATGATCCACCGTGGATGTTGTCCACTGGTCAAGCACCTTGCTCTCATCATCCGCACTGACAATGGCGAGTTCTGCACCGATAACCTGTGTATCCGTAACCTTGCCGTCCTGCTGTGCGCGTTTTCTGATCTTGATGGAAGTACCGGTATTGATCACCATCTTCGGCTTCAATGTCTGGTCATACACCCACTGATTGTCCTGAAGAAGCGGCATCTGCACGAGAACCGGATTCATCTCAAAATACTTCACAGCTGTCGTGCCTGTCTCCTGACCGGATTCATAAAGCAGGTAAATACCGTAGCTGTCAGCTGTCAGCTTTGCCTTGCCATCTGCACCGGTTGTCTGTTTGTCCGCCGCTTCGATTCCTTTGGCAGCTGCAATATCCTGCGCCGCATTCGCTGCTGTCTGTGCATCAGATGACGTACCGCTGCCGCCTATATAGGCATCCCAGCCGTCCAAGCCATCAAAATCTGACAGAAGCGTATAGGTGCCGTCTGTATTCAGATCGGCCACTTTGACCAGTGACAGCTCGGCGCCCTGGACATAAACCGGCTCTGTCTGATTATAAGTATCCTGGTCCACCAACACCGTTTCTGCGGTACAGGTTTTTCCATCTTCCAGATTTATTCCGGCATAGGAACCAGCCTGCGCTTCAGATGCTGTTCCAAACAGGCATGCTATCGACATCACAGCCGCTAAAATAATCTTTCCTGCTCTCTTCATGGAAATTCCCCCTGTGTTGCTTTATTCATTTTTCTTTTTCCTCTCACGGCGATCCATAATACCGCGGATAATCATGATTATGATAATGACTGCCATCAGCCCGGCGGCAAAATATCTTACCGGATCCTGATGATTCATGCTGATGGTGTATTTATCGGCCTCATTTTCCAGATCCTCTTCCGAATACGGAATTCTGTGCCCCCGCACCAGAAGCCGCTGCGTGTTCACACCGTACGGCGTACAGGTCAGCAGCGTAACCAGATCCTGTCCTTCCTCAATCGCGACATGGGACATATCGTCCGGATCCACCACATTGATCTCATCAACTTCATAGGCCAGCGTGTCTCCCATGATATGAAGGAAGAACTTGTCGCCTGTCTCCAACTGATCAAGATCGGTAAACAGCTTCGCATTTGCCAGACCGCGATGTGCGGCCAGCACGGCGTGCGTGCTCTCACCGCCGACCGGCAGAGAAGTTCCCTGCACATGACCGACGCCTTTGGCCAGCGCCTCCTCACCGGTTCCATGATAGATCGCCAGATCTACCTTGATCTTCGGGATCTCAATCGATCCCATGACCTCATCGTTATTCGGATTCAGCAGCGTGTCATACGGGTGCGTCAGGACATATTCTTCGGAATTGTCAAATACATCCTCAACTTCATTGACCGTATGCTGCGCGTTATATTCATAGGCATCTGCCAGAATCTGCTCTTTATCTGCTTCATCAATCTGCTCCACCTGCTGCTGATAGCCGGAGGTCAGCAGACTGTTTCTCCACCGGTTCCAAAGATCCGAAAACATCGGATACATCAGGATCAGAAATCCTGCGAGGAAGCCGAGGAAGAAAAATATCTTTTTCCCTTTACTCATCTTTCTTCTTATGGCCGGACTTCTTCCTGCTTCTGCTATACAGCCAGCTGATAAAAAGCATTGTCACGATCAGGCCGCCCAGCGACCACAGCAGGTAGCTTGTGTGCGAGCTGACACCCAGCAGCGGGTTGACCTGCTCGGCTTTGGCCGTATCTTCGTCATAATCGACCCGGTGTCCTGTCACAAGCAGACGCTGCGTATTCACACCGTATGGCGTACAGGTCAGAAGTGTACATAAATCCCGGCCTTCCTGCACGTTCAGTTTATCTGTATCGTCCGGCTCAACCACGTTGATCTCTTCCACCTCATAGGCGAGTGTCTTATCCAGAATATGCAGATAAAAATGATCGCCGACCTTTACTTTATCGAGGTCCGTGAACAGAGCTGCTGTGGCAAGTCCTCTGTGTGCTGCAATTACCGAATGTGTGCTCTCACCGCCGATCGGAAGAGAAGATCCTTCCAGATGACCCGCGGCATTGGTCAGTACCTCGGCATCTGTCGTGTGCATAATCGGGAGTTTGATGTCGATACATGGAATCTCTACTGTTCCCATCATGCCATCACCGGTCAGATTCAGACAGTCCATATAGGACTGGTCCTCGGACTCACTGTTTTCCGCTTCCGCAAAGGAATCCGGCAGCTTGATCGGCTGGAGTGCCTTATTGTAGGCTTCTGCCTTTGCCCACTCAGCCTCGTAATCAATATCTCCGCTCTTTTCCATATCGGAGACCTGATCTTCATAATTACTGTTCAGCACTTTCTGGCGGTAATTATTCCAGTAATTCGATATTGTCGGATAAAACAGCACGAACAAACCGAAAAGGAAACCTATCAGATATACTGTTTTTTTGATCTTTATCTTTTTCTGGCTTGTTTCTGATGTTTTATTGGCATCCATTTTAATCATTCCATTTACTTTAAAATTTCGGATCGCTGCTCCGGAGCCCGAAGACCCCGGAGCATAATCCGATCATTTATGCCTTACGGTATATTAAACGCTTAGAACTTTGATGAAATCTGCTGATTACTGAGCATTTTTCTTCTTGCTCTTCATGTAGGAAACTGCAAAGAAGATCATTACGGCACAGCCGATCAGTGTGAAGATCATCGTACCGCGGCCGCCTGTGGAAGGAAGCTCGGAAAGCTTGGTATCCTTAACAGTAGAATCGGTAACAGTAAGGTCAGCCTGAGACTCAGCCTTTTCCTTATTATCTTTTATTGTTACTACAGATGTACCGCCATCTTTATTGATTGTGTATCCTTCCGGTGCCTTTACCTCGACAAAGGTATAAGTGCCAATGTCAAGACCTTTGATCGCTGCAGTACCATCTTTACCAGTAGTAACTACATTAGTGCTGTCTACTTCTGGCTGCGTTTCAAGCCATGTACCTGTGAAGTACACGTTACCGTTATCGTCCTTAGAAAGCTTAGCGTATTTTTTATTCTCTGAATTCTTTAATGCAAACTGTGCACCACTCAGAGCATTGTCATCAGCATCCGTCTTCTTAACTGTGACTGTTGCTGTGTAATCATTCGTGGTTTTTCCTTCCTGATCGTTCGTATCTGTAACTGTATTGGTAACGCCATTTACGGCATCCTGGTTCACAGTAGCAGTATAAGTAAGGACTACCTGACAGCCATCATAACTATTATTTAAATTGTCAATTGTCAATCTGAAGCTCTTACCATCTGCAGCGACAACAGGCGCTGTTGCTACTTCAGCACCGCCGATTGTAAGTTTCCAATCTTTGTTATAATCAGCGCCGGATAAATTATCTGTAATCACGTAAGAAGTCTGGCCGGCTTTGATAACACCATTAATTGTGTATGTGATTTTCTGACCAATATAGACAGCCTGATTCTCATCGTCCTGAGATTTATTTACAGGAACATCACCGTACTTAGCCTCTGCTGTAGCGTTGTTCACGGAGAAGAGATGAGATGTTTTATCATAATCATATGTATTTACATACATCGGATTGTAGGTTACAACGCCATCTTTATCGATTACTTTCACAAAATAGAAACCAGGTTCATTTCCTGTAAATTCAGCAGTTGTTCCTGCAGCCGTTGTTGTTTTGGTTGCAGCCCCGGTCTTATCGTTAAAATAAGTCATTAATTTGCCACCATCGATGGTCGGTGCCGTATCAGTAACCGTTGCCGGTAACCCGGAGTCTTTATAATCACTATTTAATACCCACTGGCTGTTTGCGGCATTAAGTGTGTAAACCTTATAAATCGTTACTTCCTGATTTCCGCCGCTTTTAAGATTCGTGACAGTAATTGTGGATGTTGTCGCTGTCGCATCACTGAGTTTCCAAGCCGGATCATCCGCGAACGCTGCAATGTTCATTGTCAGAACCATTGCCAATGCCATAATAAGTGTGGCAATCTTTTTTAAGTTTTTCATAATTTTTCCTTTCCCCCCTAAATTTAATTTAAGGATAAAATTTTTGTTCTAAGCATTAGTAACATAATATTTTCAACTACACAGTTTCTGCCGGTTTTGATTCCTGCAGACTACTTATGCGGCACATCAGCCGCGGAAATGAGGGTTAAGCTTCATTCCCTCCTTTCTTTCTGCGCCTCATAGTAAAACCTGCGTAGGCAAAAAACATAGCAATCAAGGTGCCAAGAATGGTATTCCAGTAAATACCGTGGCCGCCAGCCTGCGGCAGCTCGTAAATCTTGTCATCTTTGACGACCACCTTGTACTCGGTCACATTTGCCTGATCATCCTTGGTGAAATCCAGAGATGCATGACCATTGGCATCCAGCACAACCGCATCTTTGGTATACGCTTTTGAGTTATCGACGGTGAAATATACATCGCTGGTCAATTTCACATATCCGTCCGGAGCTTTGGTTTCCGTCAGGTGATATCTGCCATCCGGCAGATAACCGAAAACAAACTTGCCGTCTCCATTCGTTTTAATATTAGTGATCTCATTTCCATCGATATCAGTTGCTGCTGTCTCATTCTCGCCGTCCACCTTCTTGAGCGTAAATTCTGCGCCCTTCAGGTATTGATCATCGGCATTCTTCTTATACAGAGCTACATTAACCGACTTTTTCGTATTGTCAGCTGTCAGCTGAGCAACTCGTTCAGCGTCAGTCAGCTCACCTGTCACCGAAGATGAAGCTGCAGTACCCGGTCCGGTAATGCTCCAGTCCTTGAAGGTATATTTAGCATTTGCGCCGTTACCTTCCGTTGTCTCAGCAACCGTATA
>OMWM01000058.1 GCA_900314775.1 uncultured Eubacteriales bacterium | reverse complement strand
ACCAGTCCATGCACGTCAACTGTTGAAACCGCCGTGTACCGAACGGTACGCACGGTGGTGTGAGAGGACGGCGGCTAATCACCGCCTCCTACTCGATCGCTCCGACCCGGATTCCGCACAGAAATCCCGAGTCAGAAACAGCCCGGCTGCTGCCGCGCAGGCGGTATACAGCCGGGCCGTGATGGTCTTATATTATTTTCTGAAATACAGTCTGTTCATCGCGCTGAACAGTGCTCTGATAGATGAACGGTTGATATTGGAACTGATGCCGACACCGAAAGCGGATTTACCTGTTTCCACATCGGTCAGCTGAATATAGGTGGCTGCCTGGGAATCCGATCCCGTTGTCAGGGCGTGCTCTTCATACATCGTGAGCTTGTAGGTTATACCGTACTCACCGCAGAGCGCATTCTTGATGGCATCGATCGGGCCGTTGCCGACACCGACCAGTGACTTCTCCTCGTCCTTATCTGTATAGGTAACCGTTGCAACGGTATCGTCCCGGTTGTTGGAGCTCTTCGCATCCTGAATTCTCAGACGTTTGAAGTGCAGCGGATACTTGGCATTGATGTACATCTCACGGAACTTATCCATGATCTGAGACGGCGAAACCTCGCCCTGCCGTTCGGACAGAGACTGAATCTCATCGGCGAGCTCCTGATGCATGATCTTAGGAAGCCTGAAGCCGTAATATTTCTCCAGTACGAATGCGACGCCGCCCTTGCCGGACTGGCTGTTGATACGTACGATCGGCTCGTATTTGCGACCGATATCCGAAGGATCGATCGGAAGGTACGGTACCTCCCAGACATCGGAATGGCGATCCTTCATGGCTTTGACGCCCTTGCTGATGGCATCCTGATGGGAACCGGAAAAGGCCGTGAAGACAAGCTTGCCGGCATATGGATGTCTCCAGTCGATTTCCATCTTATTGCAGCGCTCGTATACATCAATCGCCTCGTTGATGTTCTCAAGGTTCAGATTCGGATCGATACCCTGTGAAAACATGTTGTAGGCAATGTTGATAACATCGACGTTGCCGGTGCGCTCGCCATTGCCGAACAGGGTACCCTCAATTCTCTCCGCACCGGCCAGAAGAGCCAGTTCGGAAGCCGCAACGCCGCAGCCGCGGTCGTTGTGCGGATGAATACTGAGAATGATCTTGTCACGCTCGGTAAAATGACGTGACATCCATTCGATCTGATCGGCATATACATTCGGTGTTGTCATCTCAACGGTTGCCGGCAGATTGAAAATGATTGGGTTCTCTTTGGTCGGCTGCCATTCAGCCTTGACAGCCTCACAGACCTCCAGCGCAAAATCAAGCTCTGTGCCGGTGAAACTCTCCGGAGAATACTCCAGCTGAAGATGACCGTCAAAGTTCTTCGCATACTTCTTCACCATCTTCGTTCCATCGATGGCAATCTGTTTTACACCCTCGCGGTCCATGTTGAATACCACATCGCGCTGCAGAGTAGAAGTCGAATTGTAAATATGAAAGATAACGTTTTTGCATCCCTGAATTGCTTCAAAGGTTTTCTTGATCAGATGCTCACGGCACTGGCAGAGAACCTGGATCTTGACATCATCAGGAATCAGATTCTTCTCAATCAGCATACGGAGGAAGTCATACTCGATCTGCGATGCTGCAGGGAAACCTACTTCGATCTCCTTGAAGCCAAGTTTTACAAGCTCGTTGAAAAACTCGAGTTTCTCTTCTACAACCATCGGCTCAATCAGAGCCTGATTGCCGTCACGAAGATCAACGCTGCACCAGATCGGTGCCTTCTCTATTTCCTTGTCGGGCCACTGTCTTTCCGGATAATGCACTACCGGAACTCTCCTGTACTTCTTTACATTCATGACTGCAAAACCTCTCTTTCGTTATTTAGCCTTGATGGTTACTTTGACATTGACTGTATTCGTCTGGGTTACCCCGTCCGGAAGTGTCAGATTGACCGGCAGCGAATAGGTGCCTTCTCCGTATCCGTTCACATTGACGGTCGGGCTCAGCTCACCTGCCGTGATATCCTCGACTATACTCGAGGCACCGGACAGTGTCACGGACACCTTATCAGTGCTGTCATCCTCACTTGCCACCGAGTAGCTCAGACTGCTGTCGCCGTCTTCTACCTCGATATCGTCAATCGTCACATCGATCGACTGTTCCTCAATCTTCTCTATATCTACCGCAGCGGAAATCGCCGTATCACTGTTCGTCAGCACAATACCCTCCGGCAGTGCGCTGGTGAGTTCCGTTGTGATATTCTCCTCAATACTCTTATTCCGGCCGCTGATATCGATATCATCCAGCTTGATGCTGTCAATCTTCTCAAGCGCCTCTTCCGGTCCGGCAATCGTAACCTCTTTCGGTTCGTATTCCTCGGACACAACTGTATAGCCGTCAGCCGGTGTTCCTGTGAAATCCAGTTCCACCGGTACCGTCTTCGTATTGTAAATCGGTACGGAGACGTCCACTGAAGACTGCGACAGCGTCAGCGACGAGGTATCCAGCTGATCTCCGCTGCTGTCGAGCAGCGCGATATCCGCTGTCGAAGTTACCTGATCCAGATCATCGGCGCCGCTGACATTAATATAGACAACCGCTTCCTTGATCCTGTCTACCTGCGACTTCGGTCCGGAAACCGTAATCAGGTTCGGCGTAGCGGTGCCGGTCGCGACATATTTATCCTCGCTGACCGATCCGTTCGTCACGACACTCACATTAAAAGATTTCTCTTCCAGCTCCTCGATGGCGATCTTCACCATCGTACTGCTTCCGACCGGCGTGATCTCGAGGCTCGGATAATCCGGGCAGCTGACATCCACCATGACGGCACCTGTCACCGATAGCTTGGACAGATCGGCAACCGCGCTGAAATCATCCTTGGTCAGACTGTTTACAATAGAGGTCTTCCCTTTAACACGGAAGCTTACCGTATTGCCGTCCACATAGGAATACGCCATATTGGCATCCGTCAGTTCCTCCCCGTTGATCTCCGTCACGGGTACATCGGAAAATTCACGTGTGTAAACCGGATCTTCCACATTATTAATCGCGAGCCAGGTAAAAACCGCCAGAATCAAAGCAATGATCTTATATCTGAGATTTCTTGTCAAACGGTTTTTCATTTGCTGTCCTTCCTGGATTTGCCTTTATCTCCCGCTGCCGCCTTGTAGCCGGACAGCGCCTTCATGCGCCGCAGCAGTTCTTCCTTGCTGACATTGCGTGTCAGACGGCCTGCCTCTGCCAGTGAGACCTCACCGGTCTCTTCCGAGACAATAATCGTCAGGCTGTCGCTGACTTCGCTGATGCCGACGCCGGCGCGATGCCGCGTTCCCAGATCCTTGCTGATCGAGGTGTTCTCTGTCAGAGGCAGATAGCAGGTAGCGGCAACCACCCGTCCGTTGCTGATAAACACGGCTCCGTCGTGAAGCGGCGTATTGTGTTCGAATATATTGATCAGAAGCTGACTGGATACGATCGCATCGATCGGGATGCCGGTGCGCTCGTACTCATTCAGCTGAACGACATTCTCCATTACTATCAATGCGCCGGTCCTTGCCCTGCCCATCTCAAAGGCAGCACGGGCGATCTCACCCTGCACACGGTCAGCGCTTTTTCTGTCGGAATCCGACCGGCTGTCCACCGTGCCGAACATCTTCGCAAAAATACTCTTGCTTCCGAGATTCTCCAGTGCACGCCGCAGCTCCGGCTGAAAGACAACGACAAGAATCGTCACCAGCATCGTCGCTGTCTTGGAAAGGAGCCACGTCACTGTTGAGAGATTCAGGAAATAGGCGACCAGAGCAAACACCACAATGATAATAATGCCCTTCAGCAGCGTCCATGCTCTCGTGTCCTTGACCCAGATCAGCAGTTCATAGAAAATAAATGCGAAAATCAGGATCTCAATAATATAAGTGATATGAAAAACAGGAGGCAGATTAAGCCTGATGGCATTCAGTAATTCGCTCATTCTCTACCTCCTGTTCTGTTATACCGTCGGTCTTGTATCAGCGGTCTTCCCCATCTCTGCTGTCGCCGGAAATTTCCCCGCGCAGCTGCTCACGTGTGAGGACAATGGTATCATCGGCAGAGGCTGCCTCTTCCGTTGTCATCACTTCGTCTTCCTGCTCCGCGTCCTCTTCCTGCGCCGCGGTCTCCGTCTCCGGGGCCTGCTCATCGGACGCCTCTTCTGGCTGCAGCTGTGCCTCTTCGGCGCCGCTGCCTTCCTCCTGCTTCACCTGCGCATCGTCAGCAGATTCTTCGGCAGTCTGCTCCGCCTTGGCAGCCTGCTCCGCTTGGGCAGCCTGCTCCGCTTGGGCAGCCTGCTCTTTTTCCATCTGCTCGCGTTCCTTGCGCTCCTTCTCTTTCTGCTCCAGGATCTGCTTCTGCTTCTCCCGCTTCTCGGCACGCTTCTTCTCGGCTTCCTCTTCATCTGCAATGAAAAGCGGAACAGCCGTTACATAATAATAGTATTCATCATCCTTGAACTGAACATATTCCTTGCTGCGGTAATCGGCAACACATTCAAAGAACTGCACTGCCGCTGCGATTGCCGCTCCCACTATGACACTGATGACAAAAGGTCCCGCTGCCAGAGACACGTCCAGCATACCGGCCAGCACAAAGCCGAAAACCAGCTCTGCTGCTGCGCCGACACCGATTGCCACGTACCAGGAATAATCAAACTTCGCTCTGCTGATAAAGTACATGAGCGCAACCGTGATTACGGTTACGAGTGTAAACAGAACGATCGTCTTATCTGTCTGAAGGGAATCCATGACAGAGGTCACCGCAGTCAGCGTGGAATTCAGATCGATATTCGACAGTCCCTGCGATGCATCCGGTGCCGAAGTCCCGACAGCAGCCATGACATATTCGACATATCTGACCATAAAAAAGCTGCTGACAGCCGGAATGATCAGGTACGGTGAAAGGGCCACGCCCGCTGCGACCGGGATCAGATACTCCAGATGGAAATGCATCAGAACCGGAATCGCAAAAAGGACGATCGCTTCCTTCGCCGAAAATTTAAGAAACAGCAGATAGAGGATAATCATGACGATCACCATAATAATCCCGACAACTGCCGAAGCCCTCGTAATCTGCACGGCGACATCCGCGGCAAAAATAAAAACCGCCAGCCCGTTCGGTACCACCGAACAGATCAGAGCAAGCAGTATATTGACCGCCGCGCCGCTCATCGCCGCTATATAGCCGATTGATCTGTTAACATACATGAAAACAATCAGAAAACCGATAAATCGTAAAACAATCTTCAGCCAGTTCTCATTCTTCCGGCTGAAAAGGATCATCCGCTTTCTGAAATTCAGCAATCCTGTCATCTCTTCTCCTCCCGTGCGTACTTGCCGATAATCTTAAGTATCCGATAATAACGCTTTACACGCTTCTGGCTTGTCCGATACTGCCAGGTATAGAGAATAACGCTGATCACCGCATAGATCACAAGCAGAATGATATAATTCCGCAGGCTTCCGTTCAGCAGATTGCCGAGACTGAAATCCCCGGTCTGACTGATTGTCGTCTCAATACTGCCGAGCGCCGTGAGACCCATTGCGAAAATATAGGCAATCGTCACGCCGATGAGATTCTTCAGCGTATTGAAACGGATGTATGTACCTTTGTAATAGCGGTTCCGTTGGAGATCCGTTCTGCCCTCATGCTTCTCATAAATGGCAGCTTCCGTCATCCAGCGGATCTTCTTTTTATTTAACATAAGCGGTCCTCTCTGTAAAATACGGTATTAGCGGTTAATAGTATAACACTTTTATGAGTTGCTTTGCAATAGCGGGAAAAGGCGCATAAAAGCCCGTTTTCAGCATGCATTGCCTGTCTGTATCTGCTTATCCGAGAGGGATTTCAACGACCTCCGCCATTCTGGTAAGACAGGTTTCAATCTGCGACGAGATATCGTCAATCATGCGCGCGCTGATTTCCTCATTGAAATCATTTTCCAGACTTTCATACAGGCTCCGGCGCACATCTGCCCCGACGCTGCCGAGCCGCGACTGCAGTGAATGTTTCGTCACCATTTTCCGCAGCGGCTTCGGTATATCCGCATCCAGCAGGACATCTTCCATCTTGTTTTTGCCGAGAAGCAGCACCAGGAGCGAAATGACGGCGCCGGCCAGAATACCGGTCGGTCCGCTGGAAATCAGTGCGACACCGCTGCCGCCGCACAGAAGGCCGATCAGCAGCGAAATGATCGAATCGATCAGCAGGGTGATCTCATCCACGGCGAAAATATTCTTCGCATCAATTTTGATATTGATATCGGAAGCCGTCAGATAGGACTGCAGGGACAATGCTCTGTACGGGACATGGTGTTTTACGCAGATCGGCACGGTATACTCCTCCAGTTCACCGGCAACCGGCATCAGCCACTGCGCAACCGGCTTCATCATCAGAGAATGTGCCTCGTCCGTGCGCAGATACGCCTCGATCTCGCTCTGCAAAGCCTTATCCACGTCCCGCAGCCGGGCGATTTCGCCGCTTCGCCAGCGCTCAAACACGGGCACTGCCGCATTCTGCAGGATCGGATCCACCATCGTATCGACAATCTTATGATAGAGTTCATCAATATGGGATTTTACAATGCTCTCAACGCGGTCCGACTGCACAAAATCTCTGAGTTCCGCCTTGAAACTGTGCAGCTCATCATCGATCCGGCCGCACCAGGCCAGCCCGCGCGAAACGGAAAATTCCGGATCCGCATCGGACACGGCCACGGCATCCGGAAAGACCTCCATGCACCATTCCCGGATATCCGGCATCTTCGAGACACCGCCCGTCAGGCAGATGATCTCCGGCATATCGCCGTTTATGTGATCCCGCACATTTTTAAGCGACTGCGTAAAAACCTCGCAGAAAGAACGGTTCCCGAGGCGCTCCGTCTTACCGTACTGGAGCCTGTGCGCCGCCTCCTCATCCATACGCAGCGTAAGCCGAACCGGCCTGTCATACTGAATCAGCACGGAATCGACGCAGGCGTGATCTTTCCAGTAATCGGCATCCGTGAAATATTTCTCTTTCAGGCGGCGCGCCGCAAATTCACAGTAATTTTTCCACGGCTCGCTCTCCGCAAATATCTTATGAATGCGGTCGGCCTGTTTCGACTGTTCTGCCGCCATTTCCAGCAGCAGGCTGTCCATGATGCCGCCGCCGAGTGCAACCTCGCCTGCCGTCTGGATCTCCACCTCGTGTCCGCCGCAGATATAGGCAAAATCCGTCGTCGAAGAACCGACGTCCACAATAAGGACCGGCCGGGAAAGTATATCATAGCCGACCTGCATATGCCGCGACTGGCAAACGGATACGAGCGCCGCCCTCGATTCAGAAATGATCTTCAGCGGCGGATATCCGCAGCGCTCAAACAGCGCACGATAGCGTTCCCGCGCGGCACTCTTCCAGCCGGCCGGACAGCCTATGTAAAAACAGCAGTCTTCCTCGTCCCGCTGCAGTTCCCCGGCGGCATACAGCTCCGACAGAACACCGGCGGCAAAGCACCGCCCATCACCCTCTGCGTCCTTATCGGTCAGAAAGCGGCTTTTAAAACGTATCCGGCGCTTTACGGCATTGGCTGCATAGCAGGCTTTCTCGCCGATTACGATCTCACCGCTCATCAAATCCGCATACGCTGTGATCAGACTCTTCTCACCGCAGACGGTCAGCACCTGCGGCCGCTTTTCGCTGTCTGCGTCCAGTCTGGACACAGCACTCTCGGCATCCCCGAGATCAAATCCATAATAACGGTTCATCTGTCACCTCCGGCCGCAAGGCCCTTCTTCAACAGCTTCCCGCCGGCTGCCAGTGCCGGGCGGATCGTACCGGTCCGCTTCGACGGAATCAGGTCAAAATAATCTGCCGTCTCCGGACTGTACTCGACGATATCGATTCCCTTTTTATAAAGGAAGTAACGGATATCATTCAGCTTATCCAGAGCGTACCGGGCGTCTCCGCTGCAGGATGCCTCCAGCAGGCCGGCCATCAGTTCAATCTCGTCACGGTCAGCCGCCGCTGCCGCGTCCGCTCCAGGCGCTTCCTGCTCCTCTTCCTCAGCAGCCGCCTGTATATTCTGATCCATCGTCAGCACCGCGGCCTGCATGCAGCGGTAAATCCGTCCCGCATCCACCATCATCTCAATCTTCTGTTCTTTCGTCTCTTCCTGTTTCGGCGGTTTTCCGGTCAGATAGCCCGCCAGATACAAAAGCACGGCGCCGACCGCCAGCAGCAAAAGCTGCACCGGCAGGCCGAACAGTGCATGGCCTGCCGCACTGCCGGCCAGGGCCGCAAGGCCCGCGGCGAGGCAGACCGCACCGGCCGCCAGCACCGCCCAGGCTGCGCCGCGGATCTTCTTCTCCGGCGTCTTCCCGCCGCTTTCCCATATTTTTGTACTTCCAATAGAATCGACAAGGCCGGCTTCCGTACGGGCAATCTGCGTCATGGAAGCGCATACTGCTCTGCCGGCGCCGCTCGTGCATTGCTCATTATAGCGATACAGCAGGCGGTCATATTCCTGTTCTATGACAGCGCCCGCCCTGTCCGGCGTCGAAGCGCTGTCAAGCTGCGCCATCAGTTTCTCTTTATCCTGCTCCAGCAGTTCTGTCATTGTCATCGTATCATCCCTCTTCCAGCAGTGCCCGCGCCGCCCTGCGCTCCGCCGGTGATGCGATCCGAATATTGGCCGCCTCACCGCGTACGAGAAAGATCTGCACGCCAAGTCCGTGCAGTGCAGAACACACATCAGCCGCGCCTGATTTTCCGGCCGCTTCGGCATGCTTTTTCAAAAGATCCGCTCTTACCGCCTGCGGCGCCTGTTCCTGATAAAGATTCTGTCTGTCCGGAATCCGGTCGATGTCCTCTCCGTTTCCGCTGACAAACAGCGTGTCGGCAGAAGGCACCGCCGTATCGCAGACACCGCTGCGCCGGGCAGTCTCAGCAGCCTCCTGCAGAATTCTGTCTGTCACGAAAGGCCGCAGCAGATCGTGCAGCACAAGGACCGTATCCGGTGCATCCGGTATTCGGTCGGCTGTCTGCAGCGCTGCCTCAAGCTGCGAAGGATTGCCCGCCAGCACCGTCACCGGTGCGTCCGGCAGCGCCTCCGCCAGACGTCTCTTCACAGCCGGCGCAATGCCCGCCGGCACGTACAGGATTATCTCCTCAAAAAGGCCGCTGCCGGCCAGCGCCTCCACGGTATACAGGTAAATCGGCCTGCCATCCGCATCTTCCATTAGCTGAGCGGTATACGGACTTCCCGGTCCGCTGCTCTCTCCGCCTGCCGTGAGCACGGCATAACATTTCTCATTCACTGCCACCCCTCCGGTTATGATCTGTTTAATTCTATTCGATTATACAATACAGCCGGCGCGTATTGCAAATTGCCGGGCATTATGATAAAAACTCCGGTCTGCCGCCGCAGACCGGAGTCCTTTCATAATATTCATATCTCAGGCAAATCCCAGTGCCAGTCCGATGCCGCGCACCGCCAGGGCCACTACCCAGGCAACCGCGCACTGGAATACAACCACACCGACACCGTATTTCCACCCGAGTTCCTTGTGAATGGAGGAAATCGCGGCGATACACGGCGTATACAGCAGGCAGAAAACCAGCATGCAGAACGCATTCAGCGGTGAAAGCGCTGCCAGAAGCGCCGATGTGCTGCCATACAGAATGGATGTGATCGAAACGACACTCTCCTTGGCCATGAAGCCCGCTATCAGCGCCGTCACGATTCTCCAGTCGCCAAGACCGATCGGCTTGAAGATCGGTGTGATCCAGCCGGCCGCGACGGCAAGGATGCTGTCTTTGGAATCCGCCACAACGGAAAAATCCGTACCGAACGTCTGCAGAAACCAGATCACAATGGTGCCCAGCATGATAATCGTAAAAGCACGCTGCAGGAAATCCTTGGCCTTCTCCCACATGAGAATCAGAACGTTGCGCAGACTCGGCAGCCGGTAATTCGGCAGCTCCATGACAAAAGGAACCGCTTCGCCTTTATAGATAAATTTGCGGTTGATGTAGGCGTACAGAATGCCCAGTGCAATGCCGAGCACATATAGCCCGGTCATCACAAAACCGCCGCCGCCCGGGAAAAATACCGATACAAAGAACGCATAGATCGGCACCTTCGCAGAGCAGCTCATAAACGGTGTCATCATGATCGTCATCTTCCTGTCGCGCTCCGACGGAAGTGTCCGGCTGGACATGACCGCCGGCACCGTACAGCCGAATCCGATCAGCATCGGTACCATGCTTCGGCCGGAAAGGCCGATTTTACGCAGCGGTTTATCCATGACAAAGGCAATCCTCGCCATATATCCCGAATCCTCCAGTATCGACAGAAAGAAAAACAGGACGACGATAATCGGCAGGAAACTGATCACGCTGCCGACACCGTTGATGATGCCGTCCACCACAAGCGATTGCAGGACCGTATTTACATGCGCGCTCTGCATGGCCTGCGAAACCGCCGTACTGATTGCATCGACGCCCTGTGCCAGCAAGTTCTGCAGGAACGCGCCGATCACGTTGAAGGTCAGCAGAAAGACCACCGCCATAATGCCGATAAAGCACGGAATGCCGGTGTATTTGCCGGTCAGAATACGGTCGATGGCCGCACTCTGCTTGTGCTCCCGGCTTTCATGGGGCTTTACCACACTCTTCACGCAGACACGATGGATAAAGGAATACCGCATATCGGCGATCGCCGCATTGCGGTCGAGGCCGCGCTCTTTCTCCATCTGGACAATGATGTGCTCGATCATCTCCTTCTCGTTCTGATCCAGTTCGAGGCGGTCGAGCACCCGGCTGTCGCCCTCGATCACCTTGGTCGCCGCAAAACGGATCGGCAGGCCGGAACGCTCGCAGTGGTCCTGAATCAGCACCATAATGGCATGAATTGCACGGTGCACCGCGCCGCCGTGATCATTCTCATCGCAGAAATCCTGCCTTTCCGGCGGTTCCTGATATTTCGCGACATGCAGACTGTGCTCGATCAGCTCCTCGATACCTTCATCCTTCGCCGCCGAAATCGGCACAACAGGCAGGCCGAGTTCCTTCTCGAGCTTGTTGATGTGGACCGAACCGCCGTTTTCACGGACCTCATCCATCATGTTCAGCGCAATGACCATCGGCACATTGAGCTCCATCAGCTGCAGCGTCAGATACAGATTCCGCTCTATATTGGTGGCATCGACGATATTGATGATGCCCTTTGGTTTCTCATCGAGAATAAACTGCCTCGTGACAATCTCCTCGCTTGTATACGGGGACATCGAGTAAATGCCGGGCAGGTCGGTCACAAGTGTGTCGCTGTGCCCGCGGATCACGCCGTCCTTGCGGTCCACCGTAACACCTGGGAAGTTGCCGACGTGCTGGTTGGAGCCGGTCAGCTGATTAAACAATGTCGTCTTGCCGCTGTTTTGGTTGCCGGCAAGCGCAAATGTAAGCAGCGTCCCGTCCGGAAGCGGATGCTCCGTTGTCTTGTCGTGATATTTGCCCGCTTCGCCAAGACCCGGATGCAGATAATGCTGCTGCACGCTGCCGGTGAATTTCTCCTCCGGCGGCAGTTTGGCCTCATTGTGCTGCTGCATCTGCGTGTCTGAAATCGTCTCAATCTCGATATTCTGCGCATCCGCCAGGCGCAGCGTCAGTTCATAATCATGAATGCGGATCTGCATCGGATCTCCCATCGGCGCCATCTTCGTAACCTGTACGTAGGACCCCGGCAGAACACCCATATCCAGCAGATGCTGGCGCAGCGCACCCGCGCCGCCAACAGACCGGATCACCGCCGAACCGCCAACTTTCAAATCCTTTAAAGTCATAATTCCCTCTCGTAATTGATAATATTTATCATTAGCATACTTTTATTGTATGCTGTCTGATTGTGAAAATCAATCACGGTTTTGCCTGTTTTGGGAAAAAGTTTATAAAAATA
The DNA here is from genome assembly GCA_900314775.1 of uncultured Eubacteriales bacterium. Lineage (GTDB taxonomy): Bacteria > Bacillota > Clostridia > Lachnospirales > Lachnospiraceae > UBA2912. Next base: position 182 of record OMWM01000058.1, on the reverse strand, counting down.
TTCGGCATTTTGACGAAAAAAAATCTGTCTGCAGGATATTTCCTGCGGACAGATTTTTCTGCTGTATTGTTTTATTGTTTTTTCTTCCTAAATTGCAACAACAAGTTGGACACCCTCCGCTAGGCAGTAGCCTGGTAGATTCGGTCGATTTCCTCCTCGAAGATTTCATCCGGGGTTCTGTA
>OMWM01000059.1 GCA_900314775.1 uncultured Eubacteriales bacterium | reverse complement strand
AGTCGCTTTGGGGTTCGTCGGCAACTACGCCCCTTGTGGACTTTCACCACAGACTGACGGCATGCCCGTCATACGAAAAAACCGCGTGAAAACAATTTCACGCGGTCCTCTCTTCCGTATTCAGATATTATTCCAGCTCATCGAGTGCGTACAGCGCCGCACCGGCTGCGCCTACGATATCCGGCTCCTCGCAGATATAAACCGGCTCGCCCAGAAGCTTTTCGATCTCCCGCACGACGCCCTTGTTGCGCGCCACGCCGCCGGTCATCATATATGCCGGCTCCGGCCGAACCCGCTTCATCAGGGAAACGGCTTTGCCGGCGATCGCGCGGTGCACGCCGCGGGCGATATCCGCCTTCTCAGTGTTCTGCGCGATCAGGGAAATGACCTCCGACTCCGCAAAGACCGTACACATCGAGCTTATCTCGACATCCTTCTGTGACTTCGCGGAAATATCCCCGAGCTCGTCCACGCTGACCTCGAGCGTGCGCGCCATCGCCTCCAGAAAACGGCCTGTGCCGGCTGCACATTTATCATTCATGACGAAGTCCGCGATGCCGCCGTCCTTTGTCAGGCGGATCGCCTTCGAATCCTGTCCGCCGATATCAAGAATCGTGCACACCTTCGGATTGAAGTAGCGTGCGCCCTTTGCGTGGCAGGAAATCTCCGTCACTTCCCGGCTGGAAGAGCCAACCGCGGCTCTGCCGTAGCCGGTGGAAAACACGCCGTCGATGTCCTCTCTTGTCAGGCCGGCCTTTTTCAGGACGGCTTCCAGTGCCCGGCCGGCTGAATCCGCCGCTCTGGCGCCGGTGCGCACGATCTCGTACGCGACAATTTCCCGGTTTTTATTCATGATCACCGCATTGGTCGATGTCGACCCGCTGTCAATGCCAACTGCATATCCTTTACCCATTTTCTTTCTCTCCTTCACCGGTGCATCCAGACCCTTTGCCGCTTTCAAAGCCTCAATAAAGGCGTCAATCCGCGTTTTGATCTGTCCCTCGCACTGCAGCGTAAGATCTGTCTCGATCTTCAGAACCGGCAGGGATGTCTGCCGGTGCATCACCGAATATTCATAGGAATATATATCGCAGAACTTGACGGTATGATAGACGAGACCGTCCACCGCCTTCATCTGCTCCTGAATAAAAGCCTCGCGGCGCGACACATCTTCCATGCGCAGACACGGTATCTGCCCGAGCAGTGCGTGCGCATACTGCAGCGCCATCACTTCCGGCTGCTCCGCGCTGATATGCGGCGGCAGCAGCTCTCCGAGCGCTAATCCGCGGTCCATGCCGGTGCAGGTCAGATCGAAAACGACCTCCGCGCCGTTATCATCGAGCAGCCGGTACACGCTCTCCGGGCAGCGCGCGCCCAGAATGCCGACGCGCACCGGATTCCGGTGCCCCGACGGCCGGCGGGGACTGCCCTTCAGGCAGCCAAGCTGCTCGGCCAGCGCCGCCGGATCGTATTTTCTGCCGGAAAAACTGCTGTATGCCTTCGCCAGCTCCATGATGCGGCGCGCGTACATTTTCTCCGACGCCTCGCTGACCCTGCGCGGCAGATCCAGTATATAGATGAATTTATCCGGATACAGATCCTGCAGCGTATCGTACAGGCGGCGCACCGAGTCGCAGCAGGACGTCAGCACAACGCCTTCGTAATCGCCATCCTCCATGGCTTCCAGCACCAGCTTGACATACGAGCACACATTCGGGTGCATCCGCGCCTCGGCCTGGTTGAAATCCGCCGCCGGTGAGGTGATGCGCACCGGGTCCGCCCCCATCGCGCGCAGCAGCTCGACCGGTGTATATTTGCACACATAGCCCAGCATATCAGGCACCTCCCTTCGCGTCTTCCTGTCTGAGCACTTCCATAAATGCTTCAAAACGTGTCCTGATCTGTCCGTCCGGGCTGTTTCGCCGGTCGACAGCGTCTCCGTCAAGAATCAGCATCGGCAGGCCAAGATCCGCCACCATCTGCTTCATCAGCATGACGCCGCCGGAGGACTGTGCGCAGCCCCAGTGGCAGAATTCCACGACGCCGTCCGGCTTATAGCGCTTTATCATCTCCCGCACCGCGTCCACCTTGCGGCTGAAATCGCCGTTATAGATGTTACCGGTGATCTTGGCGGCAAGCGCATCGAGCGGATGATCGATATCAAGCGGCTTCACATAGTCCAGGTCGAAATCGCCGGCCGAGATGGAGACCTCATCGCCGAGATTCAGGTAGGCCCGCAGCGATTCCTGCGCATACGGTTCCAGATGAATCCAGAAAAGGCGTTTCCCCTTTGCAGCCGGGTACCGCTCTACCTCCTCGCTCATCTCGCGGAACACGTCCAGCGGCCACTGCATGCCGATATCCAGATGCGTCGCAAACAGCTGGAAAAGGATCAGCGTCAGCGTATTCGGATATTCGTGGTGCTGCCGCTTGTCCAGGTATTCAAGATAATACTGCTTTGTCTTGTTTTCACGGTCGAGCGCCGCCTTCAGCGCCGCCTCGTCGAACCGGCGGCCGGTGATGTCCTCGAGCATGGCAATCAGCTCCTGCAGTTGTTCCCTGACATACTGCACGGCCTCCGGCGTATCCTCGTACGGCACGTCGATGATGTACACCGGAATGCCCATCTGCTCATGCAGATACCGGAAAGACTGCACATTGCCGTCGCAGACCATCGAGGTCGTCACGCCGACGGCCGGCTTCGGGATGACACCGGCATCCGCTGCCCCGATAAAGTTCTTGTGATAGGAACAGAGCGTCTGTGCGATGGCCTCGGTCTCTGCCCTGTCGATAAAGGCATCCTCCAGCCAGAACCCCGAAAGATACGAGGACAGGCATTCCATGGAAACACTGGTCAGGCCGAAATTCTGCAGAATTTCGACCGGCGCAAAAATATTGGTCCACGCCAGTGTCTCCGGCTTTTTGAGCGCATCCGCCACCAGCCTGATCCCATAATAATTCAGATGCTTATAGGCCTGCGGGATGCGTTTGTCATAAAAATGCCGGATCCGGAAGCTCTCGAGATACAGACCGCGGATGATCAGCTTCTTCGCCTTCTCCGGGTCCGTATCGATGTACCGGCGGACGATATTCCCGTATGTTTTTGCAATATTCATAAAAATCACCATTTTCCTGTGTAACTGCAGACATTTTGCCTGTTTATCTCAATAATTTTAACATTATTGATTATCCGCCTCAATATTTTTTGGCGTGCAATACTACAAAACGGCCGGAATGGATATTTAAAGCCATAAACGCCCATACTAAAATAAAATTGTATTATTATGTAAACTATGGTGATTTTATGGCAAAAAAGAAAAACCTGTTTCTGCGCAGAGCTGTCGTAATTGCGGCGACGACGCCTCTCGTAATAACCGATGTCATCTACCGGAGAAATTTCCGCGTACGCGAGAAACCGCCGACCGGCTTCCGTGAGTATTTTATGGCGGAAAACCCGGACCTGAAAGCAGAAGATTTCTCCTGCCTTTCCGATAAAGGCGATCTGCTGCGCGGCATACAGCTTGCCGCCCGGACCGGCCAGCCGAAGGGCCTGATCGTGCTCACGCACGGATATCACCGCTCCATCGAGAATTATTTTCCGGAAGCGGCCGCGTTTGCACGGGCCGGCTACATGGTGATCATGTTCGACGGCACCGGTGTCGGCAGCAGCGAGGGCAAGGGCATCCTCGGCCTGCCGCAGCATGTGCTCGATATGAAAACGGTGCTCGACCGCATCGAGGAGGACCCGGAACTGTCACGGCTCCCTCTTCTGCTATACGGACATTCCTGGGGCGGCTACGCCGCCGATACGGTCTTCTGCCTGAAGCAGTATAATGTCCGCGGCATTATTTCCGTGGCCGCATTCAACGACCCGAATGAGATCACAAGGCCGTCCATCGTCCGCCGGATCGGCGTACTGCATACCGCCGTCATCCCGGTATTCAACTCGATGATGCAGCTCAAATACGGCAAGCTCAACCGTTATACGTCCGCCGAAGGCCTTGCCCGCACGGACTGTCCTGTTCTGGCCGTCCACAGCCGTGACGACTCGATTGTCGATTATACAGAAAGCTATCTGAAAATCTGCAAGGCGCTGGAAGGGCACAAAGGTTTTGAGCACTGGCTGCTGACAGGGCGCAATCACAACGTCGTGACGCCGCCTGACATTGATCAGCGCGAACGGGAGCTCTACCGCAAGTTTGACGAACAGGGCTACATCATGAAAGAGGAAGAGATGGAGCTCTGGCAGCTGCTCTCCCGCAAAGATGACGAGATGATCGCGAAATTCGTCGATTTCTATGACAGATGCCTCGAGTAAAAGGGCATCCATGCAAAAGGAGCCATCCGGCTTACGCCGGATGGCTCCTTTTGCATGTGTGCTGCTATGGATTGCAGTTGGCACAGGGTTCATAGCCCATCTGTATGACTTCATCCCGTGTGCCCGTATAATAGATTTTGTTCTTCTCGGACATTTTTGCCACGGAAGGGCAGTCCGGGTAATGGAACTTCTTCGTGTTGGCGTTGAGCACATAGTCGGTCCGCGTCTGCTCACCGGAGGCCTGCGGCTGCTCATCCGCTGCCTGCGTCTGTGCCTGCTGCACGTTGCTGCGCGTCACCGGCTGCTGTGCCTGTTTCTCTGTCTCAAAGGTCAGCTGCGTGCCGTCGCTTTGCAGATGGATGTCTCCCTGCAGGTCCGTCCTGTACACCGCGGCGCCGACCTGCGTCAGGCGGTCCAGCACGGTCTGCGACGGATGGCCGTAGGAATTGTCCGCTCCGACAGAGATAACCGCGTCGGTCGGACTGACGCTGCGCAGAAATTCTTCTCCTGTCGAGGTATCGCTTCCGTGATGGCCGACCTTGAGTACGTCCGCGTGCAGATCTGCCCCGGAACGCAGAAGCTCTTCTTCTTCCTCCGCCTCGGCATCTCCCGTAAACAGCATCGACGTACTGCCGTATGTCACCTTGCATATAATAGAAATATTGTTGACCGAGGTTTCCTCACCTGTCTGAAAATCCGTCTCATCCGGAGCCAGGATTTCGATTTCCGCACCGCCGAGCGTCAGCGTATCGCCCGGTGACGGTTTTACGACCTGCACGTTTTTCTCGCCGGCATAGCGCATCATGTCGGCAAACGCGTCGCTGTCATAGGAATCGGCCGGCGTCAGAAGCGTCTGCGCGCCGCATTTCACGAGCGCACCGGAAAGACCGCCGATGTGGTCGCTGTGCGGATGCGTGGCAATGATGTACTTCAGCTGCGTGACATCCTGCTGCGTCAGAAAACTGAAGATCTTATCGGAATCCTCCGGATTGCCGCCGTCGATCATCATGCTCTCGCCGCCGCAGGTCAGGAAGGCGGCATCGCCTTCGCCGACATCGAGAAAATAGATGTCCAGCGTGCCGTCTTTATCTGAGAGAGCGGTTTCTGTCTCCCCGGCGGGCTGCGCCTCGTCTTCCGTCTGCAGCGCCGTCTCCGTCTCCGTATCTTCCTGTGTCTGCGCCCCGGCCGGCGCCCTTGTCACATCTGCCCCGGTATCTGCCTGCGCACACCCGCTAAAACAAAGCAGCGCCGCCATCAGCAGCGCTGCGATCGTATTTTTTTTCCTCATCTCACACCTGGTTCTTCATGAAACGGAATACATTGGCGTCAATCAGACCGTTAATGATCAGAAGAACGCCGGTTATCTTCCAGAGTACATTGACCGTATCAAAAGGATTGAAAAGCACCAGCAGCGCAATGACAATCGTCAGCACCGTGGAGACCAGCTGCAGTCCCGCACCCGGTACATGCGCACTGACCATCCCGACGGCCACCTGAATCTGCGCGATGCCGGAAATCAGCAGCAGGATGGCAAACATCGCCATCAGTACCGGGAAGATGCCCATCAGTATACTGGTGCCGAAAGCAAAGATCGCGCCCAGTACCAGCCAGATGATCGCCCGCGTCAGGTTGCCCGTGCTGCGGTTATAGGTAAAATACTGAACCAGATAGTACACGCCGGCCACAAGCATGCAGACACCTGAGATCCTGAAGATCAGCGAAACAAAGAAATCCGCATTGATCAGCAGCAGAATGCCCGCAGCAATCTTGGCGATGGTCGCGATGATCGGCGTCTTATCACTGTAGGTCATGTTCATGTTCATTTCCTCCTTATTCAGTTTGTGCTGTTACAGTCCGAAGTACAACAGCGGAACGCGGAGCCAGATGCAGCACATTGCTCTCCAGCAGATAAGGTGTCCCGTCCTTTTCGATCCGGTCGGGCAGGTAATAGCCGGTCGTATCCGCGGCGACGGCCCAGCGCACGCCCTGCGGCATCTCCGGCAGAACCACGTCCTGCTCCTCCCAGAAAACATTGACAGCCAGGCCGACCGCGTCATCATGGCCGGCATCGTCCGGGCCGGCATAGACAACCGCCAGCGCATGCTCGTTTTCCACCGGCCAGGATACCGTGATATCCGGCAGCCCGTAGGTTCCGCCGCCGCTGTGACGGCGGATGGCGGGATGCGCCTTCCGGAAGGCAATCATGAACTTCACGAATGCAAAATGATCGCGGTTCTTCTGCAGATCGCCCCAGTTCAGCCAGGAAATCGGATTGTCCTGACAGTAGCTGTTGTTGTTGCCCTGCTGCGAATTCAGAAATTCGTCGCCGGCAAGGATCATCGGCGTCCCCCGGCTCATCATCAGAACGGCGATGGCGTTGGCTGCCATCTTCCGGCGAAGCGCATTCACCGCCGGGTCATCGGTCTCCCCCTCCGCGCCGCAGTTCCAGCTGCGGTTGTCGTTGGAACCGTCCCGGTTGCCTTCGCCGTTCATCTCGTTATGTTTATCATTATAGCTGTACATATCATACAGCGTAAACCCGTCATGACAGTTCAGGAAATTCACAGAAGCGCCGAAGCCGCGGACATCCGGATTGTACAGGTCCGTCGAACCGGTAATCCGGCTGACTGCCACGCCGGTCATATCGAGATTTCCTTTGAGGTAATCCCGCATGTCATCACGGTAGCGGCCGTTCCACTCCGCCCAGTGCTTCAAATGAGAAAAGCTGCCGACCTGATAGAGGCCGCCGGCATCCCATGCCTCTGCAATCAGCTTGACATGCGAGAGCACCGGATCCTCTGCGAGCAGCCGCAGCAGCGGCGGATCGCTGAGCGGCCGGCCGTGATTGTCGCGGCCGAGTATGCTGGCCAGATCGAAGCGGAATCCCGAGACGTGATAGTCGATCACCCAGTAGCGCAGGCACTCGAGAATCATCTCCTGCACAAACGGATGGTTGCAGTTCATCGTATTGCCGCAGCCGCTGAAATTATAATAATAGCCGTCCGGCGTCAGCATATAGTAAATGTTGTTGTCAAAGCCCTTGAAGCAGAACGACGGGCCCTTCTCATTGCCTTCCGCCGTGTGGTTGAACACAACATCGAGGATTACCTCGATGCCATTGCGGTTCAGCTCGCGGATCAGCATACGGAGCTCATCGCCCTCGTGATTGTTTTCCCGGTTGTAGGCGTAGCTTGTATTCGGCGTAAAGAAACTGACCGTATTGTAGCCCCAGTAATTGAGGAGCCGCTGCCCGTTATAGGTGCGCTCGTCGCGGTTCTCGTCAAACTCGAAGATCGGCATGAGCTCGACCGCGTTGACGCCCAGTTCCTTCAGATACGGGATTTTGCGCATCATGCCGAGGTACGTGCCGCGTTCCTTGACGCCCGACGAGGGATCGCGCGTAAAGCCGCGCACATGTGCCTCGTAGATGATCAGATCCTCGACCGGGATGTCCGGACGCTTCTCGTCCTTCCAGTCAAAATCATTCTGCACGACACGTGCCTTGTAGAACTGGTCATTCCGGCGGCCCCAGATGCTCTGGCCGGTCACGGCACGCGCATACGGGTCCAGCAGGTAATTCTTCCTGTCAAACAGAAGGCCGGCCTTCGGGTCATACGGCCCGTCCACCTGATAGGCATATTCAAACGTGCTGATATCGAGGCCGAATACCATCATCGACCAGACGCTGCCGACGCGGTAAGTGTCCGGGAAAGGCAGCCGCGCATACGGCGTCCTGCCGCCCGGCCTGAAAAGCACGAGATCTACGGCAGACGCCCCCTGCGAAATCACCGTGAAGTTGACGATGCCGCCCGGCAGCGCGGTCGCGCCGCGCAGGTTGTAGAGTCCCGGACGCACGCCGTATCCGCCGGATGTGTCAATCGGCTCGATCTCATTGCTGGTATAAGGCAGGTACAGATTCTCTTTCGCTGCCATCGTCATTTGTGTCCGGTGTTTTCCTGAATGTAATCCTGGATGTTGCTGTTGATCTTCCGGATGCATCGGACAAGCTCCTCCTTCTCCTCATCTGAAAAGCCGCGCAGCATGGAATCCATTGCATTGTCCGTCGCCGCATTGAAATCCGCGACGACCTCGGAAGACTTGTCGGTGAGGTAATTGTGTACGCGGCGCCTGTCCTTCGGATCTGTCTCACTGCGCAGATAACCGCTCTCCTGCAGGCGCTTTACGGACTGGGAAAGGTGTCCCTTCGTAAAAAGACAGAGCTTTTCCATATCGGCCAGCGTGTTGCGGCTGCCCGAGCCGGAGAGAAAACGCAGTACGATCAGGTCAATCACCTGCAGACCGTACTTCTGCGTCACTTCCCTGTACTGCAGCGTCCTGAATTTTCTAAGCATCATTCCGTTAAATAAAACTTCCGTATCAAGATTCATCATAATCTTTCTCCAGCTGTATCCCCTGCCGCCGGCGGACAGGGCGTCCGCGGCAGCTATTCAGTTTGTATTTAAACTTTCCCCGTTTTCTGTATCTTACCCGAAAAACAGCGCAAAGTCAACAAATCCTGCCCCCGTAAAAAGCCCCGTAAATACACAGTTTAGTGGCCTTTAATCTGCAAGATACCAAATCTTGTATTTTCCCGGTTCACTTTCCAGATATTATGTGATACTATAGGAATGCACGAAGATACAAGATATTGTGGTCGGCGAATAATTTATGCCAAATATTGTAGTTGTACCATAATACGGTTCTTCTGCACATGTCTTGCAAAAATCGTCTGAATTGTGCGAAGTTGTAAGAACAATTCTGTAAATAATGACAATAGACAGATATATTAATTTGGAGGATGGATATGATGGAAGGCAGTACGGTCACCGTTACGACCAATGTTATCAAGCGAAACGGACAGGAGGTCGCATTTGACGAGTCCAAGATCTACAATGCGATCGCCAAGGCCAACAACGAAGTCGATAAAATTCATCAGATGAATGTCTACCAGATTCAGGCAGTCGCCGATAATGTTTCCGCCGAGGTGGCGAAGTCACCGCACGCGGTCAGCGTCGAGGACATTCAGGATATGGTCGAGACCGGTATCATGGAGATGCGCGGTTTCGAGGTGGCGCAGAAATATGTCCGCTACCGCTACAAAAGAACGCTGGCAAGAAAATCCAATACCACCGATGACGGCATTCTCTCCCTGATCGACCGCAGCAATGAGGAGGTCAAGCAGGAAAATTCCAACAAGAACCCTGTCATCAACTCCACGCAGCGCGACTACATGGCCGGCGAGGTCAGCAAGGATCTGACAAAGCGTATTCTGCTGCCGGAGGACATTGTCAAGGCACACGATGCCGGCATCATTCATTTTCACGATGCCGACTACTACGCACAGCGTGAGCACAACTGCGACCTGATCAATCTCGAGGACATGCTGCAGAACGGCACGGTCATCAGCGAGACCATGATCGAAAAACCGCACAGCTTCTTCACGGCATGCAACGTGACGACACAGATCGTCGCACAGGTGGCTTCCAACCAGTACGGCGGCCAGTCTTTCACACTCTCGCATCTGGCGCCGTTCGTCGATGTGAGCCGCCGGAAAATCCGGAAACAGGTCATCGAAGAACGCGAGGCCTGCGGCGAAGATATGAACGAGGAGATCATTTCCAAGATTGTCGAGCACCGTCTTGCCGATGAAATCCGCAGCGGCATCCAGACAATCCAGTACCAGCTGATCACGCTGATGACCTGCAACGGCCAGGCACCTTTCGTCACGATGTTCATGTACCTCGACGAGGTACCGGAAGGACAGACCAGAGAGGATCTCGCCGCGATCATCAAGGAAGTGCTCATACAGCGTATGCAGGGCGTCAAGAACGAGAAGGGCGTCTGGATCACACCGGCGTTCCCGAAACTGATCTATGTTCTCGATGAAGACAATATCCGCGAGGGCTCAAAATACTGGGATCTCACCGTTCTCGCGGCAAAATGCACGGCCAAGCGCATGGTGCCGGATTACATTTCCGCCAAGAAGATGCGTGAGCTCAAGGGCGATGTCTACCCTTGCATGGGCTGCCGCTCTTTCCTGACACCGGACGATGGCAGCTGCGATGAGGGCGACGTCTCCGGCTGCAATACTTATAAAGAGGGCAAACATAAATACTACGGCCGTTTCAACCAGGGCGTCGTGACGATCAACCTCGTAGACGTAGCCTGCTCTTCCGGCCGCGATATGGATAAATTCTGGAAGATTTTCGATGAGCGTCTCGAGCTCTGCCACCGCGCACTCCGCTGCCGCCATGAACGCCTTTGCGGCACGATTTCCGACTGCGCACCGATACTCTGGCAGTACGGCGCACTGGCGCGTCTGAAGAAGGGCGAGACCATCGATAAGCTCCTGTACAACAACTACTCCACGATTTCGCTTGGCTATGCCGGCCTCTATGAGATGTGCGTCTACATGACCGGCAAGAGTCACACGGACCCGGAGGCAAAGCCATTTGCCCTGGCTGTCATGCAGCATATGAATGACAAATGCGCGCAGTGGAGGAAGGAAGAAAACATCAGCTATTCCCTCTACGGCACGCCGATGGAATCGACGACATACAAGTTCGCGAAATGTCTGCAGAAGCGTTTCGGCATCATCAAAGATGTGACGGACCACAACTACATCACCAATTCCTACCACGTCAACGTGCGTGAGAATATCGATGCCTTCTCGAAGCTCAAATTCGAAGCCGAGTTCCAGAAGCTCTCACCGGGCGGCGCGATCTCCTATGTGGAGGTGCCGGATATGCAGAACAACATCCCGGCTGTACTGTCCGTCATGCAGTTTATTTACGATAACATCATGTATGCCGAGCTCAACACCAAGAGCGACTACTGTGAAGTCTGCGGCTACGACGGAGAGATCGAGATCAAGGAAGACGAGCACGGCAAACTGATCTGGCGCTGCCCGAACTGCGGCAACACCGACCAGAGCAAGATGTCCGTGGCAAGAAGAACCTGCGGCTATATCGGCACGCAGTTCTGGAACCAGGGACGGACGCAGGAAATCAGAGACCGCGTTCTGCACCTGTAAAAATGCAGCGGCTTTTGCCGCCATGAAAACGGAGCTGGATGATGAATTACGCTGAGATAAAATATTTTGATATTGCCGACGGACCGGGCGTCCGCGTCAGCCTTTTCGTATCCGGCTGCCGTCATCACTGCCGGGGCTGTTTTAACCAGATGACCTGGGATTTCAGCTATGGGCAGCCTTTCACCAGAGAAACGGAGGACGCCATTCTGGAAGCCCTGAAGCCGGACTATATTCAGGGGCTGACGCTGCTGGGCGGCGAGCCGTTTGAGCCGGAGAACCAGCAGGTGCTGGCGGGTTTCCTGCAGCGCGTGCGTGCGGCCTTTCCGCACAAAGATATCTGGTGCTACACGGGCTACACCTATGATACCGACCTGGCCGAGGGCGGATGCGTACACACGGACGTGACGGATGATATGCTCTCCTGCATTGATCTGATCGTCGACGGCGAGTTTATCGAAGAGCAGAAAGATATCACCCTGCTGTTTCGCGGCAGCCGCAACCAGCGCCTGATACCGCTCCACGGCTATAAAGCGCCGCAGGAGCGAAAACGGACAGGCAGGGAAAAGCCGGAATGAACAAACCGCCGGTAAAAATCGAGTAGGAGGGGGTGATTAGCCCCCGTCCTCTCACAGCACCGTGCGTACCGTTCGGTACACGGCGCTTTCAACAGTTTACATGCAGAGACTGG
>OMWM01000060.1 GCA_900314775.1 uncultured Eubacteriales bacterium | reverse complement strand
ATGGCAAGCTGCGCCTTCTGCAGGCGGCGGTCGCGCTCAAGCGATGCCGAGTCGTTGAACAGGTCGGCCTGCGCAAATGCTTCCGGCTGCAGGTGATTATAGGATATGAGAAGGCCTTTGTACATGGCGTGCGGGTCCGCAAAGGAATCGAAAATTTCCAGCACCTTCTGGCGAAGGACGCGGCCGGAGCTGGTGACCGTGCTGATGCTGCGCACCGCCCCTGTCCGTCCGGAAAAGCCCCTGGCATAGCGCACATGCACGCCGACGCTGCCCGTGACCATGCCCTGGTCGGTCAGGTCGAGCGCGAGGCTGTCCGCCATTTCCTTGAGAAGCAGTCTGACTGTCTCATAGTCCGTATCGCGCGGCAGTACCTGCGCCGTCGAAAGCCCGGTATTCTGCGGTTTGTAAGCTTTGATATCCGCGATGGTGACCGGTTCGATGCCCCAGGCGTGATCGATCAGTATCTCGGCGTCGACGCCGAACAGACGGTAAAGAAAGTCCTCATCTGTCTGCGTCACCTGGCGCATGGTTGTGATGCCGGCCTGCTGCAGGCGCCTTGCGGTGCCGCGTCCGATGCGCCAGAAATCCGTGATCGGCCGGTGGTCCCATAGCTTTTCGCGGTAGCTTAATTCGTCCAGATAGGCGATGCGGTCCGGTTCGTGTTTGGCCATGATGTCGAGGGCGATTTTGCACAGGTAGAGATTCGTGCCGATGCCGCAGGCGGAGGTGATGCCGGTTTCGCGGAGAATATCCGCCATCATCTGCTCTGCCAGCTGTTTTGCGCTCAGCCCGTACAGGTCAAGATAATCCGTGACATCCATAAAACATTCGTCGATCGAATACGGATGGATATCGTCGGCGGACAGGTAGCGCAGAAAAATGCCGTAGATGCGCGCAGAAATGTCGATATAGAGGCTCATCCGCGGCGGCGCGATGATAAAGTCGATATTTTTCGGTATTTCAAAAAGCCGGCAGCGTCCTGGAATGCCCATGGCCTTCAGCGAGGGTGAAACGGCCAGACAGATGGTTTTCTCCGTGCGTGACGGGTCGGCGACGACGAGATTTGTCGTCATGGGATCCAGATGTCTCGCTGCGCATTCGACCGAAGCATAGAACGATTTCAGATCAATACAGATATAAATATGATTTTTCATGCCTGTTCGCAGCCGCGCAGCTGTTCATACAGCGGTTTCATGACCTTTTTGCGTGTCATCTCGACAAGATTCAGCCGGGTCATGTCGACGACGGTTGTCTGAATGCTGTCGCGGGCTGCCTCCGTGCGCAGATAAGCCATCAGTTCGCTGCGGTCCTGTGCCTGCGGCATGTTGATGAAATCGACGAGAATAATGCCGGAAAGGCTGCGCAGACGCAGCTGGCGGCATATTTCCGCGGCCGCTTCCTTGTTGACCGCGAGCAGATGTGCCCGCTTGCTGCCTTTGCCGATGGATTTTCCGGTGTTGACGTCGATGACCGTCATGGCCTCGGTGCGGTCGATGACGATGTCGGCGCCGGATTTCAGCCATACCCGCCGGGCGAGCGCCCGCTGCGCTTCCGCTTCGATATTATAAAGTTTGACGAGCGGATAGCTGTCTTCGTAAAAACGAACCGGCATATCCGGAAATTTCTCCTGCATCAGGTCAGCTGCTTCCGGCAGGTCCGTTGTGACAGAGACGCTCTCCTGTCCGGCATAGCGGCGCAGAATCTTCTCGGCGGAAGAATCACCGTGGTACAGGCAGCTAAAGCAGGTCCTCGTCGGGGCGGCCGCCATAATCCGGCGGTACTGATCCAGAAGCTGGTTCATCTCTGCCAGGATGGCCTCGTCTGTTTGCTCCTGCGCTTCCGTCCGCAAAATCCAGCGGACACCTTCCTGCGCACCCGGCGCCGGGAGAGCGAGCAGGCGCTGCACCTGCGTCTTATCTTTGATTTTCGAGGAAATATGATTGCAGTCCGTATCCGTGACCAGTACGCTAAAGCGCCCCGGCAGGCTGAAACACCTGCTCAGGACGCATTCTTTGCCTTTCTGCGCTTCTTTTTCAATCTGCACGGCTATCTCATCGCCCTGCCGCAGACGCTCTCCGGCAGCATCCTGTCCGTCGAGGCGGTAATAGCCGATGACGCCGGGCTGAATCTCGATGAAAGCCGCGTTGATGTTGCGCACGATATTGCGGACACGGCCGATGCGGATATCGCCGACGCGGGGCACGCTGCCATGCGGCTCTGCCTGCATCTCCATCAGGCGGCCTTCCTCATAGACAAGTGTCAGTCTCTTCTGCCGGAAATCCGTAATGACAATATGTATCTTATCCATTATATTTTTCCAGTGAAACGAGCTGTCCGTCCTTGGTTCTGGCAAATAGATCCAGTCTCGTGATCAGGCAGGCATACGGATTGTATTCCAGTCCTCCCGATCGGAGCATGGTCTCCAGAAGCTGCTGCGGCTTGAGATTTGCCTCGCTCCCGGAGGCGCAGCGAAGATACAGACTGCTGCCTTCTGCGCGAAGATCGTAAATCATCGGCCGTATATCGACAACCCGTTCGTGCTTCTTGGTCTTTTTCAGTATCGGAATGCTATCCTGCGCGGTAAACTGCGCGGCAAGCTGCGCCAGCTCATCGGCTGTGCAAGGCATGTTCTGCGGCCAGCCGAGGCGGTAATCGGCCGCTGCCACGATGGACATCGCATTGGCGGCATGCTCCGGCAGAATGCGGGCACTCAGCACATCGATGCCTTCAGCCATTTGCGCCTCAAGCGCCTCCTGCAGTTCTTCGATACTGCTGCACTCTTCGACCTCGATGTCCAGATATTCCCCGCTGCTTTCCATGCCGACGCCAAGCGGAGACGCGAAGGTCAGCAGCTGGTGCGGATGATAGCCCTGCGAAAAGGAAACCGGTATACCGGCGCGGCGGATCGCTTTCTGGAAATACCGCATGATATCGAGATGGCCTATGAAGCGTACGCTTCCATGCTTACTGAACCGTATTCTGATCTTCATAGCACACCCCGCTTTCGTAAATTCGGCAGCCGCAGCCGCTGCAGCGCATGCGGCAGTTCGGCGTTACTTTCTCTGCCTTTGCCGTCTCGTATTCGCGGCGAAGGAACTGTTTGGAGACACCGGCATCGATGAAATCCCATGGCAGAATCTCGTCAGCCGGGCGCTCCCGGTAGGTATAGAAATCCGGATCGATGCCGGCTTCTTCAAATGCCTTCTTCCAGACATCGACCTTCAGAAAATCGCCCCAGGAATCGTACAGGCACCCGCCTTCATAGGCTTTCACCAGCACGCCGGACAGGCGGCGGTCACCGCGTGCAAATATACCTTCCAGGTGGCTCAGCTCGAAATCATGCCAGTTATAGCGGATGCTCTTGTGGTTGACAGACTCCTTGATGGTACGGTTTAGCAGTTCCTGTCTGTGGTGAAGCTGCGCAAGGTCTGCCTGCGGCACCCACTGAAACGGCGTAAATGGTTTCGGGATAAAGAAGGAGGTGCTCACGACGATGTCGATGCGGCCGTTTCCAGGACGCGAGCCCTTCGGAATCTCATAAAATTCTTCTGCAATTTTATTGGCCAGATCGGAAATGCCCGTCACATCCTCATCGGTCTCGGTCGGCAGGCCGATCATGAAATACAGCTTGACACGGCTCCAGCCGCCGTCAAAGGCCTGTCTGGCGCCGCCGAGAATATCCTCTTGTGTCAGTCCCTTATTGATGACATCGCGCATTCTCTGCGTACCCGCTTCCGGCGCAAAGGTCAGGCTGACCTTCCGCACATCCTGTACTTTTGACATGACATCCAGTGAAAAGGCGTCGATACGAAGCGATGGCAGGGAAATGTTGATTTTCTTTTTCTCGCAGTAATCCAGCAGGAAATTCACCAGCTCCGGCAGCTGCGAATAGTCGCTTGAGCTCAGAGAACTCAGGGAAATCTCATCCTGCCCCGTGGACTCGAGCATCTTCACGGCGTGTTCCTTGAGAAACTCCAGACTGCGCTCGCGGTTCGGCCTGTAGACCATGCCGGCTTGGCAGAAACGGCAGCCGCGGATGCAGCCGCGCTGAATCTCCAGCACCACGCGGTCCTGCGTGACCTTGATAAACGGTACGATCGGTTTTTCCGGATAGATGACATCCGACAGGTCGGTTACCACCTGTTTGCGGATGACGGCCGGAACTTCTTCTCTGTTTGGCCTGAAAGAGGCAATGGTGCCGTCTTCATGATAGGTGACATCATAAAAACGCGGCACATAGATCCCCGGGATCTGTGCGGCCTGCAGGAGAAAATCCTCACGGCTCCTGCCGCTGCGCCGGTTTTCCTGATAGACATCCAGGAGGCGGTTGTACACCGTCTCGCCTTCTCCGATATAGAAAAGGTCGAAGAAATCGGCCAGAGGTTCCGGGTTATAGGCACACGGACCGCCGCCGATGACGAGGGGATCCTCTTCCGTCCTGTCTGCTGCCATGAGCGGTATGCCGCTCAGATCAAGCAGCTGCAGAACGTTGGTATAGCACATCTCATACTGAAGTGTGATGCCGAGAAAATCAAAATTCTTCACCGGATCCTGCGATTCCAGCGCAAAGAGCGGGATGTGCCGCTCTTTCATGATCTGATCAAGGTCGATCCACGGTGAATAGACACGTTCGCATGCCGTATCCTCGCGGGCGTTCAGAAGATCGTAGAGGATCTGGATGCCCAGATACGACATACCGATCTCATAGACATCCGGAAACGCCATGGCAAAGCGGATCATTCCGGGATGAATTTCCTTGTGTACGGCATTGATTTCATTTCCGAGATACCGCGCAGGCTTTTCGACCTGCAGCAGGATATCATCACTTAAAGCAAGTTTCTGCATAGTATTCCTTATCTTGTGCAAATGCCGGTATTATTTCTTTGCAGCTGTGCCGGCAAGTTTCTGCAGATAATCCATAGGCAGGATCATCCGGAAGGTATTCACATTGACGATGAACTGATTGGCCGTCTCAGGCAGTTTGAGCTGCGTGAGCGGCTTGATGCCCAGCTTCAGAAGGTCGAAATGGTTTTCCTCTGTGCGGAAACGGTTGTACTCGGCCATGTCTGTAAAGAGCGGGACATAGCGCTGGTCGGAGCCTTCTCTGTTCAGCAGGACGAGCTGCGGCAGCTTCTTGCCGTCCTTCTCTTCCATGCGGACCGGCATGAGAAATGTCGTATTCCGCAGCTGTGCTCCCATGGTGTGGTCCAGCTTCAGAAGCTGATCGCGGCTGACGCGCACTTCCTGTTTGCGTCTTGCCTCCTGCAGATACAGGCAGATCGAGCGCACGCACTTCGGATTTTCGACCGGACGCTGCTTCTCCGGGAGCTTGGACAGATCCCGTTTGACCAGTTCATACAGGTAAATATGATAGAAGTCCTTGTAGTCTGTAAAATTGATGCAGCTGACGCCCATGGTGTAGAGATTGCCGAAATAGGAAAGGAAGAATTTGTTGACAATTTCTTCGATCTGCACATTCCGGCCGGCAAGGTCCATCTGCTTTTTGAACTCATCCGCCATCTCTTTCTGCGTAAAAATGGTCACGAAGAAGGAGTTGTCGCTCTTATCAAAACCGACATAAGGCAGGCCCGTAAATGCGGATTTGACGGTATACAGCTTCTCCATCTTGCGGACGCGGCGGATAAAGAACGGTTTCCGCTCGTTCATCTTCTGCATCGCCTGTCTGCGCTTCATCATCTTCTGCATCGACTGCAGGAATTCGATCGCGGCACTGTCTCCCTTGTCGGCAGCCTGCGTGATATAGCGGATGCCGGTTTCCTCGTCCTTGTCGGTGCCTTCACCGTTGTAATAGAGATACCCCAGGTTAAAGAGCGCGGCCGTATAGTTCTGGTCGGCGGCTTTGCGGTACCAGCTGATGGCTTCCGCCTTGTCTGTGTTTACGCCGCGGCCTGTCTCATAGAAAAGACCTGTTCTGAACTGCGCCGGTGCGTAGCCCGTTTTGGCAGCTGCCAGAAACAGGTTGAAGGCGGCGTCGTAGTCCATGTTATCTTCGCCGTCCAGTCCCATCTGGTAGAGGCGTTCTGCTTCCGTCGGCTCTTCTTCGCCCTCTTCAGCCGCCATGGCCTGCTCTTTTGTCGGCAGCGGCTCTGCTTCCTGCGGGGCATCGCCTGCTTCATCCTCTTCCTCAGGCTCTTCACTCTGGCCGCTTACCGTTTTATTATCTTCCGGTGCCGCGGCGTCTTCGCTTCCTGCTTCGTTTTCAGAAACGGTGCTTTCTGTTTCATTTTCAGAAACAGTGCTTGCCTCGCCGGCAGCGGCCTCTTCCTCTGCCGCTTCATTGCCTTCGGATACCGCTTCCTTATCTGCAGATTCAGCCGGCTTTTCCTGTTCCGGTTCCTCCGCATGCTTGCTGTTTTTTCTCCAGCCGAATAAACTCATATATGTTGGTCTCCTTTTTGATTGCAGCTAATGATTTTCCTAATAATATTACCGTAAAGACATTGATTTATCAAGTACAGCCGGCTTATCCGGCGGACCGTACGGGACGGAAATCTGCCAGAAAAAATGCTGCCGGCGGGGAACCGGCAGCACCTTGCTGACTGCATACGCATCTGTCTTATTTACTGTAATTGCGTGCACCGAAAATGGCGGTGCCGACACGTACGATGGTCGCGCCCTCTTCGATTGCCACCTCGTAATCCGCTGTCATGCCCATGGAAAGCGTATCCATGACGACATTCGGATAGTTCTCCGCGCCGATCTTCTCCGCCAGCTGACGAAGACCGCGGAAATATACACGGTTGGTCTCCGCGTTATCCGTGATCGGTGCCGATGTCATCAGGCCGTGCAGGTGCACATGCGGCAGCGTGCCGATCTGCTTTGCGGCTTCCGGCGCCTCTTCAGCGGTAAAGCCCCATTTTGACTCTTCCTGTGCGATATTGACTTCCATCAGGACATCGATATCGACATTCCGCTTGGCGGCTTCCTTCTCGATCTGCTGCGCGAGCTCGATGGTGTCCACAGAATGGATCATTCTGACCTTATCTACGATATATTTGACTTTATTGCGCTGCAGATGGCCGATCATGTGCCACTCGACCTGGTCGCCCAGCGCCTCGTATTTGTCGCGGATTTCCTGTACATAATTTTCACCGAAGGCATGCTGTCCCAGTTCCATGGCTGTGCGGATATCCTCAATCGGTTTTGTCTTGCTGACAGCCAGAAGCGTGACTTCCTGCGGATCGCGGCCGGCTCTGCGGCACGCTTCGTCGGCTTTCCGGCGCACTTCCTTAAGATTTTCCTGTATCTGATCTTTCATAAGTTCCATATTCGAAAACCTCCCGGAGCAAAGATTATTTTAACGTTTCTATGGTAACATAAAACTGACCTTGCAAATATAACCAATCACAGTTATTTTTACAAGGTCAGATGCAGATAAAGCGCTTGCCGGTCAGCCCAGCAATGCCTTGTCATTGGCGAATTCCTCGCCGCTGGCTTTTTCAAATTCGTGCAGAAGATCCTCTACGGTGAGGTTCTTCTTCTCTTCCTCTCCGATGTCGAGGATGATCTTTCCTTCATTCATCATGATCAGACGGTTGCCATGTACGATGGCGTCACGCATGTTATGGGTGATCATCAGTGTCGTGATATTGTCACGCTTGATCAGCATATCCGTCGTGGCCAGGACCTTGGAAGCCGTTTTCGGGTCCAGCGCTGCTGTATGCTCATCGAGCAGCAGAAGCTTCGGCTTCTTGAGCGTTGCCATCAGCAGCGTCAGCGCCTGGCGCTGTCCGCCGGAGAGCAGGCCGACTTTCGAAGTCATGCGGTCCTCTAGACCGAGGCCGAGAACCTTGAGCATCTCGTGATACTTCTCATGCTCCGCCTTGGTGAGCTCCTGGCGCAGGGTTCTGCGCTGTCCGCGGCGCATGGCCAGGGCCAGATTCTCTTCGATCTCCATCGTCGCCGCTGTGCCGTTCATCGGATCCTGAAAGACGCGGCCGAGATAGGCTGCTCTTTTGTGTTCAGGCAGTTTCGTGATGTCCTTGCCGTCGAGAATGATCTTGCCGGCATCGATCGGCCATACACCGGCGATGGCATTCAGGAGAGTTGATTTGCCGGCGCCGTTGCCGCCGATGACAGTGACGAAATCGCCATCATTGAGCGTCAGGGATACGTCCCTGAGCGCTGTCTTCATATTGATGGTTCCCGGATTGAAAGTCTTATAGATATTTTTAACTTCAAGCATCTTCGTCTTCACCTCCGGCCTGTACAGGCTTAGCAAAATAACGGCTCTTCCAGTAAGGAATGGCAAGGAATACAGCTACCAGCAGTGCGGAGAACAGCTTCAGAAGGTCTGTGTCGACACCGCACCAGATGACAACCTGGAGAACCAGATAGTAGATGATCGAGCCAAAAGCGATGCTGAGGATCTTCAAAGCGAAATTCTTGAAAATCCTGCCGAAAACAGCTTCGCCGATGATGACGGCCGCCAGGCCGATGACGATGGAGCCTCGTCCCATGTTGATATCGCAGAATCCCTGGTACTGCGTGAGAAGCGCGCCGGAAAGTGCGATGAGGCCGTTGGAGATCATCAGGCCGAGCACCTTGTCGAAATTCGTGTTGATACCCTGGGCACGTGCCATGTTCTCGTTGCATCCTGTGGCGCGGATGGAAGAACCGATTTCGGTGCCGAAGAACCAGTAAAGGATGGCTATCAGCACGACGATGAAGACGGCTACGACACAGATCGTATTTCTCATCGGGTTGCTGTCCTTGACGAAACGAAGCGAAACGAGAAGATTGTATTTATCGACATTGATGGCCTGATTGGCCTTGCCCAGAATCTTCAGGTTGATTGACCACAGTGAAAGCTGTGTGAGAATACCGGCGAGGATGGCTGGTATACCCATCACGGTAAGAAAAATACCGGTCATCAGTCCGGCAGCCATGCCGGCCAGAACTGCCATCAGAATGGCTATCCAGTAGTTGTACCCGGCCAGCATCATCATGATGCATACGGCGCCGCCCGTACAGATGGAACCGTCGACGGTAAGATCGGCGATGTCAAGAATACGGAAGGTGATCCAGACTCCGATGGCCAGAATTCCCCAGATCAGTCCCTGCGCCACAGCTCCCGGCAGCGCAGTTACAAGAGACATTAAAGTCAAATTAACTCCCTCCAGTCAGTGATATTTTTCTGCAAAAGCAGCGGGAAGCTTATTCGCTTCCCGTTGCAGCTCATAAATCATTCAATTATCTATTATACCTGATCATTCAGATTTTTCAATCGGTTTATAGTCATCCGGAATCTCGACGCCGAGCGCTGCCGCTCTGTCTTCATCATATTCCTTGACAACTTTGTCAGCTGACTCAATCGGCATCTCGGAGATATCCTCTTCACCGGTGAGCACCTTGACAGCCATCTTGCCGGTCTGGTAGCCCAGGTCATAGTAGTCGATGGAAAGTGTGGCAACGCCGCAGCCGCTGCAGATGCCTTCCTCTGCCGCAACGATCGGAACGCCTGCCGGCTCCGTGATGTTGGCAATCAGCTCTGTATTGGATGCAACGGTATTATCTGTCGGCGCATAGATGACGTCGCATTCCTTGCTGGCGTCGGTTACAACCGTTGACAGATCGTTGGAATCGGAGAATGAGTAATCTTCACAGGTGTAGCCGTCTTCCTCGAGGTATTCGCGGATAGCGTCAATCTGATACTTGGAATTGGCTTCGGCTGAGCAGTAAAGAAGGCCGATGTTCTTGGCATCCGGGAAAAGCTCCTTGATCATGGCTGCCTGTTCGTCGATCGGTGCCAGATCGGAGGTACCGGAAATGTTGCCGCCGACGGTGCCGTTATAATCGGAAAGCTCCAGCGCCGTTGCATAATCGGTAACGGAGGTGCCGAGAATCGGAATCGAGTCGGTGCCTGCCGCTGCTGCCTGCAGTGCCGGAGTGGCGTTTGCCAGAATCAGGTCGACATCCTCGGAAACGAAACCATTGATGATCGTGGAACATGTGTTGGAATCACCCTGTGCGTTCTGCAGATCAAAGGTAACATTGTCTTCGCCGAGTTCATCGGTGATGGCATCCTCAAAGCCCTGTGTGGCGGCATCCAGTGCTTCATGCTGTACGAGCTGGCAGATGCCGACGGTGTATTTGCCGTCTGATGAGGCGCTGCCGGAAGCGGCTTCGGTCTCCGCTTCTGTCTGTGCGGCGGATGAACCGGATGACCCGCTGGAAGCAGAACCTCCGCAGGCGGCCAGCGCTGCCGTCATGGCTGCAATTGTACCTATGGTAATGGCTTTCTTGAACATAATAACTCTCCTTCTCTGTTTTACGTAAATTTATAGTAAACAGTATAGGACTTTAAAGAAGTAAAGTCAATATTTTTAATGCATATCATTAAAATATTTGATAACAGCATGGCGGATTTCGTCATTTTTTACGCGTATAAATCCGGAAACATGGCTTTATTTTTTTAAAGTTTGAATGTATAATACGTTCAATGACTGTTAACACTGTTTTACAAAGGGAGATTTATGATGCCTAGACATTTACTTAATCCTATGGACTTCTCGGTGCAGGAACTGGAAGAACTGATGGATCTTGCCGTTGACATTCAGGCGAAACCTGAGAAATACGCACATGCGTGTGACGGCAAGATATTGGCGACTTGTTTCTATGAGCCAAGTACCCGAACCAGACTTAGTTTTGAATCAGCAATGCTTCGTCTCGGCGGTCAGGTGCTTGGCTTTTCTTCTGCGGCGTCGAGCTCTGCAGCGAAGGGCGAAAGTGTGGCGGATACGATCCGTGTTATCGGCAGCTATGCGGATATCTGTGCGATGCGGCACCCGAAGGAAGGCGCTCCGCTTGTAGCGGCACTTCACTCTCCTATTCCGGTGATCAACGCGGGCGACGGCGGCCATCAGCATCCGACGCAGACGCTGGCCGATATCCTGACGATCCGTACTCTTAAAGGAAGACTCGGCAATCTGACGATCGGTCTGTGCGGCGATCTGAAGTTCGGCCGTACCGTACATTCCCTGATCAATGCCCTTTCCCGCTATGATAATGTTAAGTTCATTCTGATTTCTCCGCCGGAGCTGCGCGTTCCGGGCTACATTCTGGAGGGACTGAAGAAGAAAAATCTCGCCTACGAGGAATATTCAAGTCTTGAGGATGCCATCCCGCAGCTTGATATTCTCTATATGACAAGAGTGCAGAAAGAGAGATTCTTCAATGAGGACGATTATATCCGTATGAAGGATTTCTATATTCTCAACAATGAGAAGATGAAACTGGCCAAAGAGGATATGCTTGTCATGCATCCTCTTCCGCGTGTCAATGAAATTTCCGTCGAAGTCGATGATGACCCGCGTGCCGTATATTTTCAGCAGGCACGCTACGGTATGTTCATGCGGATGGCTCTGATCCTGACGCTGCTTGAAGTGGAGGTGTAATAGAATGCTTAATATCAGTGGTCTTGAAAATGGTGTTGTACTTGATCACATTCCTGCCGGCAAAGGCATGGATATTTACAAGTATCTGAAGCTGGAACAGTATGATTCGCAGGTCGCAATCATCAAGAACGCGACAAGCAGCAAGATGGGCAAGAAGGATATCATCAAGATTTCCGGTGACACAGACAAGATCGATGTCGATGCGATCGGTTTTATCGATCCCAATATCACCGTCAATGTGATCCGGAACGGCAGCATCATCGAGAAGAAGAGACTTACACTGCCGAAGAAGCTGACGAATATCATCAAATGCAAGAATCCGCGCTGCATTACTTCGATTGAGCAGGAACTGCCGCATGTGTTCGTCCTTTCCGATGCCAATACCGGAACATACCGCTGCATGTACTGCGAAGAACCTTATACCTATGGGGATAAGAAGAAAAAGAGATAACTGATTTTCCTGCTATATAGCAAAAGCCGCCATCTGTGCAGATGACGGCTTTTTTTAGGTGCGCCTGGCGGCGCACGTTTCTAGCCGGTGCAAGTCCGGAGTCCGCCCGGTAGTGGGAAGGACATAGCCGAAGGCAAGGGTGTTCACC
>OMWM01000064.1 GCA_900314775.1 uncultured Eubacteriales bacterium | reverse complement strand
GGCCTCTACGTCCCGAACGTAGCGCTCTACCAAGCTGAGCCACACGCCGATTACCTGTTTATTATCTTATAAACAGGCATTTCTGTCAAGTATTTATTTGAGAACATCTGCGAAACGCATCGTCTCGTCGATATCCTTCAGAAGCTCCTCCCGTTTCTCATTGAAAAGGAGCGACCTGTTATACTTGTCATATTTCTCTGAGCCGTTTTCGCGGATAAACCGCAGGCAGATCGCGCTTGCATTGAGCTGCGTGATGAAGATTACCATCTCCTGGCTCTCGCCGAACGCCGTCTCCATGAAGGCAAAGGCATTTTCCAGGCACTGCTTTGCATGGACGATCATCTCCTGACGCGTCTTCGTGTCAGCGGCAAACTGTCCCTTGATATATTCAAAAGCCGCTGCCGGATCGTCCATCTTCTGATCGAGGACATCGCGGCGGTACCGCTCGAGCGTGCGGATGACAAGGCGGCTGCTGCGCAGCTGCTCCTCATCATAAAGACCCTGCTTCTGCGCCAGCTTCAGCTGCGCCTGCGCCTGATCGATCTTCTCCCCGATGATCTCCGCACTGCTTCTGCCGCTGTCTTTCCTGCCCATCACGAATTTGAGCTCTTTCATGCATTCGTAAAGGTCACGGACGTAGCGGTCATAGCCGAAGGTCTCCCGGAAAACAGCAACCAGCTTGCTGACAAGGAGGTTGATGACGCTGAGCTTCTCATCAAAGGAAGCCTTCTGGATGCGGCCGATCGATACCTCTTTGATGCGGCCTTCCACGACAGCATCCACATCATAATCTGTGCGGTATTTCTTATAAAGGTCGAAATAGTTGGCAAAATCCTTGGCAATCCGCGGATTCTGAATATACTGGCTGATCACATCCTCGGTCACCGGAATATTCAGTTCCTCGTACAGATGCATCAGTTCGGACAGATCCTCCCAGCCTCTGGCCGTCACGATCTGTTTGCCGTCGACCGTTGTCTCGACACTGTAGAAATTCTCCTTCTTGATATCCAGATAGGAAATAATCGCACCGTGGATGTTGTTATCATAGGCGTAGCTCTTCCAAACGCTGAAATCCGGCTCCACATCGATCCGGCGGACACGGTCGAGCGTTACGATATCGAATTCACGGACAGACTGATTGTATTCCGGCGGGTTGCCGGCGGAAACGATCACCCAGCCTTCCGGAATTCTGTGATTGCCGAACGTCTTGCCCTGCAGGAACTGCAGCATCGTCGGCGCCAGCGTCTCGGAAACGCAGTTGATCTCATCGATGAAAAGGATACCTTCCTTCATGCCGGTCTCTTCCATCTTGTCATAGATGGAAGCCACGATCTCACTCATCGTATATTCCGTGATATTGTACTCCCGGCCGCCGTAATTCTTCTTCTCGATAAAAGGCAGGCCGATGGCACTCTGCCGCGTGTGATGCGTGATCGTATAGGATACGAGGGCGACATGGCATTCCCGTGCCACCTGCGACATGATCGCCGTCTTGCCGATGCCCGGAGGGCCGATGATCAGCATCGGTCTCTGCCGTACAAACGGAATAATGGTATGGCGCAGTTCTTCCTTAACCTGTTTAATGTTCATTTGCCGTTCTCCTGAATTTTCAAATCATCGCTTCCGAGGATCAGTTTGATCGCCCATGGCGGAACATGCCGGTCGTTATAGTTGTCATCAAGGAACGCAAACGCGACCTTGAAATCCGGACATCTCGACGGATACACGCCGTAGCCGTCCGTAAAATAAATCAGCCCTTTGAGCTTCCTGAAGACGCCCTCTTTGCACAGGCGGCTCACATAGTCGATCGCCGGCCGGAAATCCGTACCGCCGTGGCCGATTACCTTAAAGTTATCGATATACTTCTTCACCTCTTCCGGCGAATGGATCACCGTATCAGACTGTGCCTTGGCATCGCTCTGAATGATGTGCACATTCATGCGGCGAAAAAAAGTATCGCTGCCTTCCAGTATGGAAAATGTCTCGCTCAGGAACCGCCGTATGATCTCGCCCGAACACGACTCCGAGGTGTCCAGCACGATCGCCAGTTCCTCGATCTTGCGGCTTTCCTTGTATTCCAGCGGCTCGATCAGCGGCATGTTGCCGTAATGATTCAGACCGTAGGTATAGTATATATAATCAAAGGTCTCCGGATCAAGCTTCAGTTCCTCGCGGCGCATCGTGAATTTCTTCAGAAACTCTCTGTAATCATAGCGCTGCCGCGTATCGACCCGGATATATTCATACATCGAACCCGCAAGATCCGTCGCGTCTTTGGAATACGTCTCGAAGTTGGTGCGGATCTTCTCCTCAACCTGCTTCCACTTCTGCTCTTCCTTCTGCCGGTCATTCTGATCCTGGCTCTGCGGCGGCTTCTGCTCCTGCTGCTGTTCCTGCTGGTTCTGCTGATTCTGCTGCTTATCCTGATTGTTCTTCCGGCTGTCATCCCCCTTGTCTTCGTGTTTTGCCTCCCAGAAGACATGGTCATCGATCCGGAAATATTTATTGAGCTCCTGCATCTCCAGGAAATCAGGCGGGTCCTTCTCGAGCACCTTGTAAATACCCTCCGCCGTCAGCACCTTCAGTGACTTCTTCAGGCGGTCATACATCGCTGCCCGCTGGTCCGGCACCGTGAACTCAATGCATTTGTACTTCATGCTGTCGATCACGGCCGACACGGCGATATCGCAGCTCAGATCCCAGAGCTCCTTGTCCTTGTCATCGCCGTTATACATATGCCTGAAGATGCAGTGCAGCAGCATGTGCAGATACGCACGGTTCACCAGCTTGCTGCTCTCACGGTACTCATTAGCCAGATAGGCCGGATTGTAGCGCAGCGTCTGTCCGTCCGTTCCGATCGTCCGCATCGTCAGATCCATCTCGTACGGCAGACTGCTCAGCGCAATATCGAGGAAACGCATGGAAACATAGAGTTCATTGCGGGAAGCCGTCAGTATGTTCGTGCCGACACTGATCAGCTTCTGTTTCATATCATGCATGGCATGCCTCCTCCGTCTTACAGATCAAATGTTACATCCGCCATGCTGAAATGACTGTGCCGGTAGTCCATCAGCACGGACGTGAGCGCCGGCTTATCCATCTCCGCCGCCTCATCGATCAGCCTGTCCGTATCTTCCATCCCCAGTACATCGAGTGACAGAAAATAATGCAGCTTATCCATATCGACATCGCGTACAAAAAGCTCGCCGGCCTCCAGTGCATGTTCCTTCAGGTAGTCGATGTACTGCGCGCGGTATTCATCCTTGAGCATATACGGAAACATCAGCCTGTCCATGGCGACGGTGACGATAATCCGCAGCGGATCGCCGCGCAGCAGCACGTAGAACATGCTGTCATACTTCGTATAATCCACATCATCCATACCCAGACAGTAGCGCATGTATTTGCCCGAACCGAATTCCGTCGATTCAAACTGCTTGCACATGGACGCCACATTGGCCACCACCTCGTAATAATGCTCGGTGAAGGTGACCTTCGCGTCCTCATAGCTGCCGTCCTCGTGCAGATGGCGCATCGTGACATGGATCGCCTGATTCAGGTCGTCAAGAATACTGCCGATACTGATATCGCAGTCCTCTTTCTTATCCTGAATAACCTCTGTCAGTTTCTCGCAGTTCTTGAATGCGCCGAAGCCGATCGACTTGATATACGGCGTCAGATGGACAAAGGTCACCCCGATGCAGTTGTAAAACGCATAGTTGCCGATCGTCCGCAGCTCTCCCGGAAAATCGAGATGCTCGATTCTCCGGCATTCGCTGAAGCCGTGGTGATCAATCACATGCAGCTGCTCCGGAAAACGAATATACTTCATATGCTTGCCGGAATATGCGTACGGCATGATCTTCGTCACCGGACAGCCGCCCAGCTCCGACGGGATCACCATGGAATCCCTATCATCGTCACAGGTATAAATCACAGCCTCACCATTTTCTATGGTATAGCTGATTTTACTGTTTTCATCAAATAAATTGCCCTTTTGCATAATCGTCCTTACATAAAGAATGCTGCACCCGCGCCCGCAGGCCCGCCGTGCAGCATCTGTTCCGGCAGACAGTCCGGCTGTGCCGCGGCTGCCATGCTTATCCGGTTTCTATCGGTTCCGGTCAGGCAGGCCTGAGGGGAATCATCTCCCGCCGGTCTTACTCCTGCAGGAAATCCTTGAGTTTACGGCTTCTTGAAGGATGTCTGAGCTTACGGAGTGCTTTCGCCTCGATCTGACGGATACGTTCGCGCGTTACCTTGAACTCCCGTCCGACTTCCTCCAATGTCCGTGCCTGTCCGTCAATCAGACCGAATCGCAGTTCAAGAACCTTGCGCTCACGGTCTGTCAGCGTATCCAGCGCATTCATCAGTTCCTGACGAAGCATCTGATAGTCCGCTGATTCCGACGGTGACATCATGTTCTCATCCTCGATGAAATCACCGAGACTGGAATCTTCCTCTTCACCGATCGGACTGTCCATGGATACAGGATCTTTGGAAATCTCCAGAGCCTCCTCCACCTTCTGCTTCGTTGTATGCATTCTCTCTGCGATCTCCTCACTGGTAGGTTCGCGTCCGAGCTCCTGCAGAAGATTTCTTGAAGTTCTGAGTGTCTTGTTGATCGTCTCAACCATGTGCACCGGCACACGGATCGTCTTGCCCTTATCGGCAATACCTCTCGTGATAGACTGTCTGATCCACCATGTCGCATAAGTACTGAACTTATAGCCCTTGGTGTAATCAAATTTCTCAACGGCTTTGATCAGACCCATATTCCCTTCCTGGATCAGATCCAGAAATGAGATACCGCGGCCGACATACTTCTTCGCAATGCTGACAACCAGTCTGAGATTAGCCTCAATAATACGGTCACGCGCTTCCTGATCACCGGCCTTTGCTCTCTTGGAGAGCTCCACTTCTTCTTCCGGGGTGAGAAGCCTGACGCTGCCGATCTCCTTCAGATACATTCTGACGGGGTCTTCCAGACTGACTCCTTCAAGCGCATCCACATCATCCATAATCTTGACATCTTCTTCCTCGCTGTCTTCAAGGAATTCGTCATCGTCCTCTTCCTGCGCTTCCGGAAGATTCACGATGTCGATGTTCTTGCCTTCGAGATAGTTATAGATGTCTTCCATCTTATCTTCATCGAGGTCGGCATCCTTGAAGGCTTCATTGATGTCATCATAATTAAGCATGTTGTTTTTCTTGCGGGCTTTGGAGACAAGCCCATCCAGGACACGTTTAAAAACAGCCTCATCCATTAACAGATTACCTCTTTCCGTTGAAAATACTTCAACTGTCTGCATTTACAGACAGTACGATCATTATATCGTACTGAATTATTATTATAGCATATCTGTCTTATCTGTCAACAGAAAAAAGACATTTTTTATAATTTTCCGAAATAATCCTCGATTTCCTGCCGCGTGCAGGCCAGTTTGCCCTGCACCATCTGCGCGGAGCCGCCGCCGTTTCCATGCAGCGCCTCGTTCATCGCCGCACCGGCCTTACGCGCATCGGCCGTCTTCGAGCCCAGAACGTAGCGGTATCCCTCTTCGTCGCTGCCGGCAAAACAGCCGCACAGTCCCGCATGGTCTTCAATCAGCTCGTTGAAAATGCGGTGCATGTTTTTCCCGTCAAGATACGGGTGGAAAAAGCAGACATTGTCCCCTGCCGGCAGCGCCGCCGCCGCATGGTGCAGTATCTCCTGCTTAAGAAGACCGTTTTCCTGCCGGCTCTGCAGACCTTCCTGGTAAATTCTCTCCACCGCCTCGGCAGCATTTTCCTGCTTTGCGGAAAGCAATGTGCAGATGCGGCCGACCGCACCGGACAGCGCGCGGTAATCCGCAAGCGCACGGAAACCGCAAAGGAGCGTGAGACGTACGCCTCCTTTGTAATGCATCCATGATTTGATCCGGATCAGGCCGATCTGTCCTGTCCGTTTTACATGCGGCGCGCAGCAGGCGCAGATATCATAGCCCGGAATCTTTACAATCCGGACGGCGCCCTCGATCTCCTTTTTGCTGCGGTAATCGATCTCTTCCAGTTCTTCCGGAGACGGATACCAGGCTTTGACCGGTATATCCTTGGCCACGGCTTCGTTGGCCAACTGCTCGATTTTGTCGATCTGCTGCTGATTAAGCGGTCCGTCATAGTCCATTGTCGTATAATCATGGCTGAGATGGAAACCGACATTGTTATACCCGAAGCGATCATGCACAATACCGGAGACGATGTGCTCCCCGGTGTGCTGCTGCATGGTCTCGAAACGATTTTTCCAGTCGACAAGACCGGATACGGTCTCGCCTTCCCAGATTGCCTCTCTCGTCAGATGATAGATCACCTGATCTTCTTCGATTACTTTCTCCACCGCGATGTCGCCGAGCGTACCGATATCGCTGCCCTGGCCGCCGCCTTCCGGGAAAAAGGCAGTCTGGTTCAGTACCACACGGTAATACTCGCCGTCTTCCTCGCAGGAGAGCACCACCGCCTCGAACTGCACGATTTCGCTGTCTTCGTCAAATAATCGTATCGTAGGTTCCATTGATTTCTCCTTAACTTAATGAAAGGCTGCCGCCGGGCAGCCTTTCTCTTTATGGACATCTGTCTCAGGCCTCGTCGATGGCCTTTCCGATGTCGTGACGCATATATTTGTTTTTGAACTGAATCCAGTCGGTCGCCTTGTAGGCATTGGATCTGGCTTCTACGAGATTGCTGCCGAGCGCTGTCACGCCCAGGACACGTCCGCCGTTTGTCACGATGCCCTCCGGCGTCTTCTTCGTGCCGGCATGGAAGCAGAAATACTGATCATTCCCTTTGAATCTGTCCAGGCCGTCAATCACAAAGCCCTTCTCATATTTCACAGGGTAGCCGTCCGATGCCAGTACGACGCAGACCGCCGCGTTGTCGGCAAACTGCAGATCAACCTGATCCAGCGTGCCGTCGATGCAGGCCTCGAAGACCTCTACGATATCATTTTTCATACGCGGCAGAACAACCTGTGTCTCCGGATCGCCGAAACGGCAGTTATACTCGAGCACCTTCGGTCCGTCCTGCGTCAGCATCAGGCCGACAAAAAGGACGCCGACAAATGGACAGCCCTCGCTCTGCATGGCGGCAACCGTCGGTTTATAAATATGCTCCATGCAGTACGCGTCCACTTCCTTTGTATAGAAAGGACTCGGTGAAAATGTGCCCATACCGCCGGTATTCAGGCCCTGATCGCCGTCCTTCGCCCGCTTGTGATCCTGGGCGGAGGTCATCGGCTTAATCGTCTTTCCATCGCAGAAGCACAGCGCGGAAACCTCGCGGCCGGTCATGAACTCTTCGATGACCATCGTATTGCCGGAATCGCCGAACTTCTTATCTTCCATAATTTCTTTTACACCGGCTTTTGCTTCCTCGAGCGTATTGCAGATCAGAACGCCCTTGCCGAGCGCCGGACCGGATGCCTTGAGGACAATCGGCATCTTCGCTGTCTCGAGGAACGCGTACGCTTCCTCCGCAGAGGTTACGTTGAGGTAATTCGCCGTCGGGATGCCGTACTTCTTCATCAGATCCTTGGAAAATGCCTTGGATCCCTCGATTCTGGCCGCTGCCTTGTCCGGTCCGAAGACGCGCAGGCCGGCAGCCTTGAATTTATCGACAATACCGCCGATGAGCGGATCGTCCATGCCGACAACCGTGAGGTCAATTTCCTTTTCCCTGGCGAAATCCACCAGCTTATCAAATTCCATGGCGCCGATCGGCACGCACTCAGCCACCTCTTCAATGCCGGCGTTGCCCGGTGCGCAGTAAATCTTATCTACAAGCGGGCTCTGCGCCACTTTCCATGCGATCGCATGCTCACGGCCGCCGCCGCCTACAATCAGAACTTTCATCTGTATACCCTCCTATCAGTCCGGATCTATAAAAGTCCGTCCGTCTCTCACGTGCACTTTTCCGTGCGCAATCAGCTGAATCGCCTGCGGCATGATCTTCCACTCCGCCTGCTCCATGATTCTGCGCTGCAGTGTCTCCGGGGTATCGCCCTGTTCTACTGCCACTGCCTTCTGCAGGATAATCGGTCCCGTATCGGTTCCTTCGTCCACAAAATGAACGGTCGCCCCGCTCACCTTGACACCCTTGGCCAGCGCCGCCTCGTGTACATGCAGTCCGTAATAGCCCTTGCCGCAGAAAGACGGGATCAGGGACGGATGAATGTTGATAATACGGTTTTTGTACGCCTGAATAATCGATGGCGGCACAACCACCATAAAGCCGGCCAGCACGATCAGATCCGTATCGGCTTTTCTGATCTGTGCAAGCAGCGCCTCATGAAACAATTCACGGTTTTCATAGGATTTCGGTGAAATGCAAAGGGCGGGAATGCCTGCTTTGGCTGCACGTTCCAGGGCATATGCCTTCGGATTGTTGCTGATCACCTGCACGATCTCCGTGTCCGTGATCCGCCCGTCTGCAATGCTGTCAATGATTGCCTGCAGGTTGGTGCCGCCGCCGGATACCAGTACGGTTAATTTCAGCATAATGTAACGCCCTTCTCTCCTTCGCGGATCTCACCGATGATGAAGGCCTGATCGCCCTCTGCCTTGAGCAGTTCCACTGCCTTGTCCGCATCCGCCGCATCGACCGCCAGAACCATGCCGATGCCCATGTTGTAGGTATTGTACATGATCTTCTCGTCGATATTGCCCTGCTTTCTGAGCATGCCGAAGATCGGCGGCACCGGATAGCTGTCCTTTCTGATAAAGGCACGCACGCCGTCTTTGAGCATACGCGGTACATTTTCATAGAAACCGCCGCCTGTGATATGGCTGCATGCCTTGATGGTCACGCCGCCCGTGCGGACTGCCTTGAGCGCATTGACATAGATTCTGGTCGGACGCAGGAGCGCCTCACCAAGTGTCTCGCCGAGTTCATCGTAATAGGTATGCAGGGACTCTGCAGACATATCAAACACCTTGCGCACAAGTGAAAAGCCGTTGCTGTGCACACCGGTGGACGCAATGCCGACAAGCACATCGCCGGCTTTCAGATCAGCGCCCGTAATCATATCCTTGCGGTCTACGACACCGACTGCAAAGCCGGCCAGATCGTATTCGTCCTCCGGATAAAATCCTGGCATCTCCGCCGTCTCACCGCCGATCAGTGCCGCACCGGACTGCACGCAGCCTTCCGCCACGCCGCTCACGATCTGCGCGATCTTCTCCGGATAGTTCTTGCCGCAGGCAATGTAATCCAGGAAGAACAGCGGCTCGCCGCCGGCGCATGCCACATCGTTGACGCACATCGCAACGCAGTCAATGCCGACGGTATCATGTTTGTCCATGACAAAAGCCAGCTTCAGCTTCGTGCCGACGCCATCGGTGCCGGAAAGGAGAACCGGGTCCTCCATCTTCTTTACCGCATCCAGGGAAAACGCACCGGAAAAACCGCCGATGCCGCCAAGCACTTCATCGCGCATGGTTCTCTGGACATATTTCTTCATCAGTTTCACGGATTCATATCCGGCTTCGATATTGACACCTGAACTCTTATAATCCACTGTATTTCCTCCGTTTTCAGAACATTCACATCTGCTCGAGGTACTTTGCGTATCCGATATTTTCGAGCTTTTCTGCTTTCTTATTGACACCTTCCGCCTGCTCTTTGCTGAAATCCTCAAGGCGCTTTGTCAGTGCCTCATCGCCGACAGCGATGATCTTCGCGGCAAGAATGCCGGCATTTTTCGCACCGTTGATGGCTACTGTCGCCACCGGAATGCCGGACGGCATCTGTACCATGGAATAAAGGGAATCCACGCCGCCGAGAGCTTTCGTCATGATCGGAACACCGATTACCGGCAGAACGGTCAGCGCTGCTGCCATGCCCGGAAGGTGCGCCGCACCGCCGGCACCGGCAATGATCACCTTGATGCCGCGCTCTTTGGCGGAACGTACATAATCCATGAAACGGTCCGGCGTACGATGCGCGGAAATAATCGTCATCTCATAGCTGACCTGCAGCTGATCGAGAATCTTCGCAGCCGCGCTCATGACAGAAAGATCGGAATCACTGCCCATGATATGCCTACATCTACACTCATTTTTTGTCCTCCTTGATGAATCTGAAAACGCTGGTATCTATTCATTCAATGCGCTATCGCAATCAAATGCTTTATTCAGTTCCTCCGTGCTGGGCAGACAGAATCTGCCGCCGCGGATGATCTCCACGGCTTTTCCATCGTCAAAAACAGCGGCGATGCAGCCGATCTCGTCATACGGCACCGTGATGTCCGTATGCACGTTGAAATACGCCTGCTCCGGGTTTTCGTGCCGGCGCGCGGAAATCTCATTTTCCCGGGCGATGATCTCCTTCCCGTCCGGATTATAAACCTTGTGCTCCTCCGCATGGCTGTAGCAGGTATCGCCGACAGCAAAATGCGGTCCTGTCTTCTCCTTGATCAGAATCGGCATCCGCGCTTCAATGCCGTACCTGCGCTGCATCATATAGGCAGGCGTATTGGTGCCGATCGCGAATTCGCCCATCGGCAGCGTGCGGTGATGCCGGAGAAGATTTTCTTCGATATATTGTCTGTTCTGCGCGCGGTCAGGATAATTGCTGCAGTCATAGGATACCACGCAGCCGTCCCGGAACGTCAGAACGAGATTTCTGTAATACAGGCCGTCCAGATAGACACCGGACACATGCAGTGTTCCGTTTGTCCCCGCCAGCACCGGTGAGGTGAAAACCTCTCCGACCGGAATATTGACATCCGCACAGCAGTTTTCAAAATCCGTCTGTGCAGAAGGATTATCCAGAGGATGCAGCTGCACCCTGATATCTGTCCGGTTGGCGCCGGCTCCCTTTACATGCATGTACCGTGCGCCGTCTGCCGCATCAATGATCTTCTGCTGAATGGCGCGCCATCTGTCATTATCCAGATTATTGATGCGGAATGTCTCCTGCATGATCTTCTGATAATCCGGGCCGATCGACGGCAGCGGCCACGCGATGATCGTAAAGCTGATCGATGCCTGGTCGATATACTGCGTGACGATCCTGCTTCTTGCACAGAGCAGGTAAACAAAAAGCTTCTGCTGCTCCGGTGTCAGCGAGACTGCCTCCGCCTTGCTGACCGGATCAAACGGCGCCTCTCCGAATACATCTATCAGAGCCGGTCCCGCGAAAACCTCAGCAGCGCCGGCATATTGTGCAAACGCCGTCCGCTCGGCTTCCAGGATCCGCTCGCACAGCGCCTTATCCAGAAAAAGCCCGTAATCATTGCGATGGTCGTAATCATACTGCGGATTCGGCGAGGTACCCTGCAGTCCGCTGCTGCGGCCGATCCGGCTGACGCTGAACACCGGAACACGGTAAATCACCGTCGTAAGCCCGGCATCGGCAAACTGCCGCATGGCACTGCGCACAATACGCTCGAAACCGATGGAAAACCGGATGTTTACCGTCTTCTTCCCGGTTCTGTCAATACCGCTGACCCTGAATCCCTCCAGATAGCCGCGCACAAATACCGCCGCCATCGCATCGATCTTCTCCTGAGAAATGGAAGCCAGATAACGGGCCGTTCCCAGGGCGTCATCAGAAATATACTCTCCATATAAATACAGATAGCGTGTGTCATTAAGGTCTGCGCCGCGGATCAGATCCGTATAAAAAGAAAGCGACGGATCAAACTGTTCCCGCACCCGGCGGCCGACACTGCTGTCTGCATAGTCGCTGATGCACCAGTAAATGGCATCATCCACGGTGTGGATCTCCGGAATTCCGTTTTCAAACATCGCCGCCGTCTGCAGGAAAAGCTCCGTGACGGCCAGCATCTCCGGACGCCGGTTCTGAAAGGCAAGCGGAATCATCGCGCGAATCCTGTCCGCGAGCCATGCAAGACGCCGCCCCATATCCGTACCGAACTTCGCCGCCGCATAGGATGGATTCGTCCAGCTCTCCTCGTAGCGGCCCGGCAGAATATCCTCATACAGGCGGCCGTTCAGATCGCGCAGCGCTTCCTGCGTCATCGCCGCGAGACGCCCATCGCCGGCCATCTCGCTGACCTGCCAGATCAGCCCGGCAAAGGAAGCGGTATCTCTGAAATACTCATCATAGGATGAACGGGGCTGCTGCTGCGCAAGCTCGTCAAGACGTCCGCAGGCAAGCTGCATGCGCTCCGCCATCCATTCGTTTCTGTCTGTATCTTCCAATATCCAACCCTGCCTTGTCAGTTAATCGCAGCCAGAATGCCTGTAAACAGGATAACCAGATGAAATACAATGGCGGCTATGGCCGTATACAGCGAAATATTGGTAAAACGGTCAATGCTCTCGATCTCCGACTGCAGCATGATGGACCGGTAAAGCGCATAGATGCCCAGCAGAAAGCTGAAATAGCTGAATGTCCCGATAAACCACGGGGCATTGCCTTTCATAATGGCGGAAATAATAAGCAGCAGGATGAGAATGCCGATTGAAACACAGGACATGATCACGCAGTTTCTGCCCTTTTTCCCGTGATCCAGCCGGATCTTCACAAAGCTGAAAACGTTCCGCGACATTACTGCTTCACCCCATACTTATCATAGTAAGCATCAATGGCCTCTTTCAGCGCATCATCGATGATGACGCGTCCCTTGTAAGGCTTGTTGTAAAGATGCTCGACAACCTCCTCCATCGTAACAATGGCGGTCGTCTTCATACCATACTGCTCGCCGATATCGGTCAGCGCGCTCTTCTCGCCGCTGCCGCGCTCCATCCTGTCGACACTGACCACAAGGCCGATGACATCGGCGTCCGCCTGGGCCTTGATAATCGGATATGTCTCCTTGATGGAAGTTCCGGCTGTCGTGACATCCTCGATGATGACCACCTTGTCGCCGTCACTGATCGGGCTGCCCAGCAGGATTCCCTTGTCGCCGTGATCCTTGACCTCCTTGCGGTTCGAACAGTAGCAGATGTCCCGTCCGTACTCCTCGCTGATCGCGCCGGCCGTCGCAACGGCAAGCGGAATACCCTTGTAGGACGGGCCGAAAAGGATGTCAAAATCAAAGCCGAATGTCTTCTCGATGGCTTTCGCATAATAACGGCCGAGGCGGCTCAGCTGGCTGCCCGACCTGTAAAAGCCTGTATTAATAAAGAACGGTGTCTTGCGCCCGCTCTTGGTGACAAAATCTCCGAACTTCAGCACATTGGAATCAACCATGAACTCGATGAATTCCTGTTTGTATTTTTCCATAGTGACCTCCTGTCTCTGATAATCAATACTTATATAGTAACATATTTTTTTCTCCGTCAATTATAAATTGGCGCAGTACTGATTTTTATACATAATAGCATAAACCTTTTTCGAATACTACGAAATAAAAACCTGAAATATCATAAAAAATACATTGCCTGTTCTTGACAAAAATACGGATTCCGTTATATTTTATTTCTGTAAAGGGGAGTAGCTGGCATCCTCCGGATGCTTTATCTGTTCGTCAATACACGGCGCATCGTCATAATCAGGCAGATGCACCCGGCAGGTAACCCGCAGCAAGACTTTTACTGTATATGCGTATATGCATGCAGTAGGAGCCTTATTTTTTTACTCTGAGGTATTATTATGGAATATGTTCTTCTTTTAGTTGGATTTTTTCTGCTGATCAAGGGCGCGGACTGGTTTGTAGATGGCAGTTCATCGCTCGCCAAATTTCTCCGCGTTCCCAGTGCCATCATCGGCCTGACCATCGTTGCCTTCGGTACGAGTGCACCGGAGCTGTCCGTCAGCGTAACCGCCGGCCTCTCCGGTCAGAATGAGATTGCCATCAGCAACGTTCTCGGATCGAACCTGTTTAATCTTCTTGTTGTCACGGGTGTCTGTGCTATCATCGCGGCGGTGCCGGTCAACCGGAACATCATCCGAAGAGAGCTTCCGCTCTCCATCGCGGCCGCCGTCATGCTCCTGATTTTCTGTCTTACGGGCAATACCGTCGGACGGATCGAAGGCATTTTATTCCTTGCCGTGTTCGCATGGTTCCTCTTCCGGCAGATCAAAGAGGCTCTGAGCAGCCGCCACGAGGCACCTTCCGATCCGATGGAACAGGTGATTTCTCCTGTCAAGAGTATCATTCTGATCGTCATCGGCTGCATCGGCGTCGTGCTCGGCGGCACGCTTGTCGTTGACAACGCCACCATCATCGCCCGCAACTTCGGCCTGAGCGAAACCTTTATCGGTCTTACCATCATCGCCATCGGCACATCGCTGCCGGAGCTGGTCACCTCCGTGGTTGCCTCCGGAAAGGGCGAAAACGACCTGGCCATCGGCAACGTCGTAGGTTCCAACATCTTCAATATTCTGATGATTCTCGGACTCTCGACGACGCTGCATCCGATCACCGTCCAGTACACGGCGATCGTCGACAGCATTTTCCTGATCGCCGTCAGCGTACTCGTTCTCCTCTTCTGCAGGACGCGCCGCTACATCGACCGCTGGGAAGGCGTCATCATGGTTGCGCTGTATGCGGCCTATTCCGTATACATCACGCTGCGCTGACAGGCCTCAGGCATCCCAGGTAAATATTTTCTCCGGGCCGACGAGCCCGCTCAGTTCATCTGCCAAAAGCTTTTCCATTTCATGGGAAAGCTTTTTTTCATACCCGTATACACCGTTTTCCAGCGTGTACGGATACTGCACGGCCGCACTGCCCGGCATCGTGCGGCGCATCCGCTTCAGATAGCCGGCTGAAATGCGGAATGTCCCCACGCTGAAGTCGCGCACCTTAGTCAGATCGATTTCCTCCTGCACGCGGCTGAGCATACTGCGGTACTGCGTCTGCCAGTCCGGCAGGCAGAGCATCGGGTCAAAGCAGAGCCGGACAGGAAATCCCCGCCGGATGCCCTCTGCGGCGCAGGCAATCCGCCGCCCCGGCGCCGGCGCGCCGTGCTCATATTTTGCCGCGGCAGCCTGCGGCGATATCGTAAACGCGTAGATCACATTCGGCAAAGCCGGTGCCTCCCAGATTGCCGGGTCCGCGGCCTTCGTGCGCAGCTCGATCGTCAGATTCTCCTTGCCCGCCGCATAATCAATCCACGCACGGCAGATCCCGGTAAGCTTCTCCATCGCCAGCAGATCCGTATCGTACGAAATGCACAGATACACCGGGAATTTCTCCAGCAGCGCATCCAGATGCGGAAAATATTCCTCCGTATTGACAAAAACCACCAGATCGCCGGACGGATACATGCCCTTCAGGTAGCAGTACTCGCAGTCGTAAAGGCAGTTCATCGTACAGGAAGTATAGTAAAAATGCTCATTTCCGAAGCTCTGACAGACCGGCGCACCCGGGAAAACGAAATTGTCCCGCCGCACCGCGAGAATCAGGCACCGCGAGCGCTGCTGCGCCGAAAAATCCTGCGCCGGCCGGTAAAAAAGGTCTTTATAGCTGTCCACGGTGATCAGATGTGCATCCGGAAAATGACGGAGAATTCTCTGCGTCCGGTCATACCCGGCCGCTGCCTTTTCCATATATATATGAGAAAAAGCCGGCTTATACAAGTTTTCTGCTGAGTTCATCGAGTATCCTCTTCCCTTCCTTTTTATCCCGGCACGGCAGACGCCCCTCTTCATAAAGCTGCCTGAGCGTCGT
This sequence comes from uncultured Eubacteriales bacterium, assembly GCA_900314775.1. GTDB lineage: Bacteria > Bacillota > Clostridia > Lachnospirales > Lachnospiraceae > UBA2912. The sequence goes on along the minus strand of OMWM01000064.1, from coordinate 5,340 downwards.
TTCAGCGTCCGTACCCGCGGCGCGGCAGTACATCAGCAGCTGCCCCAGCTGCAGACGCATCGTCTCACTCAGATGCATATCCTGTGCAAGCTTTGCCGGCACACTGCTCTGCGGTCTCACGGGATTTTCCGCAGCGGCAATGGCATCCAGCTGCGCGGACAGATGGCCGATCTGCTGCGCAAGGAGCCCGCGCGGCGTATCCTCCGCCGCATAGACGGCAAGGATTCTGTGCAGCAGGCAGTCATGTGACGCGGCGGAAATGAATAATAAAGCATCCTCACATTCAATTTCGCCTTCCGGCAGATGCAGCTCATACCGAAGGTCCGGGTAAAACTGCCGGCTGCCATAGATCCGGTCCGCCAGATGCAGCGTCCGGCTGCTTCCATAAGCCGCAAGGAATATCGCAAAGCTGTCTGCATCGGCTCCCTGTCCATCCAGAAAATGCCGCATCTCTTCTTCCCTGCTGCCGCCTGCTTCACCCATTCCGAGAATATGCACGCGAAGACTTTCTGTCTCCGGAAGATCAATATTTTGAATATTACTTATTAAATAATTCATCTTAGTTCCTGTTTTTCATTGTACTTTTAACTCTGCCGTGATATATTGATAATTATTATTTAACATTATACTATAAAAAAGAGAGAGAGGAAGTTATGGATAAACTAAACCAGGTTGTTACGAGCATTGACAATTTCGTCTGGGGACCGGTTATGCTGATTCTGCTGGTCGGCACGGGCGTTTTTCTGACATTCCGGACACATTTTCTGGCATGGCGCAATCTGGGCTTCGCCCTTAAGAAGACGCTGAGCAAGGAGGCCCGGCAGAAAAAGGGCAAAGGCGACGTATCGCCTTTCTCGGCCCTGACGACGGCGCTGGCTGCGACAATCGGTACCGGCAATATCGTCGGCGTCGCCACCGCCATGGCATCCGGCGGTCCCGGCGCACTCGTCTGGATGTGGATTTCTGCCTGTTTCGGCATGACCTCCAAGTTTTCCGAATGCATGCTGGCCGTTAAGTACCGCGAGGTCAACAAGCAGGGCGAGATGTCCGGCGGCCCGATGTACACGATGAAGAAGGCACTGCCGCAGCCGTTTGGCAGCATCATGGGCTGGCTCTTCGCATTATTTGCCACCATAGCCTCTTTCGGCATCGGCAATATGACACAGGCCAATTCCATTGCTTCATCGCTGAAAAGCACAGCCGGGATTTCTCCCGTGATCGTCGGCATCGTTCTGACCGTGATGACGGCCGTGATCATCATCGGCGGCATCAAGTCCATCTCCAGAGTTTCCTCTTTCGTTGTCCCGACGATGGCCGTATTCTATGTGGTTCTCGGCATTATCGTCATTATCGGCAATATTCAGAATGTACCGGCAGGACTGGTCATGATTTTCCAGTACGCTTTCAGCGTCAAAGCCGTGACCGGCGGTGTGCTTGGCTCCGTCGTTGCCTCCATGGCCAAGGCCGTGCAGTTCGGCGTGGCCCGCGGATGCTTTTCCAACGAAGCCGGCATGGGATCGGCGGCCATCACGGCAGCGGCAGCTACCAACGACGACCCGGTTGACCAGGCTTACATCAATATGACCGGTACTTTCTGGGATACCATCGTCGTCTGCACAATCACCGGACTTTGCATTGCTTCATCAGGCGTACTCGGAACCATCGATCCGGCTACCGGCGAACTGATGACAGGCTCTGCCCTCACGATTGCCGCTTTCGAATCCGTACTTGGCCCGGCAGGCGGCTGGTTTGTCACAATCGGCATCGCGCTGTTTGCCTTTTCCACGATTCTCGGCTGGGAATACCACGGTGAGAAAGCCTTTGAATATCTGACACATGACCGCAAGAAGCTCAATCTGATCTACAGACTGCTCTTCGCAGCCGTTGTCTACTGCGGCTCTACCATGACGCTCAGCCTCGCATGGAACTTCTCGGATATTGCCAATGCTCTGATGGCGATTCCGAACCTGATCTGCCTGCTGCTCCTGAACAAGGAAATTGCAGCGGATATGCAGGCGTATCAGCCTAAGGTCAGGGCAAAACGGGAAGCAGACAAAGCAGCCCGCAGGGCAGGACATGCCTGAGATCCTGCGCCTGTAAACCAGATAAATAGTAATAAAACACAAGACCGGACAGCACACATACAGTGCCGTTCCGGTCTTTACTTATGCTTCTCGCACCCTGCTTAGGTACTGCCGCTTCTCAGCCCTTCAGGCCGCGTGTCTGGCGGTCCATATCTTCAATTACGATATCGTAAATCTCACCGAGACTTCTGCAGTATTCCAGGACCTTCCATGGCTCGTTGGTATGAAAATGAATCTTGATCAGTTCATCATCACCGACCGCGAGCAGGCAGTCGCCCTTGAAATGACTGGTAATGTAATCTGAAATCTCATCCTCATCGAGGTTCTCTCCGTCGATGAGAAGCTGTGTATCATATCTGTACTGAAGCATCTTCTTATCTCCTCTGCAAAATTATAGTCGGCAGACAGACATCCGTCTGCCAGATTTATTTTACCGCACCAACCAGACTTTGTACATGATCTGTGTGATGTCTTTCCATGTAATCTGCAATACCATCCACCACCTCGGCTGCCGTACACGGATTATGGAAATTCGCCGTTCCAATGGAAACCGCGCTGGCACCCGCAAGAATGAATTCCAGCGCATCGGATGCACAGGTGATACCGCCCATGCCGATTACCGGCACAGAAACCGCATGCGCTGCCTGGTAAACCATTCTGACGGCAACCGGTCTGATCGCCGGCCCGGACAGGCCGCCGGTTCTGTTGGCCAGGGCAAAACACTGCCGCTCCACATCGATCTTCATGCCGGTGATCGTATTGATCAGCGAAATGGCATCCGCACCGCCCGCCTCTGCAGCCCGGGCGATCTCGGCGATGTCCGTTACATTCGGCGAAAGCTTCATGATGACCGGCTTTGCGGAAACCTTTTTGATGGCATTCGTGATCGCAAAGACAGCCTTCGGATCCGTACCGAACGCGATGCCGCCTTCCCGCACATTCGGGCAGGAAATATTGATCTCGAGCATGTCCACCGTATCATTTTCCGAAAGGCGCTTTACGCACGCAATATATTCTTCTTCTGAATGTCCGCAGACATTGACAATCACGCGGGTATCAAACTGCGCAAGATAAGGCAGGTCGCGCTCTTCAAACACATCAATGCCGGGATTCTGCAGGCCGATCGCATTGAGCATGCCGCTCGGCGTCTCCGCAATGCGCGGTGCCGGATTGCCGGTCCACGGCGTAACCGCAACACCCTTGGTGACAACGGCGCCAAGACGGTTCAGATCAACAAATTCACTGTATTCCGCACCGGAACCGAATGTTCCGGAGCAGACCATCACAGGGTTTTTCAGCTTCACGCCGCAAAGATCAATTCCCAGATCGATCACAGAACCACCTCCCTGGCATCGAAAACGGGACCGTCCTTGCAGACCCGCTTGTTATGTACATGTGAATGCGCATCCACGTCCGTGCTCTCGCACACACAGCCCAGGCAGGCACCGATACCGCACGCCATGCGTTCCTCCAGCGAAACCCAGGCAGTGATATGCTGCTCCATTGCCAGATCCTTCACCGCACGGAGCATCGGCTTCGGCCCGCAGCTGTAAATCACATCTCCGGTAATATGCGCAGCCGCAATGGCATCCATGACATTGCCCTTCACACCGGCACTGCCATCTTCCGTGGCGGTCACAATCTCACCCAGTCCCTGGAAATCCTGCAGCAGAAAACGCTCACTCCGGTAGCCCAGAATGATGGTCTTGCGGCATTGCAGGGTCTTCGCAAGCGCGAGCATCGGCGGCACACCGATACCGCCGGCAATCAGCAGTGCATGCCGGCTGTCCTTCTCCTCCAGCGGATACCCGTTGCCCAGCGGTCCCAGAATCCGCACGGCATCACCAGCCCGCAGCTGCGAAAATTCTCTGGTCCCCGCACCCGCAATCCGGTAGACAATGCGCAGGCGGCCGCCTTCCCTGTCGATCTCACAAAGGCTGATCGGGCGCGGCAGAAGCCGGCTTGCATCGGCACTGTACAGCGAAATGAACTGTCCCGGCACCGCCCCGGCCGCAATCTGCCCGGCATCCAGCCACATACTGAAAATATTCTGTGCAATTTCTTCCTGCGAAATCACACCCGCATTCACATATCTCTTCATCTTCTCACCGCTCTCAGAGGACTGAATTAATGTCCTCAATCATATCCAGTACGGCAGCCCGCGACGCATCCGCGAAATTCTGCTCTCCGTACTTCGCATACTTCTCCTTCTTATAAGCCGCGATAATGCCGCGTGAAGAATTCACAATGGCGCCAAGGCCATCCTCATTGAAATTCGGTTTCAGATCCTGCGCCGTCGCCCCCTGCGCACCGTATCCCGGTACCAGGAAAAAGGTATGCGGCATCAGTTCACGCGCACGTGCCGCCTGCTTCGGCCAGGTCGCGCCAACCACGGCTCCAACCTCGCTGAAACCATACTGACCGATGGACCCGCTGCCCCATTCATTCACCTTGTCCGCGACAAGCTCGAAAAGCGGCCGGCCGTCAACCAGACGGTCCTGAAAATCAGCACTGGACGGATTGGACGTCTTCACAAGGACGAAAATGCCCTTCCCGGATTTCTCCGCCGTCTCCGTAAAAGGCAGAACACTGTCAGAGCCCATATACGGATTGACCGTGACGAAATCCTCGTCAAACCCGTTGAACTGGCTGGTGCCGATCTGCACCGGTCCCAGATGGCCGCGGGCATACGCCGCGGAAGTATTGCCGATATCACCGCGCTTGACATCGCCGATCACAATCAGCCCCTTCTCGTGGCAATAACGGATGGTGCGATCGAAAATAATCTCACCGGAAATGCCGAACTGCTCATACATGGCCGACTGCGGCTTTACGGCCGGCACAAGATCGCAGACCGCATCGATAATCGCTTTATTAAATGTCCAGATTGCCTGGGCTGCACCTTCCGGCGTCTCACCGTACTGTGAAAACGCCCGCCGCTGTATAAAGTCCGGAATAAAGGCCAGATCAGGATCAAGACCGACCACTACCGGCGCATGCAGCTTCTGAATTTTCTCAATTAACTTATCAATCATAAATCATTCCTCCGGTAACAATTAATAATTCCTCCGGACCGATCATAACACATAAAATATATTTGCCGCAAGGCTTGACAACTCGCTTTTCACGTAGTATATTATTACTTGTTGATGCGCGAGTGGCTCAGTTGGTGGAGTACGACCTTGCCAAGGTCGGGGTCGCGGGTTCGAGTCCCGTCTCGCGCTCTTTTTTTCTACCGTTTTCCGGAGCAATCCGG
>OMWM01000066.1 GCA_900314775.1 uncultured Eubacteriales bacterium | reverse complement strand
TTCACGGTAAATGCTTCGTTCGACTTGCATGTGTTAAGCACGCCGCCAGCGTTCATCCTGAGCCAGGATCAAACTCTCATGTTAAAAGATTTTGACCGGATCAGAAAAACACTCGCTTTTCTTTCCCGTTCTTTACTTGGTTTTTGTTCTTGAATAATTCTTATAAAGAATTTTCGGGATCATCTTATTATTCTGCTGTCAAGGTTCATCGCATACATTCAGACAGACCCCTGCATGGTATGTGAAGCATGAATTGCAAATACACAGTACTTGTAATGCAAGCGGAGAAGGAGGGATTTGAACCCTCGCGCCGCTATTAACGACCTACTCCCTTTCCAGGGGAGCCCCTTCAGCCTCTTGGGTACTTCTCCAAGCAGTCTGACTTGATAATGTATATGAATAAATTTTATACCGTCTGTCGCCCGGCATCCCTGCCCGCAGCAAACAGTAAACGGAGAAGGTGGGATTCGAACCCACGGTTCCTTGCGGAATCACCAGTTTTCAAGACTGGCTCCTTAAACCACTCGGACACCTCTCCAGAGTTCGTATCTTGCCGTTTTTCCGACGGCAATAGTTATATTATCACCATCTGAAGCTGTTGTCAACAGTTTTTTTATTTTTTTCTGAAAGCCGGTCCTGCGCCTGCCTGACCGGCCTCAGAAACGCTTTATCCTTATCTCTGCCCGAGCTTAAGACCCGGTACGGCGTTCAGATCGAGCCCGCCGCGTACGCCTTTCAGGTAGTCGTAGTAGCCTGCTGCGCCGATCATCGCCGCATTATCGGTACAGAGAATCGGCGACGGGCGGTAAAAGCTGCAGCCATTTTCCCGGCAAGCCTGCTCCATGGCAGAACGCAGAGCGCTGTTGGACGCCACGCCGCCGGCGAGCGCCACCTTGCTGATATGGTACATCTGTGCCGCTTTCATCGTATGATCTACAATAACATCCACTACGCTCTTCTGGAAAGACGCCGCCACATCGGCGCGATTGACCTCAATGCCTTTCATTCTGCACCCGTTCAGATAGTTCAGGACTGCGGATTTCACGCCGCTGAAGCTGAAATCGAGCGGGGATCCGCTGACATGCGCCCGCGGAAAACTGATGGCGTCCGGATTGCCCTCTTTCGCCAGCTTATCCACCTTCGGTCCGCCCGGATAGCCGAGTCCTATGGCGCGTGCTACCTTGTCAAATGCTTCCCCGGCCGCGTCGTCATGCGTCCGGCCGAGTATCTCGTATTCACCGTAGTCTCTGACGATCACGAGATGCGTATGGCCGCCTGATACGACCATGCAGAGAAATGGCGGTTCAAGGTCCTTGTTTTCGATATAGTTGGCCGATATGTGTCCTTCGATGTGATGCACCGGTACGAGCGGTTTGCCCGCCGCGTAGGCGATTGCCTTGGCTTCTGCCACACCGACAAGAAGCGCGCCGACAAGTCCCGGTCCGTAGGTGACCGCGACGGCATCCATCTCTTCCAGTGTCTTTCCGGCATCCGACAGTGCCTTCCTGATCACCGGATTGATCTTCTCTATATGGCAGCGGGACGCGATTTCCGGCACCACGCCGCCATAGAGCGTATGGATATCGATCTGTGAATAGATTACATTGGACAGCACTTCGCGGCCGTTCTTCACAACCGCCGCTGCCGTCTCATCACAGGAACTTTCAATAGCCAGAATGAAAATATCCTTATCCATCTTTTTCCTCGTCTTCAAATTCAAACACCCGTGACATCCGGTCTTTGCCGAGCCGGGTATTCGGGAATATTCTGCGCACATCATCGAGGTACTGCTCCGGGTGTCCGAGTGCCGGGCTGTAATGCGTCAGCCAGAGTTCAGGAACCTGCGCCCTGGCAGCAATCCGCGCTGCCTCCTCAAATGTCATGTGCTTGTATTTGCGCGCATTATTGACATCGCTCTTCTCGCCGTACATGCCCTCGCAGATCAGCAGATCCGAGCCGCGGGCATTTTCGACAATGCTCTCCGTCGGCCTCGTGTCGGTCGTGTAGGTCACCTTGATGCCTTTGCGGGCCGGTCCGAGCACCATGTCCGGCGTATAGACCGTGCCGCCGTCCTCGATGGTTTCCCCCTTCTGCAGGCGGTTCCAGTACTGCAGCGGTATCTGCGCACTGCGTGCACGCTGCGGGTCAAACTTTCCCTGCCTTTCTATGGAAACACTGTACCCGTAGCACGGTATTTTATGGTTGACCTTAAACGCGTCAATCACATAGTCTTTCAGCCGGATCTGCTGCTGCGCTCCTTCCAGTTCAATGAACCTGATTTCATACGGCAGCTCCGGCACGATGACGCGCAGCGCGCGCACCGTCCGTTCGAGTCCTTTCGGGCCGATCATCGTGATCGGTTCTGTCCTCTCGGAATTGCCGATCGCCAGCAGGATGCCCGGCAGGCCGCTGATGTGGTCGCCGTGAAAATGTGTTATGCAAATGATATCGATCGGATTGAAGCTCCATCCTTTTTCCCGGATGGTAATCTGCGTTCCCTCGCCGCAGTCAATCAGCAGACTGCTGCCGTTGCAGCGCAGCATGAGGGAGGTAAGCCACCGGTACGGCAGCGGCATCATGCCGCCCGTTCCAAGCAGACAAAGATCAAGCATATAGTCCCTCTTTTCAGAATTAACCGGCAGAGCCGCGCCGCATGATCAGCGCGTCCTCCCTCGGATTGTTGTAGAAATTCCTGCGGACACCGATTTTCTCAAAGCCGCGTGCCGAATAAAGCCGGATGGCCGCTTCATTAGAAGCTCTCACCTCCAGCACAATCACATGCAGACCGCGTTTTGCAAGGTCCTGTATCATCTGATCGAGCAGCGCGCCGCCGATTCCCTGCCGGCGGTATGACTGTTTTACCGCGACATCGACAATCTCCGCGTCATCCATCGTCATATAGCACCCGCAGTAGCCGGCCAGAATGCCGTCTTCTGTCTGTGCTGTAATAAAATACGCCTCCGGGCGCCGCAGGGATTCCCGAAAGGCTGTTTCGCTCCACGGATCACCGGGCAGCGTCTGCTCGATGGCAGCCGCCGCAGGTGCATCGTCCGGCACCATCTCACGGTAAATCACGCTTTTTTACCTTTTTCTCTTTCCGCCCGTTCTCTCTCCGCCTGTGACGGACGCAGATAGTCCGGGTGATGCTCATCGGCCGTCTCCACTCTGCCTTCCCGGTAATACTGCACAGCCGCTGCACCCAGGGTGCCTGCGCGCTGCACGCACAGATTGATCGGGGCAAAGGAACACGGCACCTTGATGATTTCCTGAATCTTATCCCGGAAAACAGGCACACCGTCCCCCAGGAATACAACGCGCCGGCCGTATGCGTTCAGTTTCTCCACGATCGTCTCAATCGGCACGGCCTCCTGCGGCGATACCGCTTTAAGGCGGTCATCCTGATATTCAAAAACCGCCGTATAGACCTGGTTTCTCCGCGCGTCCATAATCGGGCAGATCAGCGCATCGGTTCCGAAAATATTCCACGCCAGTGCTTCCAGCGTCGGCACATTCACAATCGGCTTGTCAAGCGCAAGTCCCAGTCCTTTTGCTGTCGCCGACCCGATCCGCAGACCCGTAAAAGAGCCCGGCCCGCCGGACACAGCGATCGCATCGATCTCCCTGATATCGGTATCCGTCATCTTCAGCACCGCATCCGCCATCGGCAGAAGTGTCTGCGAATGCGTCTTCCTGAAATTGGTGGAGTACTCACCGATAACCTTATCTTCGCTCACGACCGCCGCCGATGCGACCAGTCCCGAGCTCTCCAGTGCAAGTATTTTCATGTTCAGACTCCGATTACCGTTATTTTTCTGCTGTCAAACCCTTTGGCCGGGTCCTTCTCGATCTTCACTTCGGTATAATGCTCCGGCAGAATATCGCGGATCAGCTGCGCCCACTCGATGAGGCTGACACCGTCTCCGTAGACAAATTCATCAAAGCCGATCTCCTCCATCTCGGAGGTATCTTCTATTCGATAGACGTCAAAATGATAGAGCGGTATGCGGCCGTCCTCATAGCTCTGCAGGATCGTGAAGGTCGGACTGTTCACGACATCCTTCACGCCCAGTCCTGCCGCAAAACCTTTGGTAAAAACCGTTTTGCCCACGCCAAGGTCGCCGTTCAGACAGAAGACATCTCCGGGAGATGCATTTTCACCGTATTTTCTGCCGATTTCAAATGTCTCTTCCGGAGATTCCGTCTCATATATTTTCGTTTCTTTCATCTCAGATTGTGTAATAAAAAGATGTTATGCAGCCTTCGGTCCGGGCGCACTTCTCCTGCATCTGTGCCACAGTCATCTCCTGTGTGACAATGCCGAATTCGCTGCTGATGCCCTCCGGCGTCACAGCTGTAAAGCTGCCGAAAGTCTCTTCCAGTTCAGCTCTCCGCACATCGGCGCTGCCTTCAAAGCGGATCAGGAAACGTGTCCTGTACTGACCGATATCTGTAAGTTCAAATTCCTCGCTGTCCCATGCAAGCGGAATATGGCTGGTGCTTACGGCTTCCTCCACCACATCCGACACAACGGCACTGGCCGTCGGCGTCTTGCCGGCACCCTGGCCGTACAGCATGACATCCTCGAGCATATTGCCGCGGAAAAGAACAGCATTGTAAACATCACGTACTGTATACAGCGGATTATCCTTGCCGACCATCACCGGCGCAACGAAGGCAAAGGTGCCCTCCTCTTCCGCCGCATAGGTGCCGAGCAGCTTGATATCCGCGCCGACAGCATGTGCGTAGGCGAAATCCGCCGTCGTGATCTTCGTAATACCGGTGGTGGAAATCTTCTGATAGTCCACCTGTTTCCCGGTGATCAGCGAGCTGATAATCGCAATCTTGCGGCACGCATCATAGCCTTCCACATCCGCAGACGGGTCGCGCTCCGCGTAGCCGTTAGCCTGTGCCTGTGACAGCACTTCGGCGTAATCCGCACCTTCCTTGCTCATCTTCGTGAGCATGTAGTTGGTCGTACCGTTCAGAATACCGGAAATCCGGCTGAAACGATCTGCTGTCAGGCCGTGGCAGATCGTGCGGATCAGCGGAATGCCGCCGCCGACTGCTGCCTCAAACAGATAATTCACGTTGTGCTCCGCTGCAATCCGGATCAGCTCCGCGCCGTGTGCCGCAACCAGTTCCTTGTTGGAAGTTGCCACACTCTTGCCGGCCTCCAGTGCCTGCCGCGTAAATTCATAGGCTGGCCTGAGGCCGCCCATGACTTCGACAACGATGCCGACTTCCGGATCGCTGATAATATCATTGTAATCATGCGTGACAAGGTCAGCAAACGGATCGCCCGGGAATTCACGCAGATCCAGAATATGGCTGATTCTGATCGGCTGCCTCGCCTTCTTCGCGATAATATCCTGGTTCTCCGTAATAACCTGTGCGACACCGGAACCGACTGTTCCGTATCCCAATATTGCTATATTCATAATACCTCCTCAGGCTTCTTCCTGCGGTTTCGTGTTGATCCATTTAAGGTAGGCATTGATGAAACGGTCAATGTCTCCGTCGAGCACGGCATCAACATTAGAGGTTTCCTCGCCGGTGCGGTGATCCTTGATCATCTTGTACGGCTGCAGTACATAAGAGCGGATCTGGCTTCCCCAGGCATTGTCCTTGACCTCGCCGCGGATGTCATCCAGTTTCTCCCTGTTCTCCTGTTCGCGCAGAAGAAGGAGCTTTGCTTTGAGCATCTGCATGGCCTTTTCCTTGTTCATATGCTGGGAACGCTCGTTCTGGCACTGCACGACAATACCGGTCGGAAAATGCGTGATCCGGATTGCCGAGGATGTCTTGTTGATATGCTGTCCGCCTGCACCGCTGGAACGATAGGTATCGATACGGATATCATCATCCGCGATATCGATATCAATGTCTTCCTCGATGTCCGGCATAATCTCACAGGATGCAAAGGATGTCTGGCGCTTGCCGGCCGCATTGAACGGTGAAATACGCACGAGACGGTGAATGCCCTTCTCGCTCTTTAAAAAGCCGTATGCGTTCTCGCCGTCGATTTCCATCGTGACAGACTTCAGGCCCGCTTCCTCACCATCGAGGAAGTCCAGCGTCCTGACGGTAAAGCCATGGCGTTCTGCCCATCTGCTGTACATACGGTAAAGCATGCTGGTCCAGTCCATTGCCTCCGTGCCGCCCGCACCGGCGTGCAGCGTGAGAATGGCGCCGTCGCTGTCATATTCTCCTGTCAGCAGCGTCTTGATGCGCATGTTTTCAAACTTCTCCTTGAAAGCATCGAGCATCTCCTGTGTCTCTTCGGCAAGGGAGGCATCCCCCTCCTCATTGCCCATCTCAATCATGGTTGCGACATCATCATAGTCCTGCTTCAGGCTGTCGTACTCGGCGATCGCATCCTTCAGGTTCTTGAGTTCCTTCATCTGCCTGTTCGCCTTGTCTGCATCATCCCAGAAGTCCGGTTCCTCCATGATATGTCCGAGTTCTTCTATCCTTGACTGCTTTTCAGCGATGTCAAAGTGAATCCCCGATTTCTTTCAGTGGAACGGCGTAGCCGTTGAGTTCGGATTTGATCTGGTCAAATTCTACCACCTTAATCACCTCTTTCTTATCGGTTCCTGCCGCAGCAATTCTTATATTTGATTGGCGTGCCGTCAGGATAGGTCTTGCCGCAAGGGCAAGGGTCGTTTGGCTGTATCTTCTTACCTTTTCTCCGCACCGTACGCTTGGCCGGAGATGCGCCGTCGCGGTTCGTGCCCGTCACCTTCGCCACCTGCTCACGCTCGGTAGCCGGTTTTCTGCGCACATGCAGCATGATGGTGACAACATCCTTGTAAATAGATGCCGTCATCTCATCAAACATCTCAATACCTGCATAACGGTACTCGACAACAGGGTCTCTCTGGGCAAATGCCTGCAGCGAAATGCCCTGCTTGAGCTGATCCATATCATCGATATGGTTCATCCACTTGCTGTCTATGGTTTTCAGCAGGACAACACGCTCCGCTTCATAGAACAGTGCGTCGCTGCCGGAATCCTCATCAATCTCCTTCTGCTTCTGCGCGTAGAGGTCCTCCGCCTTCTGCGTAACCTCTTCCACCAGCTTCTCGCGGGTATAGCCTTCATAATCGTCCGGATTCATGGAAAGAGGCTCGATCGGCGCAATCGGCAGGATGGTGCGGTTGAGCATCTCAAAATCCCACTCCTGCGGCGGCTGTCCCTCTTCGATTACAGAAGAAATCTCGTTGTTCATGACCTCGCCGATCATACGCATGATCTCCTCATGCATATTCTCTCCGTCGAGGACTTCTCTTCTCTCTTTATAGATCAGTTCACGCTGTTCGTTGATAACCTGATCGTAGTCGAGAAGATTCTTACGGATCGAGAAGTTGTTCGATTCGATCTTCTTCTGCGCGTTCTCGATCGCCTTGGAAAGCATCTTGTGCTGAATCGCAACGCCCTCATCATGGGACAGGGCGCGGAAACGCTTCATAATGCTCTCCGGGATGAAAAGACGCATCAGCTTGTCATCGAGTGACAGATAGAAACGGGATTCACCCGGATCTCCCTGTCGGCCGGAACGGCCTCGCAGCTGATTGTCAATTCGTCTCGATTCATGTCTCTCTGTACCGATGATCTTGAGACCGCCGAGCTCGGCAACGCCTTCGCCCAGCTTGATATCGGTACCACGGCCGGCCATGTTCGTGGCAATCGTCACGGCGCCTACCTCACCGGCGTGGGCGACGATCTGTGCCTCGAGTTCATGGAACTTCGCATTCAGGACATTGTGCTTGATGCCCTTCGCGGTCAGTTTCCGGCTGATCTCCTCGGATGCCTCGATCGTGATCGTGCCGACAAGCACCGGCTGTCCGGTCTTGTGCGTCTCGACGATCTCATCGACGACCGCATTGACCTTCTCGTCATGCGTCGCGAATACGAGGTCCTCTTTATCCTTACGGATGACCGGCTTGTTCGGCGGAATCTCGACGACATCGAGTGAGTAGATCTCACGGAACTCGTTCTCCTCCGTCACGGCGGTACCGGTCATGCCGGCCTTCTTATCATACTTGTTAAAATAATTCTGCAGCGTGATCGTAGCCAGTGTACGGCTCTCCCGTCTGACATCCACGCCTTCCTTCGCCTCAATTGCCTGATGCAGGCCGTCGGAATAGCGCCGGCCAGGCATGATACGGCCTGTAAATTCATCGACGATCAGCACTTCGCCGTCCTTGACAACATAGTCCTTGTCGCGGTGCATCAGATAATTGGCACGCAGCGCCAGCGTCATGCAGTGCTGCGTCTCCAGGTTCTCGGCATCGGCCAGGTTCTTCAGGTGAAAATACTGCTCAACCTTGTGGACGCCGCTCTCTGTCAGGACAACATGCTTCTCTTTCTCATTGACGATGAAATCGCCGGTCTCCTCGACTTCCTCGCCCATCAGCGCTGTCATCTTGTTGATCTCGCCCTTGCGCTCGCCCTTGACCATATGCTTGGCGAGGTAATCGCACGCATTGTAGATGGCCGTCGATTTGCTGCTCTGTCCGGAAATGATCAGCGGTGTTCTGGCTTCATCAATCAGGACGGAATCGACCTCATCGATGATGGCATAATGCAGGCCGCGCTGCACCAGATCCTTCTTGCGGATCGCCATATTGTCACGCAGGTAATCGAAACCGAATTCATTATTAGTGCCGTAGGTTATATCGCTGTTATACGCTTCCTGGCGCTCCTGTCCTGTCATACCGTTGAGAATGCAGCCGACAGAGAGGCCGAGGAAATTATAAATCTGTCCCATCCACTCGGCATCTCGCTTTGCCAGGTAATCATTGACCGTAACGACATGTACGCCCTTGCCCTCGAGCGCATTGAGATAAGCCGGCAGCGTTGCCACCAGCGTCTTGCCTTCGCCTGTCTTCATCTCGGCGATACGGCCCTGATGAAGAATAATGCCGCCGATCAGCTGTACGCGGTAATGCTTGTACCCAAGTGTACGGCCGGCAGCCTCACGGACCGTGGCAAATGCCTCCGGCAGAATATCGTCCAGCGTCTCCCCGGCGGCAAGTCTCTCTTTAAACTTGTCCGTCTGGGCGCGAAGTTCTTCATCGGAAAGCTTCTCCATGTCCGGTGCAAGTGCCTCGATCTTCTTCACGATCGGCATGACCCTCTTCACTTCGCGGTCGCTGTGCGATCCCATTAATTTGTCAAATAAGCCCATAAATTATCTCCCAAATACTATATTTATCAAAAAAGCATAACTTACCTCATCCGTAGAAGTTATTGTAGCACTACCACTGTTAAGGGCGCAAGTTTTTCCATGTATTTTTGGGCCGCCGCACCCGCAAAGAAAGCCGCCGGTTTTATCCGGCGGCTTTCGCTGCAATTCATATCCTGTTATTATCAATCTTCCGGTTCGATCAGACCGTATGTGTTCTCTTTGCGCTTGTAAACCACATTGACCTCATCTGTATCGATATTGCGGAAAACAAAGAAATTATGTCCGAGCAGTTCCATCTCCACGCAGGCATCTTCCGGTGTCAGCGGCTTCACGGCAAATTTCTTGGTTCTTACGATACTGATGCCGCGCTCGTCTTCGCCGGCTGCCTCCTCCTCGAGGAATGCCTGCTGCAGGTTCTGACGGCTCTTGCGTGCGATTCTGGTTTTGTATTTACGAAGCTGTCTGACGATGATCTCCTCCACCAGATCGATGGATACGTACATATCATCGCTCTCCTGCTCCGCGCGGATTGTGTGCCCTTTCAGCGGAATGGTGACTTCGATCTTCTGGCGCTGCTTCTGTACGCTCAGTGTCACGTAAACCTTCGTGTCCGGTGTGAAAAACTTCTCAAGCTTGCCCAGTTTCTTATATATTGCTTCTTTGAGTTCATCCGTGACTGTAATGTTCTTTCCGCTAATGATATAACGCATATAATCAACTCCTATCCCGTCTAATTTAACAACCAGTGTGAATCGCTTCACATCCTTCTGGAGTTGCTTTTATTATAGCACAAATACCGGTTTTATCAAGCAAACTGATGTGCCATTCTGACATCTGCCGCTCATTATACAATGTTTACAGTCAGCTTCCGCAATCGTCAGTCTGCCGCCCTCATAATAAAACAGACAATTTCTGCACTTTGAACAAAACATATATTTGCCCCGCATTTTTTCACGGCCGTACGGTTTTTCTGTGGATAATGTGGATAAACCTGTGTATAACTATAAAATAAGGCTTTGGGAAAGCCTGATCGGTGCATAAATTTTCACCGCCGCAAACGCCCGGAATTATGTAACCCATGCTGCCCGGCCGATTTGTGCCCTGTTTTTGTGCATTTTGACGAAAAGCTTTTGTTTTCAACGTTTTCTGACAGCTTGACGGCGAGGGCCGGCTGCTGCCTGAAAACCGGAAAACACGGCTGCGCGGATTCCTTGCGGCTGCACCATTTCTCTGAATCGAGTAGACTAACTATTAAAAGTCAATCCTGAATTGAAGAAATTCGTTCGGGTGGAAAGCACCTTGAAAACTGCATGACAAACAGAGCATCCGTC
>OMWM01000083.1 GCA_900314775.1 uncultured Eubacteriales bacterium | reverse complement strand
TGGCAAAGGCGGGTTTAGCGGCATAAAGATCCTATCTGATTGCCTGTATTATTGAGTTTTCAAGGTGCGAAGCCCATTTTTGCTATGGGAAGTTTTAGTTAATAATATACTTAGAATACAAATACATGTAAAGGAGCTGCCATGCCGGAAAATTCTCTGATGCCGACCGAAAAAAATCCTGATACCCGCCGCAGAATCATGGATATCTTCTTCGGGCTGCTCGAAAAACGTTCACTTGATAAAATCACCGTCCGACAGATCTGCCAGGAGGCCGGCGTCAACCGCCAGACCTTCTATTATCACTTCGGCAGTATGGACGATTTCCTGACGGAATGCATGAATACCGCATTCACCGGTGTTCTGGGTGAATCCAATGTGCCTCTTCGATGGGAGGATGGATTGTATAAACTGCTTACCGCCCTTCGCGGAAGTAAAAATATCATTCATAACATCTTCTTCTCCTCTTACCGCGGCAATCTGGAAAACTTCATGAATGACTATGCCAGAGCCATACTGATGAAAGCAGTCAGCGAATGCGCAAAGCGCAATCAGATTCAGGTAAGCGAAGCCGACCAGATCATCGTCGCGCGCTTCTACCGCTACGTCTTCGTAGGACTGCTGATCCAGTATATACAGGATGACATGGCCGAGAAACCGGAAGCCATAATGCGCAGATGCCACCGCATCATGGATTATCAGCTGGACCGCATTCTGATCCGGCTGGCGGAGAACCCGGATAAAGGCAGATAAGCTTGCTCTGCTATCTGAGAGCCATATCGCCTGAAATCAAAATTATATGGAAAAAATTAACGTGCAGTGCAATTCATGAAGAATTACTCTGCACGCTTTATCTTTCGTATATTAAGATCGCTTATCTTCTGTACTTCCGCTGATGTTATCTTCGGTACTTCGAACGCTTTATCTTTAGTACAAGACTAATTTACCATATTTGCAAACGCCTGTCACTATAATTTATTCGACACCTTTCGACACTTCTTAACATTTTTCGACATTTTTCGACACCGCACCACACATTTTTCCCCGATAATCTATCAAAAAGCGGCGGCGAATGCCGGAGCTGCGCGGTATTTTTCCATCATCGGCCCGTTCCCTGACCGGCGCTGACCTGACCCGTTCCGGGTCTTTCGGACCTGGTTCCGTCCCTGAATCCGCGCAGGCCTGGCCTGTTCCCGTTTCCCCCGGGTAAACCGGCATTTAAAATCCAAAGAGATGAATGCCCTCTGTAATAGTATGAATTTCAGAAAATATTAAGTGTTTTCATCGACGCGGGACTGCGCGCGGTCAGGGGCTGCCGCAAATAATCACGCGCACCGCTCAGATTCCATACGGGCTGCGGGAATTATCATACTGGTACTGGCTGCCGGAGATCACCCGCGTATCGTGCAGCACATGTCTGCGCGCTTCCGCCTCGGTCGCGTAAAACCGGCTCGCCCGGAGACGGACTGCGCCGTGCCGCCGCCCCGTAAAATGTGCCGTGTAAAATCCGTATCCCTCGCTTCGGACAATCACCACCGGCGCCACCTGGCACCGGTTTTCAACGATATAGGCCGTCATGCCCTTCTGAAAAGCCATTTCTCTGTCACCTCTGCGTTTATGAATGAGCGCCGCCCGGCATGCAGCCCGGCGGCTGTCTCCATATTACTCAGAAAGGTGTACAGAAATCTGCCCTCTGTCCGGCCCGGCGCTTACTGATCCGACACCTCGACGCGGATAACCGATTCCGTATATGGTGTGTAAGTAACGGCAAAGCTGTGCAGACCTTTGTTCTTATACTTTTTATAAGTAGCTTTGTTGAGATCAAAGGCTGCCGCGTCCCCGTTTTCATCGTAACCGTTTAACCGGTAGTACGTGCTGGAACGGCGGCTTACGGTATGTATCCTCTCAAAAGAACAGGCTGAAACTGTCACGGTTTTCCAGGACGGCCAGGCCATCAGGTCCCGGACGGGATTGCGCAGCGCGAAAAAGGCCGCCGCCGCCACCGCGCAAAGGCCGAGGGCAAACATGATTTTCGTAAATATTTTTCTGCCATCCAGCAGACCGATTGTCAGCGCCGTGCCGGCGAAAAACAGGCAGGACAGACGGTTATACAGCATGATCACAAATCCTGCCGTGCCCTCCCGCAGATATCCATGACCGCGCAGCACCATAAAAACCGCCGCCACCAGGAATAATGCAATCGCCAGCAGAAGAATCGATCCCGCCATATTATCCGCTTTCGCAAACCTTGTGTGTTTCATATTTCTTTCTCCTTATCTTTATATCAAGTGTGCTTTAATAATAACACGTCCGGGGAGCGGAAAATGTTTCATGTGCAGAAATTTTTTTCCACGCTTTTGCTGCGGCGGATTGCTTCAAAAAATAACTGCCGCCATCCCGTCCGAAAACGGAACAGCAGCAGTTTATTTCTTATCAGTGCTGATAAACAAGTCTGTCGAAACGCTTCATCGCGATGGCACCCATCACGATAATCCATGCGATAATACCGGTGATCGTCACCGCCAGCGGAAGGCTGACGATCTGCGGCGTCATGATGGCGCGGATGGCTTCGTTGATCCAAGTCAGCGGATCAAACAGCGTGATCACCTGCATTGCCGGCAGCGGTGAAAGCTGATGCCATGTGTAGAAAATGCCGCCGAGGAATACGACCGGCATCAGGAAGCCCGGGAACATTGCCGCAATCTGTGACGGTTTTACAATCGTACCGACCAGTAAGCCGAGTGCGGCAGATGCCAGTGCTGTCAGAATCAGTACGAGAATCAGAAGCGGAATCGCTGACGCCGTCATCTGCACGGAAATCTTTGATCCCATGAAGATCAGGGAGATCGGCAGTACGATCAGACCGCCGATAAAGGACTCCAGAATGCCGACAAACATTTTCGCATACGCAACTGTCCTTGAAGATACCGGTGCGAGCAGTCTGTCCTCGATTTCACGGAGATTGTGGAAGTCCATCGAGATCGGCACGGCGGTTCCGTGAATGCCGGTGATCAGCATCGACATACCGATCATGCCGCAGAACATGTGTGTCGGGAACTCCTCCGGGAGAATGCCGACGCTCGGCAGCATAAAGCCGTAGACCAGAATCAGAATGAACGGCAGCATGCCGACACGGAATACGAATTCCCATTTGTCACGCCACTGCACCAGCAGGTCTCTTTTAACCATTGCCCAAAAAGCCGTTTTCCTGAGATTTCTATCGTCTGTCATGATTCACTCCTCCTTATTGGCACTCTGACGGTCATCGACGCCGTCGTGATTGGTCAGCACAAGAAATACGTCGTTGAGCGACTGTGTACCTGTCTTCTCCTCAAGTTCCTGTACAGTGCCGCAAGCCAGCATCTCGCCCTTTTTCATGATCGCCACGTGCCGGCAGAAGCTCTCGACTTCTTCCATATAATGTGTGGTCAGGAAAATCGTGGTTCCCTCGCGGTTCATCTTCAGCATCTGATCCCAGAGAATATTGCGGTAATTCGGGTCCAGACCGGTTGTCGGCTCGTCCAGGAAAAGAATTTCCGGCTTGTGCAGCATCGCCCTTGCGATTTTCAGACGCTGCGCCATGCCGCCCGAGTAGTTCCGCACGAAATCCTTTCTTCTGTCCCACAGACCGAACTTGGTGAGCAGTTCCTGTGAACGCTCCTTGATCTCGGAGGTCTTCATGCCGAAATACCGTCCGTGAAAATACAGGTTCTCTTCCGCCGTCAGGCTGCGCTCCAGGTTGTTGTGCTGGGCGACAACGCCGATCTTTCTGCGGATTGCCGCTGTATCGGCCGTGAGGTCCTCGCCGTCATATATAATCTGCCCGCCGTCCGGCAGTAGCTGTGTTGTTACCATATTGATCGTCGTCGATTTTCCGGCGCCGTTTGCGCCGAGAAATCCGAATATCTCGCCGCGCTCAACGTGGAAGGAGATGCCCTTTACTGCCTGCGTCGTTCCCTTCTTCGTCTTGTAATTCTTAACGAGATCTCTGACTTCCAGAATGTTGTCTGTCATGATATCTTCCTCCCTTTCTCTAAATACCCCATCCGGGTATTTTTCTGTTGACGCTTATTATACTATACCCCCGTTGGGTATTTGTCAATAGTAAAAAAGAAGACCAGCTGTTTTTTTATCAATACATCCAGCTGATATTCAAACAAAGGTTCACAGATTTTATCTGCTGTCGGCCGTTTCCGGCGTCACGAGGCAGAATTGCAGATAATGCACTGCAGAGAGGGGATAAATTGGCGCGCTTGAAATAATACACAAAAAAAGACAATATACAGTCATTTCTGCCATACATTGTCTTTATCTGCCTTGCGGACACCCGCAAATATCAATGCAGCTGTTTTATCACCCTGGCGGGTACGCCGCCTGCCAGAACATCAGCCGGAATATCGCTGCATACACAGGCGCAGGCGGCAATCACCGATCCTGCGTGGACGGTAACCGGATTCATAAAACTCGCTCTTCCGCCGATCCAGCAGCCATCCTGTATGATAATCCTGCCGTTGCTGCCGGTACCGGCTCTTCGCGAATGATCGCCGATAGCATGTGTCCCGGTAAAAAAGCAGACGGACGGAGCAATATCGCAGCGATTGCCGATCTCAACCGCCCCATTGCCGTCGACCGTAAAATCTCTGCCGATCCAGCAATCTTCCCCGACGCGCAGCTCGCCCGTCAGAAAAAGCGGCCCTACGACCTTCGTATTGTTCCCGATCTGGTATCCTGCGCTGTTTAAAAGCTTCCTTTTGGCATTGAAGAAATGAGTTCCTGCAAGAAAATGATTAATGCAGAACATCGCCATTCTCCGTCTGATACTTTTTAATCTGCTCATCCTGTCACCACTGTCTGTATACTGCTGATCAAGGCGCCATTGCTGCGTCTGCAGATCAGTCCTTATATCTGAAGATACCCGATACATTCATATCCGTCAACTGTACTGTCACTCTTCATATTTGCAAAAGCCGAAAACACCTGCATACCGGTCTTTTCTTTTCTATTTCTCCCGGCAGCCGATAATCAGAGGATGAATCGAGGAAGTGCTCACGCGCAGTTCCAGATCAAATATACAATTTTCAGAATCTGCCTGCCCTGTGCCGTCTGTCTCCTGCACTGTCTCGGTCTCTGCCGCATCGTGATTGACAAATGCTTTCAGATCTGTTTCCGTGCCGGCAAATACAACCGTGTAATGATAAGTGATGCCATTCACATCCGTAAAATTAACCGCATCACCCTTTGTCAGCTGCGTAAGCGGTGAAAACTGTCCCGGGCTGTCACTGCCCACTATAGTAAGATATGCCTCATCCTTTGCAGCCGCCGTTCGCAGAGATGGCAGGTCATCAATTGATTCATCCTGACTGCCAACCGGCCACTTCTTATCAATGCTGTCCGCAGAAAGCACCCCGGCGCAGTTAACGCCATCAACCTGCAGCACGGAAACAGTCTGTCCGTTTGAATGATCGATGCGTTCAGCCGCAATACCGGGTTCGTCCGGAATCATTTCTTCCAATTCCGAAAGGAGATCTTCCATCATATCGGCAGAATTTTTATCCAGATAATACTGGCGGCAAAGAATAAGTGCCGCCGCAATGATCATGAATAAACCAATTGCAGCAAGCACTCGTCCGAATACCCGCCGCCTTGTTGGGGATGCCGTTTTCTGTCCGGCACGCCTGTTATTCCGTCGGGTCATATTATTCCTTTACTTACTATAATTACTCTTTTCCGCCGATTGTAAAATGAAGTTGGACATCTGAATAAAATAAGGATCCATGGCAGGATTTTTGGTAGAATGTTAATTACCACAAAAAACTATCTACAG
>OMWM01000084.1 GCA_900314775.1 uncultured Eubacteriales bacterium | reverse complement strand
CACTGGTTAGTATTTTCCCAGCGCATCCAGCTTCCTTCAGATTCCACCTCACGGTGAACACCCTTGCCTTCGGCTATGTCCTTCCCACTACCGGGCGGATTCCGGACTTGCACCGGTTAGAAACGTGCGCCCGCCGGGCGCACCACTTAAAAAAGCCGGAGAATGAAAACCTCTCATTCTCCGGCCTTTATCATCTCACTCTTTCATCCGGTACAGCCGCATGGCATTATTCCATGTCTGCTCGATAACCTCCTCACGGCTGATGCCTTTGATCTGCGCCAGCGCGTCGGCAACGTAATGCAGATTATACGAGCTGTTGCGCTTGCCGCGGTTCGGCACCGGCGTCAGGTACGGGCTGTCCGTCTCGAGTACCAGACTGTCCATCGGCGCATAGGCGGCTGCCTCCTTGAGAACGCGGCTGTTCTTGTAGGTCAGCACACCGCCGATTCCAAGAAACATACCCATATTCAGATATTCTCTGGCGATCTCCACCGAATAGGAATAGCAGTGCACGACACCGCCGATATCCCCGATTCGCTCCTCTTTCGCGATATCCAGCGTGTCCTTGGCCGCCTCCCTCGAATGAATAATGATCGGCAGCTGTTTCTCCCTCGCCAGATCGATCTGGCGGCGGAACCAGTAGCGCTGGTCGTAGCGCGCCTTCACATCCTTCTCCCAGTAGTAATCGAGACCGATCTCACCGACAGCGACGACCTTCTCCTGCGCGGTCTGCTCCGTCAGCCAGGCAAAGGTCTCCTCATTCAGCTGACCCACGTCGCTCGGATGCACACCGACGGCCGCATAGATAAAAGGATACTGGTGCGCAAGCTCAATGCTGCGCTTTGTCGACGCCAGATCGGATCCGACATTGACGATGCGGCCGATGCCGGCTTCCTGCATACCGCCAAGCACGGCTTCACGGTCTTCGTCAAACTTCTCATCATCGTAATGCGCATGCGTTTCGAAAATCATTTTAACGCCTCCGTATAAATACCGCGGCCCGCTGACATAGCGGACCGCGTACATTGTCGTATTCTGTTTTATATCGATCAGCAGATCGGACCGCCGGCCGGCATATCCTTCTCCGGCACCATGACAGCCAGATTGCCGTCCTTATCCTCCGCACAGAGAATCATGCCCTCGGACTTGACGCCCGCCAGCGTCGCCGGCTTCAGGTTTACGAGAACCATAACCTTCTTGCCTACCATCTCCTCCGGCGTGTAATGCTTGTGAATTCCGGAAACGACCTGTATTACCCTGGATCCCACACGGATCTGCGACTTCAGGAGCTTCTTCGACTTCGGCACCGCCTCGCATTCCAGAATCTCGCCGACCTGGAACTGCAGCTTGTCAAAGTCCTCATAGGAAATCTCCGCCTTCGGCTCGACATCCATCACTTCAGTCTCCGCTGCCTTCTCATCCTTCTCCGGCTCAGCCTTCTGCGGCTCGTAGATGCCGTCCTCCTCGATCTTCTTCAGCAGCTCATCGAGGTCAACACGCGCGAAGAGAATCTCCGGCTTCGCGGTTACGTGGATACCGTTTTCGAGCTGGCCGAATTTGCCAAGATCGAGATAATCGCGCTTGCTGGTGCCGATCATATCGAGGATCTTCGCGGAGGTATCCGGCAGATACGGTGCCAGACAGATCGCGGAAATACGGATGCCCTCGAGAAGGTTGTAGAGAACGGTCGCCAGACGCTCCTTCTTCGCATCGTCCTTCGCCAGCTTCCACGGTTCCGTCTCATCAATATACTTGTTGCAGCGGCGCAGCAGCTGGAAAATCTCGGTGATCGAATCTGCCACACGGAGCTTGTCCATCTTCGCGTTCAGCTTCTCCGGCAGCGCCTCTGCCATCGCAGCCAATTCATCGTCGACCGGCTCATGGACGCCGCCGTTGTGAACCTCGCCGCCGAAATATTTATTGCTCATCGAAATCGTACGATTCACGAGGTTGCCCAGGATATTGGCCAGATCGGAGTTGTTGCGCTCCACCATCAGCTCCCAGGAAATGGAACCGTCGTTATCAAACGGCATCTCATGCAGTACGAAATAGCGGACCGCATCGACACCGAAATAGCGGACAAGATCATCTGCGTAGATGACATTGCCCTTGGATTTGCTCATCTTGCCCTCGCCGATCAGCAGCCACGGATGACCGAAAACCTGCTTCGGAAGCGGCACGCCGAGCGCCATAAGCATGATCGGCCAGTAAATCGTATGGAAACGGATGATATCCTTGCCGATCAGGTGAAGATCCGCCGGCCAGTACTTCTCATAGAGCTCGCCGTTATTGCCGTCCACATCATAGCCGAGACCGGTAATGTAGTTGCTCAGCGCATCAATCCAAACGTATACGACATGCTTCTCATCAAAATCAACCGGGATGCCCCATTTAAAAGAGGATCTCGAAGCACACAGATCCTGCAGGCCCGGCAGGAGGAAATTGTTCATCATCTCGTTCTTGCGGGATTCCGGCTGGATGAAATCCGGATGCGTGTTGATGTAATCGATCAGCTTATCCGCATATTTGCTGAGGCGGAAGAAATACGCCTCCTCCTCGGCATCCACGACATCCCTGCCGCAATCCGGGCACTTGCCGTCCACAAGCTGAGATTCGGTAAAGAAAGACTCGCAGGCGATGCAGTACTTGCCCTTATAGCATCCCTTGTAGATATCGCCCTGATCATGCAGCTTGCGGAAAATCTTCTGCACCTGCACTTCGTGGTCATGATCGGTCGTGCGGATAAAACGATCGTAGGATGTATTCATCAGATCCCAGATCCGCTTGATCTCACCGGATGTCCTGTCGACATATTCCTTCGGTGTGATGCCGGCTTCCTTCGCCTTCTGCTCAATCTTCTGGCCGTGCTCATCGGTGCCGGTCTGGAAACGGACATCATAGCCCTGCATTCTCTTGAACCGGGCGATGCTGTCAGCCAGCACGATCTCATAGGTGTTGCCGATATGCGGTTTACCAGAAGCATAGGCAATCGCTGTTGTTATATAATACGGTTTCTTTGCCATATCTCATTCCTCCGTCCTGTATGCAAAAGCCTGCGCCAATGCAGGCGTATACCTGTTTTTATGGTCTTGCCACAATATTATAACACGTATTGCAAAGATTTGAATTTAATTTCTTATTTAACGGACGAAGCCTCGGCAAAAGATCGTATCTGCGCGGTAAAACCAGGCGCAAAGGGCTTACACGCCGCCCTTCGTGCCTGCCGCGTGCGCTGTCACATTTCTGCCAGCCGCTGCCGGGCTTCCCTGCAGCCCAGCTCAGCTGCCCTCTGATAAAGCATTCTGGCTCTGTCCATGTCTTTTGCCACAAATTTCCCGGTCTCAAAATACCCGCCTACTTTGTAAAGGGAGAAGGCATCATTATTCTCCGCCGCTTTGATATAACACTCTGCCGCTTGTATAGTATATTCCTCGCCGTCCCTTTCTTCCAGCGCCATGCCCTTCACTCTGAGTGCCTCCGGATTCCCGCTATCCGCTGCTTTGACGACCCATCTGGCGGATTCCTCCACATCCATTTCGCAGCCGATCCCTGTGCCATATGCTTTGGCAACTTTCATCATGGAATCTGACTGGCCTGCGCGTGCTGCCTGATAGAAGTACTGAAACGCCTTGTTATCGTCTTTCTCGCAGCCTCTGCCTCTCTGATACATGATGCCAAGGTTGTAAAGTGCATCCACATAGCCATTGTCCGCCGCTTTCCGGAACCACTCGACGGCAGCCTGGTGATCCTGTGTGCAGCCCAGCCCTGATTCATAGGCTAAGCCAAGCCTGTTCATGCCCTCAGCATTGCCAGCCTTCGCCGCAATCTTAAAGAGCTCGTAGGCCTGCGCTTCATCTTTCCTGCATCCAACTCCGGCAAGCAGGTGTACTCCGACTTTCACCACACAGTCCAGATCACCGGCCAGTGCTCCCTGGTAGAAACAGTGAAACGACATGTGTTTATCCTGCCTGCAGCCGATACCATCTGCGTAAAATCCGCCAAGATTGTACAAGGCACTGGCAAAGCCCCCGTTTTCCGCCTGCATAACATATTTAAAAGCCATCTCCTGATTCGGCTCACAGCCGATTCCTCGCAGATAATACATGCCCAGCCTGTTAAGGCCGACCAGATTTCCGGCTGACGCCTCTGCCTGCGCCGCTTCGAAAGCTTTTCTGTTCTTCTCTTCATTGTTTTTGTTATCGTAATTACTCATCATATACATCCTCCATGCAATCTGTCTGTCATCTGCTGCCAAACCATATCGGATTTGGTATTCAGAATATGTACTGTCTCCAGGAAAAATAATTTTTCAGGCAGAATTTTCATTTTTTCACAAGGGGCTGCTTATTATCAAAGAGTGCGCGCGAGACAAGCTCGTTGACCGCACGGCAGCCTGCCGGATGGTAAGGTGCCAAGGCTTGAATGATGGGGAACTGCATATTACGGATTGCAGCCCCATCTGACGATGGGGTTCTTTTTTGCGCTCTTTATCAGGAAATTTATTCGCCGATTGTAAAATGAAGTTGGACATCTGAATAAAATAAGGATCCATGGCAGGATTTTTGGTAGAATGTTAATTACCACAAAAAACTATCT
>OMWM01000067.1 GCA_900314775.1 uncultured Eubacteriales bacterium | reverse complement strand
GGCAAAAATAAAAAGTCCCACAGTATCTGAATGTATTGAACCACAGAATGAAAAAGAAAGGAAAATGTTGATTTAGCTTCTGTAATCATCATACAAGGCAAAAATGACAGAGGAAAACAGACAGAGCGGGCACAGACGCCGCATTCACTACCGCGGCACGCATCCGCATACATTTGAAGAGAAATACAAGGAACGCCAGCCGGAGAAATACGCCGACACCGTGGCGCACGTCATCAGCAAGGGCAGCACGCCAGCCGGCATGCACATCCCGATCATGGTGCCGGAGATTCTGGATTTTCTGCAGATCAGGCCGGGCCAGCAGGGGCTCGACGCCACGCTCGGCTACGGCGGCCACACACGGCACATGCTCGAGCAGCTCAAGGGCAGCGGGCATATCTACGGGCTGGACGCCGACCCGATCGAATCCGCGAAGACGGCAAAGCGGCTGGCAGACCAGGGCTTCGGGCCGGAGATTCTGACCGTGCGGCAGATGAATTTTGCCGACATCGATCTGCTGGCAAAGGAGACAGGGCCGTTTGACTTCGTGCTGGCGGACCTCGGCGTCTCATCGATGCAGATCGACGACCCGGCGCGCGGTTTTTCCTACAAGACCGAAGGGCCGCTCGATCTGCGGCTCAATCCGGAGAAGGGCATTTCCGCTGCGCAGCGGCTGCAGGAGGTCACAAAGCCGGAACTGGAAGGGATGCTGACCGAGAATGCCGACGAGCCGTATGCCGCCGATATCGCGCGCGCTATCGTAAAACGCAATAAGACAGCACAGAAAATTCTCACGACGACCGACCTGCGCGATGTGATTGAGGACGTCATGGCGCCGAAACTCAGCGGTCTCCCGGCTGAAGAGCGCAAAAAGGAAATGCGCCGGACCTGCCAGCGCGTCTTCCAGGCCGTCCGCATCGACGTCAACAGTGAATTCGAGGTGCTGGAGGCCTTCATGGAAAAGCTCCCCGGCATCATGAAGCCGGGCGGACGGATCGCGATTCTCACCTTTCATTCCGGAGAGGACCGCATCGTCAAGAAGGCCTTCCGCTATTTTCAGCGGCAGGGCATCTACAGCGACGCCGCCCGCGATGTCGTCCGGCCGTCCGCCGAAGAATGCCGCCGCAACGGACGGGCGCACTCGACGAAGATGCGCTGGGCGATCAAGGCATAAAGACAGAAGGCATCGGATGCACATCCGATGCCTTCTGTCTTTATCTCTTTTTGAAAACAAGAAATTTGCTGAAAATATAATTGAGTACGAGTACAATAAACTGCACGATGAATTTGCCGAGCCGGTCATTGATATTCATGTACTCGTTCATCACCGCCACGCCGCCGACCTCGATGATCAGCGTGGAAAGACGCGCGCCGAAGAATTTTACGAATTCACCGAACCGCTCACGCAGCCCCTGCGCCTTCGACCGGAATACGAACCGTGAATTCGTAAAGTAGGCGAAGATAATCGCCAGCAGAACGGAAATAATATTCGCCACCGTATACGGCATCTGCGGAATGAAGTGCCGCATGAGATAGTAGCTTCCCAGATTGACCAGCGTCGCCAGCCCGCCGTAGAAACAATAGCGGAGAACCCTGTTGTTATAACATTTGAAAAATAAATCCTTAATCCATTTAAACAAAGCCGATAACCATCCTTCAGATTTTCCTCGATATGATATACTTCGGTCTGCCCTGTACTTCCCTGTAAATCCGAGACAGATAGTAGCCGACGATGCCCAGCGCGATCATCAGAATCGACCCAATCAGCATCATCAGAAGCACCGCGCCGGCCAGCGCCGTCACCGGTGCGCCGATAATCAGGCGGCACAGAAATACGATCGCCGTCACCGCAGAAATCAGTAAAAACAGGAAACCGATGACCGTGACAATCTGCATCGGCATCGAGGAGTAGCCAGCGATGTTGGACAAGGCATAGCGGATCAGCGCCGGCATGTTCCATTTGGACTGCCCGGCAGCCCGTTTCTGCACATCGAATTCGACCTGCGCGGTCTTAAAACCGATCCAGGAAGACTGCGCGCGGAAAAACGGATCCTGCTCCGACATCTCCAGCAGCACATCCACTGCCTTTCTGTCCAGCAGCTTGAAATCCGACGCATGCGACATGTCGGTTTTCGTAACCTTTGACATGATCCGATAGAATATACCGACACTCCATTTGTGCGCACTGCTCTCGGTTCCGCGGCTTCGTTTCACACCCTCGACGACCTCGAACCCTTCCTGCCATTTACGGTACATCTCCACCAGCGTCTCCGGCGGATGCTGCAGGTCGCAGTCCATCACCGCAGCGCAGTCGCCTTTCGCCGCGGCAAGCC
The DNA here is from genome assembly GCA_900314775.1 of uncultured Eubacteriales bacterium. Lineage (GTDB taxonomy): Bacteria > Bacillota > Clostridia > Lachnospirales > Lachnospiraceae > UBA2912. The sequence continues at coordinate 7,803 of OMWM01000067.1, read as the reverse complement.
CGGCGCAGATCGCCGCCTCCTTGCCGAAATTTCTGGAAAAGTGCAGACCGTGTACGTGCGGGTCTTCCTCATGAAGCTGCGTGATCTCCTCCCAGGTCCGGTCCCCGGAACCATCATCAACGAAGATAAGCTCGTAGGGAATCTCCGCCTGCGTCAGCACGCGGCGCAGAATCCGTGCCGTCTCCGGCAGAATCTCATCCTCATTGAAAGAAGGAAGAACAACACTCAAAAGAGACATAGGCCAACTCCTTTATCCCCGTTTCCGCATCTTGTCATCGTGAATACGATTCAGTTCGATCTCAAATTCCCGCCGCCGCGTAATCGCCATGCCGGAAAGCGTCGATCCGGTGAAAAACGACAGAATCGCCGCCAGCATCGTAAAGCAGCATACGATCAGAGTCGGGAAACGGCTCACATAGCCGGAGATATTGTATTCGTGGAAAACCGGAATCACGAATATGATCGCGAGCGCCGCGAGAATCAGGCCGAGAATCGAGAAAAACATCATCGGCTTATAGTCGCGGAACAGCCTTGCGATCGTCTCGATGACCCGCTTGCCGTCGGAAAACGTATTCAGCTTGGATACGGAGCCTTCCGGGCGGTCGCGGTATTCGATGATCACATTTTCGATCTGCATGTTGTTGGCGACGGCATGAATTGTCATCTCCGTCTCGATCTCAAATCCCGTGGAAAGCACCGGATAGCTCTTGACGAATTCATAGGAAAAGGCACGCATGCCCGTCATGATATCGCGGATATTGCAGTGAAACAGGTGGTTGATCGCGCCGCGGACAAGGCTGTTGCCGGCATTGTGAAAAGGCCGCTTGTTTTCTTCGAAATAGGTGGAGGAAAGACGGTCGCCGACGACCATATCCGCATTGTGATACAGAACGAGATCCACCATCTCCGGCGCCGAATCCATCGGATAGGTGTCGTCGCCGTCGATCATGATGTAGCACTCGGCGTCAATTTCGCGGAACATACGGCGGATTACATTGCCCTTTCCCTGCATATATTCATTGCGGACAATGGCGCCTGCCTTCTCGGCCAGCTCCGCTGTCCGGTCAGACGAATTGTTGTTGTAAACGTAGATCTTCGCATCCGGCAGCGCCGCAATGCTGTCCTTCACCACTTTCTCTATGGTTTTCTCTTCATTGTAACAGGGTATCAGTACAGCTATCTTATCCATATGAGCGCATCCCCCCTCAGGCTTTCAGCTCTTTCTCTGCCATGGTAAGTGCGGAATCGATCACGGCATCCATGTCATAATATTTATACTCGCCAAGACGGCCGCCGAAGACAACCTTCTTCTCCTGCTGCGCCAGTTCCCTGTAGCGGGCGTAAAGCGCGCCGTTCTTCTCATCGTTGACCGGATAATACGGCTCGTCGCCCGGCTTCCACTCGGAACTGTATTCACGGCTGATCACCGTCTTCGGCAGATCATTGCCGTTTTCATCCTTGCCGAATTCAAACCACTTGTGCTCGATGATACGTGTCCACGGCGTCTCGCGGTCGGTGTAGTTCACTGCGGCGTTGCCCTGGAAATTCGGCTTGTCCAGAACCTCATTTTCAAAACGGACGGAACGGTATTCCAGTGTGCCCAGACTGAAATTGAAATACGCATCGATCGGGCCGGTGTAGATCACGCGGTCCGCCATCGCATCAAAGCCCTCGCGGTCCTCGAGATAGTCCGTGTTCAGGCGCACCTCGATGCCGTCGAGCATGTTGGCCACCATCTTCGTATAACCGCCGATCGGGATGCCCTGGAAGAGCGCATTGAAATAGTTGTTGTCAAAGGTCAGGCGCACCGGCAGTCTGCGGATGATGAACGCCGGCAGCTCCGTGCACGGGCGGCCCCACTGCTTCTCTGTGTAGCCCTTGATCAGCTTTTCGTAAATATCCGTGCCGACCAGGCTGATCGCCTGCTCCTCAAGGTTGCGCGGCTCTTTGATGCCGGCCGCTGCCTTCTGCTCTTCGATCTTCGCCGCTGCCTCTTCCGGCGTCACGACACCCCACATCTTGTTGAAGGTGTACATGTTGAACGGAAGCGAATAGAGCTCACCGTGGTAGTTGGCCACCGGTGAATTCGTAAAACGATTGAACTCCGCAAAGCGATTCACATAATTCCATACCTTTCTGTTGTTGGTATGGAAAATGTGCGCACCGTACTTGTGCACGTTGATGCCTTCGATCTTCTCGGTGTACACGTTGCCGGCGATATTCGGCCGCTTGTCGATGACAAGAACCGATTTGCCCGCTTCCTTTGCCTCATGTGCGAATACAGCACCGTAAAGGCCGGCGCCTACAACCAGATAATCATACGTCATAATACTCTCTCCTGACTTTAAAGAACTATGCTGCCGATAATCAGTTTATTATGGTTTTCAATGATCTCAACGTCCGCTGCGGCATTTTTGTAATGCGACGCACCGATCTTTTCCACGAGAATGACCGCATCGCTGCCCTGCAGCTGTTTAATCGCTGCCGGATGACGGTTGATGGCTGTGCAGCAGGCAAACTGCAGCCTGGTCTCCTTAAGCTCGCTCTGCAGCTGCTCCATGACATGCTGCAGCAGATCTTCCGGCACATCACCAGTCAGCAGGATACTGCCCTCGCGGCCTTCGTAAAATGCCAGCAGATTCTGCACCGCAAGCTGATAGCTTTCCTCTTCGGTCAGCTCATTTCTGCCGTCCGCATCCAGACGGGCCACCGCTCTGTCGAATGCAGTTCTATGCTGTTTCTTCTCCGGCATAACTGTCAGCAGGCGAAGTCCGAATACGCGGTTCAGCTCTTCCGCGGAAAGGACTCTGCCGCAGACTGCCATATAAAATGCCATGAGCAGCATCATCAATACAACGCCGCCGACAAATCCGACTGCGGCATACTTCAGACATCCCTTCGCCATATCGCTGCTGCTGAGAATAACTGCTGACGATGCTGTGCCCGATGTATACTGATCCTTCTCGGACTGCAGACGTTCGATGTTGGATTTCAATGAGGTAAGCTCATTCAGTCTGGAATTGGTCCAACTGAGCAAAGACCCGTCAACCACGTATTGCTCAGCTGTATCTTTCAGGGTAATCGTGTAATAATCCGAAACATTGAGACCGGTAAACAGTTCCTGTACCTGCGCGTCGATGGCATCCCGTATCTCCTGCGCCGCCTCCATATCATAATGCTTGACAGTCACCATAATCATCGGCGTCGTCTTGGACTCATTGCTGCCCTCGTTGGAAGACTCGGAATCGGATTCGGCCACTATGACATCAAAACCAACTAACTCATATATATACTGTGACTTCGTATTCTGTGTCTTCGCAATTGCTTCCCAGTCAAGATCATTCTGCAGGGCCAGAGACATCTCCTGCGCTGCATAATCCGGGCTGTACGCTGCGGATGCCGCATCAGACTGCTGCATAATCACATACGTAGCAGAGGCAACCGGCTCACTGGACGGATCGATTTTGCCAAGGATCGTCTCTCCGAGATAGGACTGCACATCCTGCATCTGCTGCTGCGAACGAGTAATAATCTCGTAATACGCAGCACTCTGCTCATCTGCATTACCGGTCTCCTGCGCATCCTGCGTATCGACCGCTTCCTCTCTGGCACTTGCATTGGCTGCCGCCATGCCAGCATACTTATAACCTGCGCCCAGAACGGCAAAAATCAGACCTGCAATCAGAAGCACTCTCCACTGCTTCAGAATGCGATACCAAAGTGTGGATACTCTGATCTCTCTGTGCTTTACATTCTTATCCATCAGCATTTTCCTCCAATCCTGCTCCGAAAAGCTCACATGCCATTGCAATATAGAAAAGATTATATCGGATCTTCAGCATGGAATTATCCATCATGCCAAAGAGCAGAAATGCCGCTGCAATCAGCAGCATATAATATTTCTTCCGGCGGTACATGTGATACATGGCCAGAAAGATCAGCACCGTCGCCAGCGCACCCGTAACCCATCCGTACATCTGCCAGAAATAGATAAACATGTTGTCAACATAGATATAGTCGCCGGACGTCTCAACGCCGCTCCCATTCAGACCGTGTCCCACCCATGGGATGTACTGGCCGAAAGCAGTCATGCCGAATTTCTCCAGAGACACGTGCATATAGTAAAGCCTGCCGCTCACCAGCGTGTTCAGGCTGAACATCTGCGGATTGTCCGAATTGTAGCCGACACCAAGCCAGAAGCTGACCGGCACGCAGATCGGTGCCGTCAGCGCAAGCAAAAAATTCACAGCTCTCAAGTGCGTCATGATATGCGGCCAGATCTTCAGGACGATGCCGCAAAGCAGCAGAATTATCGTCATATAAAAACTCGTCCTGCCGTTTGTCATCACGTACACCCAGTAATCCGCCGCTCCAAGCGCCAGATAGCCGACCAGCGGGAACTTCTCCCTGTATTCATACAGCGCCAGACCCGTGATGGCAAAAAGAAAATTGCCTGGATACAGTGCGCTCAGAAAGCCCAGATATTCCCGGTTGCTGCGGTCGCTCTCGATACGTGTGTAGTTTCGTATGATGCCGAGTTTAGCACTCACCACAACAATCACGAACACAATAATAATAAGCCATAATGCAAATTTTGCAATACGTCGAAACGGAATATTCCGTCCGCCGAATATCATGAAAAAGATCGAGGCATAGTACAAACTTCCGATTAATACACCCAGTCCGAAGAAAAATATCGTCAGAATCAGACAGGTCCAGTCCGCGGGGCCGTACTCTTCAAAAATAATCTCCCGGATCACCAGAAGCAGAATACTGACCATGCAGATCATAATCTCGACTTTCGGCCCGCCATATACCTGATAGAAAGAATCAAGAAGGATACCTCCGGCCAGGAAAAGTCCCAGCGGTATATAATACATCAACTCAAATAGCTGTATTTTCTTTCCGCGAACATCCAATGAAGTCTACCCCCTTTCCTGATTGTTCTCTGTTCATTTTCTGCGGATTCTGTGAAGAACCTGTCCAGTTATCTCCCGGGCCAGCGGCTCTTTGCGGAGGAGCAGAACGGCCAGATATGCGCCAAAGAAACATACGGCGGAAATAATCAGAATCAGAAAATTCTGCATCTGAAATGCCAGCGAATCCAGCGGCAGCAGACGTACCCAGCAGGACGCCGCCGCACCGGCCGCCAGTGCCATCAGCAGTGTACCGTAACGGACCTCGCGGAACTGCTCCCGTACCTGATTGCGGACACAGGCATACTGAACAATAAGCACGACGGCTTCCGCCGTAACCGTACCGATTGCCGCACCGGATGAAGCCATCTTCGGAATCAGCAGCATATTCAGTGTAAAATCCACGACGGCGCCGGCAATTTCCGAATACAGCACGATCTTCTCCCCACCCTGCGGTACGAGAACCTCCATACCGGTGATATTGGACAGGCCGATCAGCAGCAGCGTCGGCATGATTATCTGCATCGGTGCCACACTGCCCTCGTAGGCACTGCCCGACAGGAAAAGAACGCCTTCCCGTGCGAAAAGCGTAAAATAGATAAAAAGCGGCGCTGCAAAGAGCCAGACAAAATTAATCGCTTTGGCCGTAATCCGCCGGTATTCTGCTTTCATACCCTTCTCCACATAATAGGAGGCACGCGGCAGAAGAACCGACCCCAGCGATGTGACAATACTGACCAGCACACTCTTGATCTTGACCGCCGCATTGTAATAACCGACGTCCTCGTCTGTCTTCAGATAATCCAACATAACGACATCGAGGTTCGTATACACTGTCGTCGCACACGCCATCGCAAAGAATATAGAAACCGCCTTCAGATGACGCCGCAGATTCAGTTTTCCGGTTTTCTTAAAAGAAATATATTTTCTTGCGTAGAAAAAATTCATCACATTGGAAGCGGACGATGCGAAAATCGTCAGGCCACCGTAAATGACATAATCGTCCTTCGTTCTGATAAGCAAAAACATGGCGACGAGCGCAATCAGCTTGAACAGGACGGACCGCTTCGTGATATACGAATACTGTTCAAGTCCCTGAAACAGATAATCCATGCCGATCGCATTGAAAAGAATCATGGCGCTCATGATAATATAGAGCGGCTTTTCCTGTCCCATGCTGCTGTTGATATTGATCAGCACAAACAGCGCCGCATAAGAAATGGCACCCATGATCAAATTGATCGTCAGCAGTTCTTGCACGGTACGGGAAAGTTTCTCCTTATCGTCCCGGACCTCCGCGCAGGCGCGAATGCCGTACGTAGGAATTCCAAGCTGGGCAAACATATTGAAATAGGAAACCCATGACGTCGCCGCCGCTACTTTACCGGTTCCTGCCGGTCCCAGAATTCTGGAAACATACGGATAGGAAATCAACGGAAAAATAAAGGAGGACATCGTCAGGATGGAATTCATTATGAAATTCTTTTTAATCGATGTCTGCTGCACAGAATAAGTACCTTCCTGTCATAATCTGAAAAACATTGCAGTAAAAAAGAGGAGATCTCCCAAACCAGTCAATCTCCCCTTATAGAGATGTCTGAACAAACAAGCGTTATGCACCGCCTGAAATCTTATCTTGCCTGTGCGATCGCAAGTGCCTCATGCAGTGCGTGCTCTGTATAGGCACCGCGGCGCAGCTTCCTTGCAATCGGAATGGCATTCTCCGCCATTGCTCTGTACTCCTCCGGTGTAACCGCTTCTATGAGATTAGCAAGATCGCGCAGAGAATCCACTGTGATACCGACGTGATGCCGGCGGACAAACTTCGCTTCCGCTGCCTTGGACCATATCACAACCGGCAGTCCGGATGCAAGATATAAAGACAGCTTATGTGGATTGTTGTAGCGCAGATACCGACCTGATGGTCCCTGACATCCGTCGATATCCGTCCCGTCCCAGATAAGCCCAAAACCTTCGGTCATCCTCGATGGCACTTCCTCCGGCGCCAGTTCGCCTCGGTAGTCAATATTGCTGCTGCGCATCCGCTCATCAAAGCCCATGCCGTAGAGGATCGCCTTCACCGGCGCAATCTCCGGCAGATGGCCGATATAACCGCATTTAGCCGTATTCAGATTGCCCGCCACCGTAATGCTTTTCGAAAATTCCGGGAGCTTCGGCGGCTCCGGCTCATCCATAAGATAATCAAAAATGCCGAGTACAACGATTCTGTCCTCTGGAAAACCGCGGCGAACGAAATATCTCTTCATTACATCATTATGAACAATCAGAACATCCGCGATCTTCATCATGAAGCCGAATTCTTCTTTATAATAATTGTTGTATAAAATGCCGCGGAGTTTCTCCACGTCATGCACCATGCAGATAAACCGTACACCATTCTGCTTCAGCCGCATCAGCGCGCGTTCACGTCCGATCTGCGGTGAATGAAACGGATGCTGCAGCAGCATGACTGATCCCGTTTCCACAGCAGATGGACAAGCCGCCCACTCTCTGACATAACAGTTCTGGCGGATCAGCCAACGCATGCCCTTATTCACAAGGTTGGTCCCGGTAAAACTGCCCGGATCCTTCATGTGAATCAGATATTCTTCAAAACCCATACGCGATGCTACATCCGCCACATCGGCATTCGCCTTGGTACCGGCATTATTCTGGTGTTCTCTTACTTCTTTGATCTGATATCTCTTCATAATATCGCCTTATAATAATACCGCAGTCGTTCCTCTATACAGAAGCGCATACTGCGAACATTTTAATGTAATATTTATTGAGGCTTCGTGCACATGTGTGGGTAGGAAATAGCCTCTGCCTACCATAATAACAATTGAAAAGGTCATCGGACTCTCGTAATGTATAGCTGTCGAAG
>OMWM01000074.1 GCA_900314775.1 uncultured Eubacteriales bacterium | reverse complement strand
AGATAGTTTTTTGTGGTAATTAACATTCTACCAAAAATCCTGCCATGGATCCTTATTTTATTCAGATGTCCAACTTCATTTTACAATCGGCGAATAAATATACTTTAATAAATCAGGAGTGAGACTATGAGAGAAATTCTGTTGACAACCGAGAGCGGTTCCGATGTGCCGAAGGAACTGCAGGAGAAGTACGGCATTATTGTGCTCCCGATGCATGTCAGCATCGGACCGGATACTTTCGATGATGGTTCCGTTCCTCTGGAGGAGCTTTTCGACTACTATGAGAAGACCGGCGATACCCCGAAGAGTTCTGCAGACAATGTGCAGGACTACATTGATTTCTTCACCCGTCTCCGCCAGGAGCACCCGGACTGCGTGATCTACAACTTCGCGCTCTCTTCCGGTATTTCCACGAATTACGAGCATTCCGTGCTGGCAGTTCAGGAATTTGAGGATGTCTATACCATCGACACCAAGGCGTTCGGCGCCGGCTGCATCGCCTACCTGATCGAGGCCCGCACACTGATTGACAGCAAGGGCGGTCAGGAGAACATCACCGATTATCAGGGACTGTTCGAGGAATTTCAGGCTATCCAGCCGCACATCCAGAGCTCCTTCGTACCGGATTCTCTTGAGTTTCTGCGTGCCGGCGGCCGCGTAACCAACGCTGCCTACATCGCATCGAGCATTCTCAAGATCAAGCCGGAGATCATCCGCGACGAGCAGGGCCGTCTCTATGCGGCGAAGAAGTACCGCGGACCGATGATCAAGGTCTGCGAGAAGTATATCCGCGAGACGGAAGCCGCTTACAATATCAAGAAGGACTACCTGAACATCATGTATGTATACGGTGCCGAGGAAGCGGTTCTGAAGAAGATGGAAGAGACCGCGTACGACCTCGGTTTCAAGAAGGTCAACTTCGACATCTGCGGTGCGGTAATTTCGTGCCATGGCGGCTACAAGGCAATCGGCCTTGGCTTCGTCACCTTATAAGACAGCAGATTAAAACGGCGTTTCCAGCTCTGGCTGGAGACGCCGTTTTTTCGTTATATAGAGTTTTTATGCTGCTGCCCTCAGGCTGCATCGAACTGACTGTTGTACAGATCGGCGTAGAAGCCGCCTTTTTTCATCAGCTCGTCGTGCGTGCCGCTCTCGATGATGTCGCCATCCTTCATGACCAGGATGCAGTCGGCATTGCGGATCGTGGAGAGCCGGTGGGCGATGACGAAGGATGTCCGGCCTTCGGTCAGCATATCCATCGCCTTCTGCACCTGCAGCTCCGTTCTGGTATCGACCGAGGAGGTCGCCTCGTCGAGGATCATCAGCGGTGAATCGGCGATCATGGCGCGGGCGATCGTAAACAGCTGCTTCTGGCCTGCGGAAATCGCCGCGTCATCGGTCAGAACCGTGTCATAGCCATCCGGCAGCTGGTGGATCAGGTCAGAGAGGCCGACGGCATTGCAAACCTGATCGAGCTCCGCATCGGTGACATTTTTCCTGTTGTAGACAAGATTTTCACGGACGGTTCCTTCAAACAGCCACGTATCCTGCAGAACCATGCCGAAAATATCGTGCACGGTTTCCCGCTTCATATCCTTCGTGCTGATGCCGTCGATCGTGATTTTTCCCTTATTTACCTCATAGAAACGCATCAGCAGGTTGACCATCGTCGTCTTGCCGGCGCCGGTCGGCCCGACAATCGCGATCTTCTGTCCGACCTTGATATCGGCCGAAAAGTCATGGATGATCTCGCGGTTTTCATTGTAGCCGAAGCTGACGTGTTCAAACTGCACATCGCCTTTTACGTGCTTGATCACGGTCGTCTTCGCGCTTTCGTCCTCCATCTCCTCCTCGTCCAGGAAGGTGAAGATCCGCTCACACGCCGCTGTCATGGACTGCAGGGAACTGAAGGCCTGCGCCAGATTCTGCAGCGGGTTCGTGAAGTTGCGGATGTAGAGCATGAACGCCACGATTACGCCGAAGGTGATCTCGCCGCGGATAGCCAGGACCGCACCGGTTACGCAGACAACCACGTAGGCGAGGTTGCCGATAAACATCATCAGCGGCTGCATGATACCGCTGAAAAACTGTGATTTCCAGTTGCTTTTATACAGAATATCGTTTTTCTTTTTGAATTCGCTGCGGACATGGCGCTGGTCGTTGTAGGCCTTGATCACAAGCAGACCGCTGTATGTCTCCTCGATGTGGCCGTTGAGCGCGCCCAGCTCTGCCTGCTGCTGCGAAAAGTATTTCTGCGACCGGGAAATGATCAGCAGCGAAATGCCAAAGCCCAGCAATGCCGCGAGGATGCCGAGAAACGCCATTTTCCAGTTGGTCCAGAACATCATGATCGCGGCGCCGATCAGCAGGGAAATGTTGAGCACAATCGTCGAGAGCGACTGGTTCAGCATCTGGCCGACCGTATCCACATCGTTCGTGACGAGCGAGAGCGTGTCGCCGGTATTATGCGAATCAAAATACCGCAGCGGCAGGCGGTTGATCTTCTTTGAAATATCCGACCGCATGGACTTGGTGATCCTCTGGGCGACGGTTGCCATGATGAAGCCCTCTGCATAGTTAACAGCCCAGCCGAGACTGTACAGCAGTACCAGAAGAATGCAGATACGCACGATCCAGAAAGTATTCATCTCGCCGGTCAGTCCCTCCGTGATCAGGTCGGTGACCTTGGAGAGCGCGTTCGGTCCGATCAGGTTCAGAATAGCCGCTACCAGAGAAAGGATGATCGACAGGTTGATCCACGCCTGAAAACGGCCGATATACTGCATGAACTGCTTTAACGGATTTTTATCCCCTTGTTTTTTCTGTTTTCTGTCAGGCATTTGCAAGCTCCTCCTTCGTCAGCTGTGATGCGGCAATTTCCTGATACTGCGTGCAGGATGCCATCAGTTCGTCATGGGTTCCTTTGCCGACGATTCTGCCGTGATCCAGCACCAGAATCTGGTCCGCGTCGCGGATGGTGCTGATGCGCTGTGCCACGATGATCTTCGCGGCGTCTTTCGTCTTTTCACCAAGCTGCCGGCGCACCTCCCGGTCGGTCCGGTAATCGAGCGCCGAGAAAGAATCGTCGAAGATCAGTATTTCCGGTTTCCGGGCAACCGCCCTCGCGATGGACAGACGCTGCTTCTGGCCGCCGGAAACGTTGGTGCCGTTCTGGGCGATCGGCGCATCGGCGCCGCCCTTCATTTTGCTGACAAATTCCGCCGACTGCGAAATCTCCAGCGCGGTCTGCACTTCCTTATCATCCGGCGCCGGCTTTCCGCTGTCGCCGAAAGCGATATTTGACCGCACCGTACCCGAGAAGAGCTTTGCCTTCTGCGGGCAGTAGCCGATCCGGCTGCGCAGGTCGTCCTGCCGGTACTTGCGCACGTCGACCCCGTCGACCAGGATCTCGCCCTGCGTGACATCGTAGAAACGCGGGATCAGGTTGATCGCCGTCGTCTTGCCGGAACCGGTCGCGCCGATCAGGGCGCAGGTCTCGCCTTTTCCGACAGTAAAGCTGATATCCTTCAGCGCATCCTCACCGGCACCCGGGTAGCGGAAGGAAACACCGCGGAACTCGACCGTTCCCTGGCCGCTCTCCTCGCCGCTGCCGTCCCCATCCTTCAGGGAAACCGGCGTATTCAAAACTTCCATGATACGGTTGGCACTTACCTGCGCTCTCGGCAGGAGGACGAAGATCATATTCAGCATGATGAACGCCATGATAATCTGCATCGCGTAGTTGGAAAAGACAACCATATCGGAGAAAATGCCAAGCTTGGCATCCGCACTGGCATGCAGGATCAGGAAAGCGCCGATCCAGTAAACCGCCAGCGTCAGGCCGGAATTCAGAAATGACATCGTCGGAGACATGAGCGCCATGACTCTGTTGGCCACCGTATTGTTTTCGGTGATCTCGTCATTCTGCGCCTCGAATTTCTTTCCGTGATACTCCTCTGCATTATAGGCACGCACGACGCGGATACCGCCGACCTGCTCCCTTGTCACCGTGTTGAGACGGTCATTCAGGGACTGGATTTTGCGGAAACGCGGAACCGCAAAAATCAGGGTGATGCCAAGCGCTATGATCAGAATAATCACGGCCAGCGCCGTCGCCAGCGTCCACTGCCAGCTCTTGCCCCAGATCTTGACAATCGCCCAGACCGCGAGGATCGGCGCTTTGATGATCGCCTGCAGGCCCATCGCCACGAGGGTCTGAATCTGGGTGACATCGTTTGTCGTCCTGTTGAGCAGGGAATCGGCCGAGAACTGCCGGACTTCTTTCATCGAAAAATCAAGCGTTTTGTTATAGACCAGCTCACGCAGCGTGTACGAAAGCCCCGCTGCCGTCTTCGCGGCAAAATAGCCGGTGACAATCGAGGCGGCCATCGAGCCGACGGCACACAGCAGCATGCAGGCGCCGGCATGGAGAATATCGCTCATGGCCGACCCTTCTGTCTCCACCAGCGTTGTAATTTCCGACATGTAATCCGGCAGTTTCAGGTCAAGCCATACCTGAAATACAATGAAAATGACACAAATGGCGGCATAGCCCCATTCCTTCTTCTTCAGATACCTGAAAATCTTCAGCATTCCGTCCTCCTTCTTCATTCGCATGCTAACAATCGCATGCGATTGATATGGTTAAAAATATTACGCGGCTCAGTGGAACGAACCGCGTATTTTCTGCAGCAGATTCAGAAAAGTGCCCTTCTCTTCCTCTGTGAGTGCCGATAAAAGCTGCTGCTCGTGCAGGGCGGCCGTCTTCTCGGCCCGCCGGCAGCACTGTTCTCCGGCCGGCGTGAGCCGGATCACCTTGACGCGCCGGTCGCTCTCACTCTCGGCGCCGACGACAAATCCCTTCTTCTCGAGCCGCTTCACCACGCCGGCCAGCGTACTCTGCGCAACATGGACTTTCTTCTCCATCTGTTTCATGCTCAGCTGCTTCTCCGGCACCTGGTCCAGCTCGCTCAGAACCGCAATCTGCGACAGAGTCAGGTTATCCGCACGAAGCGCATTATTCGCATTTTTCTCAAGTTCACTGTTGATCTGTTTTATTAACATACCGCAGCTGTTTCTTTCTGTAATCATATTCCGCCTCCTGCCTCTACTATAGCAGAACCAGCAGGGTTAATTCAATAGCTTGCTATTATAATAGTCCTGTTTTCTTTCCGTGTCAATAGCATGCTATTAAAATGACAAAATATATTTGATAAAAGCCCTTGACTCTATAATAGATGTAGGGTTTAGAATAAACTGCAAAGCAAATGATGAAAGCAAGGATACAATCATGGATTATAAAGAACTTTTTCCAATCGGTGAGGTCGCCCGGATGTTTCACCTGAGTGTCGGCACGCTGCGCCATTACGAGCAGCTCGGCCTGCTGCAGCCCGAATACACCAACCCGAAAACCGGCTACCGCTACTACAGCAGCCGCCAGTTCGAGTGTCTGAACACCATACGCTATCTGCGTGTTCTGGGTATGTCTCTGCCGCAGATCCGCGATTTTCTGAACAACCGCGACCTCGACAAAATTCAGGAACTGCTCACGCAGCAGAAGGAGAAGGTCATCGCGCAGGAGCGTGAACTCCGGAAAATCGAGCGCAAGATTGACAGCCGCCTGCATCAGATCGAAGATGCGCGGACCTCGGTGTTCGGCGAGGTGTCTCTGATCGAGGCGGACCCGGTCCGGCTCGTGCTGATGCGGGGCAATCTGCATCTGAAAAGCTATCTGGATCTTGAATCCTCGCTGCGCAAGCTGGACGAGGGGCAGTCCGATGCCCTGATATTTCTCGGCAAGGTGGGCGTCGGCATCACGCCGGAAAACCTGCGCCGGCAGGCATTTGACAGCTATGACCTCGTTTTTCTGCAGCTGGACCCGGAGGACGACTTCAGCGGGCAGGCGGAAATGATGCCGGCCTGCCAGGCGGTTTCGATCCGGCTGCGCGGCAGCCACAAGGACGCGCCGGCCTACTACCGCATGCTCCTTGACTATATCAGCAGCCGCCATCTGGCCATCGACGGCTTTTCCCGCGAAATTACGATGATCGACAACGGACTTACGAGCGATGAGAGCCAGTTCGTCACGGAAATCCGGATTCCGGTAAAGGCGGCGTCCGAAAAGGTAAGTCAGACATCCGGGACGAGAACGCCGGCGTCTGATAAGGAAGGAGGCAGAAACCATGCAGAATAATCTGGCTCAGGGCAATCTTCTTAAGAACATGGTCCGGTTCAGTCTGCCGTATCTGTTCTCCTATTTTCTGCAGACGCTGTACGGACTGGCCGACCTGTTCATCGCCGGACAGTTCAACGGCGCCGACGTCATTTCCGCCGTCTCCATCGGCTCGCAGATCATGCACATGGTGACGGTCATGATCGTCGGCCTCGCGATGGGCGCAGCGGTCATGATCGGACGGGCGGTCGGCGCGCAGCAGCATGACACGCTCCGCCGCATCGTCGGCAATACGATCGTGCTGTTCGTCATCGTCGCGGCCGCTGCCACAGCGCTTCTGCTGACCGCGGTCTCCGGCATCGTCTCCCTCATGTCGACGCCGCCGGAAGCGGTCGCCGATACGGAAAAATACCTGACGATCTGTTTCGCCGGCATTCCGTTTATCGTGGCCTACAACGTGCTCAGCTCGATCTACCGCGGCATGGGCGATTCGAAAACGCCAATGTATTTTATCATCGTTGCCTGCATCGTCAATATCGGCCTCGATATTCTTTTCATGGGACCGCTGCACATGCGCGCGGCCGGCGCCGCCTTCGGCACGGTCATCGCCCAGGCGGTCAGCGTCGTATTCGCCCTTGTCAGCATCCGCCGGAACCGCAGCATGAGCCTGCAGCTGACGCGGGACTGCCTGCGCCCAAACCGGCCGATTCTGAAGAAAATACTCGGCATCGGTGTGCCGATCATGTGCCAGGACGGCTTTATCCAGGTCAGCTTTCTCGTCATCACCGTGATCGCCAACCAGCGCGGCGTGGAAATCTCCGCCGCCGTCGGCATCGTCGAAAAGACGATCAGCTTCCTTTTCCTGGTACCGTCCACCATGCTCTCGACAGTTTCGACCATCGCCTCGCAGTGCTTCGGTGCAGGCGACGGCGAGCGTGCGCGGCAGACGATGCGCTACGGCATTTATATCGCCGCCGGCATCGGCGCCGTCTTCGCGGTGCTGTTCCAGTTCATTTCCGGCCCGTTTTTCTCGCTCTTTACCAGTGACGCGGTCGTCCGGGATTTTGCCGTGCAGTACATGCGCACCTACGTGATCGACTGCATTTTCGCCGGCATTCACTTTCAGTTCAGCGGCTTTTTCAGTGCCGCCGGCGTATCGATCTACAGCTTTATCCATAACCTCATTTCCGTCCTGTGCGTCCGCATCCCGGGCGCATGGCTGGCCACGAAAATGTTTCCGGATACGCTGTACGCCATGGGCCTCGCCGCACCGGCCGGCTCTGTGCTCTCCGTCATCATCTGCGTGCTGTTTTACCGGCATCTCCGGAAAACCGGGCGGGTCTGAGGAAGCCCGCTGGGAAAATCGCAGCGGTTTCGAAGCGGTCAAAACCTACCATCTGCAGCCGGACGACGAACTCGTCGTGCTGGCATGTCAGCTCTGAGATGTTTCACGTGAAACATCTCACCGGTCATTTTCGCAGAATATTCCACCGGAAAACAAAATCGAGTAGGAGGGGGTGATTAGCCCCCGTCCTCTCACAGCACCGTGCGTACCGTTCGGTACACGGCGCTTTCAACAGTTTACATGCAGAGACTGG
>OMWM01000081.1 GCA_900314775.1 uncultured Eubacteriales bacterium | reverse complement strand
CGGCCGGATATTCTGGCGGCATGGCAGAAGCGTTTTCAGTTCATCCTGGTGGATGAATTTCAGGATATCAATCTGCTGCAATACAGAATAGTCCGGATGCTGGCAGGCTATGAGGACAACCTGTTCGCCGTGGGAGATGATGATCAGTCCATTTACGGATTCCGCGGGGCCAATGCCGGCATCATGCTGCATTTCACGCAGGACTATCCGGAAGCGGCGGTGCTCTATCTGCCCGATAATTTCCGCAGCCGTCCGGAGATTGTGCAGGCGGCGTCGAATCTGATCTCCCATAACCGGCATCGTTTTCAGAAGACCTTCCGGCCGTACCGCAGTGCCTCGCCGCACAGCGTCTTAGTCAGGCAGTTCCGGTCTCCATATGAGGAAAATGCGGAGATCGTGCGCCGGATTGAACAGCTGCACGGAAACGGTCTGCCGTATGGGCAGATGGCCGTCCTGTTCAGGACCAATACGCAGTCCCGCATGCTGGTGGAATATCTGATGTCGCGCAATATTCCTTTCCGGCTGGGAAGCCGCGTGCCGGATCTTTTCAATCACTGGATTGCGATGGATATCATGGCGTATCTGCACATCGCACAGGGCAGCCGGAAAAGACGCGATTTTCTGCGCATCATCAACCGGCCGAACCGCTACATCAGCCGCAGGATGCTGCAGGATGCGGAGATTGATCTGGCGGCGCTCAGAAACAGCTACGAGTCACGTGCCTGGATGCAGGAGCGGATCAGCCGCCTGGAATACGATATTGCGATGATGCACAGGATGGCGCCGTATGCGGCGATTGCCTATATACGCAAGGCGGTAGGCTATGATCAGTTTCTGCAGGAATATGCGGCATCGGTCCGCGCCGACGCGGCGGACCTGGTCAGTGTGCTCGATGAACTGCAGGAGAGCAGCAGACCGTATCAGACGCTGTCTGCATGGGAAGAGCATATCCGTGCGTATGAACGAGAACTGGAGAGGCGGTCGGGAGAAGAGGATGCCGGCAAGGATGCGGTCATGATCGCGACGATGCATTACGCCAAAGGGCTGGAATACGACGTCGTGTTTATTCCGGATGCGAATGACGGCATTACGCCGTACCGGCGGGCACTGCTCGAAGAAGACCTGGAGGAGGAGCGGCGCATGTTCTATGTCGCCATGACGAGAGCGAAGGAAAGACTTTATATTTATTATGTAAAGGAACGCTTCGGGCGCGCCTGCGGCCGTTCTCCGTTTATTGATGAGGTGTCATCTTTACAAAAAAATCATCATAATGTATAATCTACGTAAGTTATCAGGTTGTTAAATTCAGCGCAGCACTACTGCGCAATCCACTAAAAGAAATGAGGTAATAGCAAAATGGGACAGACCGATGGGCCCGAATCCGAAGACAGAGATACTATGACACTTTATCTCGACGATGAGACACAGATTGAATGTATTGTCATTTCAAGATTTGTGGTGAATGATATCGCGTATATCGCACTGCTTCCGATGAATGCACAGCAGGAAGTAGACGAGGATTCGCAGGTATGGATTTACCGCTACCTGGAGGAAGAAGGAGAAGTTGTTCTGCAGAGAATCGAGGATGACGACGAGTTCGAGATGGTGACGGATTATTTCGATGAGATGCTGGACACAGAGGAGTTCGATTCCTTATTTGATAATTTCAACGGAATAGATGAAGATGAATAAGAAGAAAGCTGCCCATGACGGGCAGCTTTCTGCATTTCAGCCGTGAAAATCATTCTTCAGGCTGTCGATGAAATATTTGCTGGCTTCCGAGAGCGGTACGCGGCTGTTGTAGCCGACGACCAGACTTCTGGTCGGATAGTCCTCCGATGTCCTGATGCGGAAGAGATCGGGATCTTTGTCGGAGACGCAGAAATCCGGGACGAAGGCGATGCCAAGTCCGATGCGCGCCAGGTCGATCAGAAGATCATTGCTGCTCAGCTCAACTTCCGGTACAAGCTCCAGCTTGCGCTGGCGGAAGAGGCCGTGCAGAAATTCACTCGTCATGCTGTTCTGATCGAGCATCAGAATCGGATACTGCAGCATATCGCGGAAACTGAGTTCCTTGTTCTTGAGCATGTAGTAATTATTGCCGGCGATGAAGATATCCCGGAACTCTCTGACACGGATGGTGTTCGCAATCGTGTTGATCCGCGGATTCGGATAATTGGTGACGATGAAATCCACCTGCCCGTTCTCCAGAAAATCGACGCAGTGCGCCGATGTACCGTTCGTCACTTTGATGTGCACGTTCGGGAAATGCTCATGAAATGCCTTGATATAAGGCACGAGATAATAGCGGCAGATGGTATCGCTCGCGCCGATGCGCAGCTGACCGCCGTTGAGCGTATTGGATTCGAGAATCTGGTTTTCCCCTCGCATGATCAGGTTGATTGCCGGCTCTATATGCTTGAACAGCATCTCGCCGTCCGGCGTCAGCTTGACACTCTTGGTGCTGCGGATAAAGAGCTGTCTTCCGAGCTTCTTCTCCAGCGACTTGATCGACTGGCTGACCGCAGACTGGGAGATGTAGAGCTTTTTGGAAGCCCCCGAAAAACTCAGCGATTTCGCCACATAGTAAAATACCTTGTATAATTCGTAGTTAATGTCCGTAATATCACAACCTTATTAGTGCCGTTTATGAAACGCATTAGATATATTAAAAACATAACATATAAAGGAGTTCTTGTAAACAGGCAGGAAGAAAATTAATAAGGAAACATAAAATATTAGATTAGATATATTCATTTTATTAATAAAAAGCGTTATGCTATAGTTAATCTGAATCAAAATCATTTTCTGAATTATGAAGGAGGACTCAATGAGCAACGTCAGGAGAATTTACGTTGAAAAGAAACCTGATTATGCCGTCGCTGCGGGCGAGCTGGCAGCCGATATCCGCGGCTATCTCGGAATCACCGGTGTGACGGGTGTCCGCAGACTGATCCGCTACGATGTGGAGAATATCTCGGATCAGGCCTACGAAACGGCAAAAGCCACGGTATTTTCGGAGCCGCCTCTTGATATATTATATGAAGAAGAACTTCCGATCCGCGAGGGAGAGACCGCATTTGCAGTAGAAGCGCTGCCGGGACAGTTTGACCAGCGCGCGGATTCTGCGGAGCAGTGCATCCGCCTGATCGGTGAGGAAGAACAGCCGACCGTTCGCACGGCCGAAGTCTATCTGATCGCCGGAGAGTGCTCTGCAGAGGATCTCGAGAAGATCAAGCATTTCTGCATCAACCCGGTTGATTCCCGTGAAAACAACGCGCCGAAGCCGGATACACTGATCATGGAATATCCGTCACCGGACGATGTGAAGATCTTTGACGGCTTTACGAAGATGGAGCCGGCAGAATTTAAAGAGCTGTATGATTCCCTGAATCTGGCCATGACGTATAAGGATTTTGTGTTCATCCGCGATTATTTCCGCGATGAAGAGCACAGAGATCCGTCGATGACGGAAATCCGCGTACTGGATACCTACTGGTCGGATCACTGCCGTCATACGACGTTCCAGACAGAGCTGACCAGCGTGCTTTTCGGTGACGGCGATTACAAGGATGCCATCGAGGGCACATATCAGCAGTACCGCAAGGATCACGACGAGATCTACAAGGGACGTACGGATAAATTTGTCAGCCTGATGGATATGGCACTGATGGGTGCGAAGAAGCTCAAGAAAGAGGGCAAGCTGCAGGATCAGGAGGAGACCGACGAGATCAACGCATGCAGCATCATCGTACCGGTCGATGTCGATGGAAAAGAAGAGGAGTGGCTCGTCAATTTCAAAAACGAGACCCATAACCATCCTACCGAGATCGAGCCTTTCGGCGGTGCGGCAACCTGCCTCGGCGGTGCAATCCGCGATCCGCTTTCCGGCCGTACCTATGTATATCAGGCAATGCGTGTAACCGGTGCAGCAGACCCGACCGTACCGCTCGATCAGACACTGGAGGGCAAACTGCCGCAGAGAAAGCTGACGACAGGCGCCGCGTCCGGCTACAGTTCCTACGGCAATCAGATCGGTCTGGCAACCGGTCTTGTAAATGAAATCTATCATCCGGATTACGTGGCAAAGCGTATGGAGATCGGCGCCGTTATCGCAGCGGCACCGCGTTCCAATGTCGTCCGTCTGACGTCCGATCCGGGCGATGTCATCATCCTGCTCGGCGGCCGCACCGGCCGTGATGGCTGCGGCGGTGCTACCGGTTCCTCCAAAGCGCATAACACCAGTTCTCTGGAGACCTGCGGCGCCGAGGTGCAGAAGGGCAATCCGCCGACAGAGAGAAAGCTGCAGAGGCTTTTCCGCCGCCCTGAGGTCAGCCGTCTGATCAGAAAGTGCAACGATTTCGGCGCCGGCGGCGTTTCCGTAGCAATCGGCGAGCTGGCCGACGGTCTGGAAATTGATCTGGATAAGGTGCCGAAGAAGTATGCCGGCCTTGACGGAACAGAACTGGCCATTTCCGAATCACAGGAGCGTATGGCAGTCGTTGTCGCACCGGAGGATGTCGATCAGTTCCTTGCCTATGCGGACAGTGAGAACCTCGAGGCTACCTGTGTTGCCGTTGTCACAGAAAATCCGCGTCTTGTCATGCACTGGAGAGGCAAGACGATTGTAGATATTTCCCGTGCCTTCCTGAATACGAACGGCGCGCACCAGGAAACAGAAGTCTTTGTCAAATCGCCGTCAAAGGCAGACAGATATTTCGATCAGAAAACGGATACGGCCGATGTCAGAAAAGCATGGCTGGACGATCTGTCTGACCTCAATGTCTGCTCACAGAAAGGCCTTGTGGAGATGTTTGACGCATCGATCGGTGCAGGCAGCGTGTATATGCCGTACGGCGGCCGGTATCAGATGACACCGGTGCAGGCGATGGCGGCCAAGATTCCTGTGCAGAAGGGCAATACGACGACCGTGACGCTGATGAGCTACGGCTATGACCCGTATCTGACTTCATGGAGCCCGTATCACGGCGCTGCATTTGCCGTGACGGATTCCATTGCGAAGATTGTATGCGCCGGCGGCGACTATCATAAAATCCGTTTCACCTTCCAGGAGTATTTTCGCAGAATGACGGAAAATCCGGAAGGATGGGGAGAACCGACATCCGCTCTGCTCGGTGCCTATTCCGCACAGCTCGGCTTCGGTCTGCCGTCGATCGGCGGCAAGGACTCCATGTCCGGTTCCTTCAACGAAATTCATGTACCGCCGACACTGGTATCCTTTGCCGTAGATGTGGCTAAAGAGAGCGATATCATTACGCCGGAGTTCAAGGCAGCCGGCAATCCGATCGTAAAATTCGAGGCAAAGCGCGATGCAGATGACATGCCGGATTACAGGCAGATCATGGCTCTGTACGATCAGATCCATGAACTGATCGGCAGGAAGGTCATCGTATCCGCATATGCAGAAGGATTCGGCGGCCTCTGCGCAGCCGTTTCCAAGATGGCATTCGGCAACCGGCTCGGTGTGGAGATTGACAGCGCGGTAAGTGCAGACGAGCTTTTCCGCAAAGCAGAGTACGGCTGCATCGTCGCTGAAATTGACGCGCAGAAGATGGGAGAGCTGGAAGCGGCCGGCATCGCGTTCAAACGGGTCGGCACGACCGCCGCGGAACCGGCATTTACTTTCGGCAGCACCGTTGTTTCTATGGATGAGGCACTTGACGCATGGACGCAGAAGCTCGAGGGCGTCTTCCCGACACGCTCGAAGATTCAGGACAAGGGCATGCAGGATCGCCTCTATACAGATGGCTGCGCAGCAGTGTGCACACATAAGATCGGACAGCCGGAGGTATTTATTCCGGTATTCCCTGGCATCAACTGCGAGTACGATTCCGCCAGAGCTTTTGAGAAGGCAGGCGCACGTGTCAATACGGTTGTATTCCGGAACCTGACCAACCGTGCGATTGCGGAATCGGCTGAGGCGTTTGAGAAGGCAATTGATCAGGCACAGATCATCATGTTCCCGGGCGGCTTTTCCGCCGGCGATGAGCCGGATGGTTCCGGCAAATTTATCGCCAATGTATTCCGCAACGAGCGTGTAAGAGAGTCTGTCATGCGTCTGCTCAATGAGCGTGACGGTCTGATTCTCGGCATCTGCAACGGATTCCAGGCGATTATCAAGCTCGGCCTTGTGCCATACGGCGAGATCCGTCCGCAGCAGCCGGATTCCCCGACACTGGCAAGAAATACGATCGGCCGCCATATTTCCAAGATGGTGCATACAAGAATCGTATCCAACAAGTCACCGTGGCTTTCCGGTGTAAAGCCTGGTGATGTCTATACGATTCCGATCTCTCACGGAGAAGGCCGTTTTGTCGCCAGCGACGAATGGATCAAGAAGCTTTTTGAAAGCGGCTGCGTGGCAACGCAGTATGTTGATCTGGAAGGCAGACCGACCATGGATGAGGAGTTCAACCCGAATGGTTCCTACAGCGCGATTGAGGGTATCATGAGCCCGGACGGCAGAATCCTCGGCAAGATGGGACATTCAGAACGAATCGGCGATTCCGTGGCGATCAATATCACCGGAGAGCAGGATATGAAGCTCTTCCGTTCCGGCGTTGAGTATTTCGGATAATCCAAAGGCAATCGAGTAGGAGGGGGTGATTAGCCCCCGTCCTCTCACAGCACCGTGCGTACCGTTCGGTACACGGCGCTTTCAACAGTTTACATGCAGAGACTGG
>OMWM01000075.1 GCA_900314775.1 uncultured Eubacteriales bacterium | reverse complement strand
CTCCTGTAGATAGTTTTTTGTGGTAATTAACATTCTACCAAAAATCCTGCCATGGATCCTTATTTTATTCAGATGTCCAACTTCATTTTACAATCGGCGCAAAAAATATTTGAAATATCCTTCATATTATAGTATGATAATACCCGTTGGAGAGTTGTCCGAGAGGTCGAAGGTGCGGCACTCGAAATGCCGTGTTCATCACAAATGAACCTAGGGTTCGAATCCCTAACTCTCCGCACAAAGTCCGGAAGATTTTCCTCCGGACTTTTTTTATGAAAGGAAAACAAGTCTATGAAAAAACTCGCCGTTTTCATTCCGGGCATCGGCTATACAGCCGATAAGCCGCTTCTGTATTACAGCGCGAAACTGACACGCGCTGCGGGATTTGATAACTTCCCTCTGCACTTTGGCGGTTTCCCATCCAATGTCCGCGGCAGCGCTGATAAAATGAAGGAGTCCTTCCTGACGGCCTGGGAGCAGACACAGCGCCAGATGCGGGATGTGGACTTTGGCGCATACGGCCGCATTCTCTTCGTCTCCAAGAGCATCGGCACCGTTATCGCAGCCCGTTATCAGCTGGAAAACAGGATTGCCGCCGACAACATCTATTTTACACCTCTTGAAGAGACATTCCGCTTCATGCGCCGCGGCAGCGGCATTGCCTTTCATGGCAGCGCGGACCCATGGACAGAAGGTGTGTCCATTGATGATCTGTGCAGCCAGTATAACATCCCTGTCTGTAATGTGCCGGGAGCGAACCATTCACTGGAAACCGGCGACATCTGCCGCGACATTCTCACACTCGGCCGCGTCATGGATATCGTGCAGGACAGGATCAGCAGCCTCTGAGTTCTGCCTTGCCGTGCAGGTGCCCTGCGCGCGATCCCGTCTTATTTGCGGCTGCGTCCGCCCTTTTTGCCATCCGTTCTCTTCACATAGCGGGGACCGCTGCTCTCACCGATCCGGTGCCCGTTCTCATCGAACCTGGCCGCCAGCGCCTTCTGCGTGAGATAAACGATCTCAATGACAACAACCGCCTGGACCAGAACCGCCGTGTTGGCCGCTGTCCCCAGATAATCGCGTGCGCTGCGGATAAACGGAATCAGCACCGCCACGGTAATCGCGAGTGTCACCCAGCCCCATGTCCAAAGACGTTTTCCGGCATACTGGTTGGCGAAAATCCATGTATCTTTATTCTTCATCGACCTGCCCGTCCGGTATCCGACCAGTCCGTTTATATTCTGCGGCGTATGCTTCCACCAGTGGAACCCGCAGAGAATCATGCAGACGGGGATAACCACGCCGCTGATGATCCAGCCTGCCATATCATTACCTCTTTTCCTGATTTGCTGTACCTATTTTAGCATAGATGCCGGGCAATATACAGCCGCGCTCGTCTCCTCAGCCGTCCATATTTTTCTCGCGCATGCTGATGACCAGGCAGATCACGCCGACCGCCGCAAAGATCACGGTCATGGCCGCCGCCCCTTTCATGTTCGATGCCTGATCCGCCTGTCCGGTGCCGAAACTGTCCAGATCCGCACCGGAAGATACAAATTCCGACGACAGGCGGTCCGTGCCGACATAAACGGTTTTCTCTACGGACTCACCGGTATACGGGTTCTGCGCTGTCAGCGTATAGATGCCTTCATCGGTGAAAGTCTGCCCGTCATGCACCGACCCGGAAGCGGCATCCTCCAGACGGTATCCCGCCTCGCTGCTGATCAGATTCTGCCGTCTGTACTGCACGCTTTGATATTTCGAGCCGGTGAACTGCGCCTGAAAACCGCCCGCCGCTATGGCACCGCTATCCAGCACTGTATCGGAATCCGCCGCCTGCAGGCCGATATCGCACTGGTCGCTGCGCACGGAAAAACTAAAACAGATCTGATAATTCGCATCAGAAGTACCTAAATCAAAGAAATCCCAGAAATCGGACCGGTCTTCGATCTGATAATCCAATGTGACCGTGTAATCTCCTTCCTTGCAGGTAAGGATATTTGATGCGGTATTGGGCTCGAGCGAAGACAGATAATCTGCTGTCACAGAGGGCTGTCCGGCTGCCCCGCTGCTGTCGGTATACTGTACGATCAGCATGCCGCGTCCGAAGTACTGCCGGGCAATGCCGGACTGCGTGTCATAATCCATCTCGTCATCTGCCACCGACAGATCCGGATTGCCGCCGATCTGATCGATGTCCTGCTGCAGTGTGAAGGACAGCACAGCCTCCTCATCTCCGTCAGTCAGAAATACCGGCACCTGGCCGTCGCCATCGGTTTTCGCATTGTACCCGCTGACAGTGAAAGTGCCGATCTTCCATCCATAATGCGGATCAACTCCGCCGATCTGCGTGCTGCCGTCAAATCCCTCACCGGTTCTGACCGCACTGCCAAGATCCATGCCCCCGCTGTCTCCGGCCGCCTCATCCGCTGCCGTCTCCAGCTTGATTTCAAACAGCTGCGTAATTCTTTTCTGCTGGCAGGTCTCCGGTGCAAACCAGTGCTCCTCATGCGGCTCCTCGCCATCTTCCAGCAGATAAAACAGATAGACGCGGCAATAGCAGCCGCCCTGCAGTTTCTCCTGCCCTACGTCTGCCAGAGCAATCGTGTCCGATCCGCTGCCTGCGATATCCGTCATCGTCTTCTCTGTCACCCAGTTTACGCCGTCTTTCGAGGTCTGCAGCACCGCTGCCCCGCTGCCGATACTCTCCGAAAAAGAAAACGTACCGGCCGCACGCGTATCATCAAAAACAGGCTGCCACTGCCCGTCCGACGCCGCATAGGTCAGAGACAGGCTGACCGTATCGCCGCTGACCCCGTAAACCGGTATCCCGTTTTCATCTGCATTTTCCTGCAGATCGCCGTATGCTGTCAGGGCAAAGGCTGCATAATCCGCGGCCCCGTCATCTGCCTCCTGCGGCACCTCTGTCAGATAGCTGCCATCCGTTTCCATAACCGATCCCGACGGCGTCACTGTCTGCTCCGCAGCGTAAGCGGGAATCGGAAAAACTGTCAGTCCCAGGCAGACGGCTGCCGATAAAAGCATCATGACACCGGAAAAAGCTGAAAACCTTCTTCTGTTCATAGTCATCCTTTCTGTTAACAGGTCGTATGCATCTGGTTTCATTCTTTCCCACAGTATACATAAACAAATACGGCCGTACAAGGTATATCGCCGCACAATAGATCGGCATATTTTTCCGGCGACGATAAAAAAAAGAGGTACTTCGTGAGAAGTACCTCTCGATCTCAGTTTCTGAATATATCGTCCGGTCCATTGGCCAGCAGATGTTCCTGCCATGCCCGGATAAAAGCAATCCGGCAGCGGACAGGAAGATGGCAGATGACATCCTTCAGTAAATGGAACTTCCAGTTCGGGATGATAATCAGCTCGCCGCTTTGCATGCCGCGAAATCCTGCTTCAGCAACTTCACGCGGTGTCAGGGCAAATCTGCTCTCCGCCTTGCCGAGCTTCTTCGCCAGACCGGTTCTGACTGGTCCCGGGCAGAGGACGGACATGCTCACGCCGCTGCTGCGCAGTTCGCCGGACATGGCTTCCGTCAGATAAAGTTCATAGGCCTTGCTCGGTCCGTACACATTAAAATACGGATCCGGCATAAATGCCCCCAGTGAAGCCACATTGAGGATCCTGCCTTCATGACGCTGCTTCATATCCGCGCCGAACAGCCGGCAGAGCAATGTCACGCTTGTGATATTCAGCTGAATCAGCTCGCTCAGCTTGTCTGTATCTACATCGACCGTGCTGCCGAACACGCCGGTGCCGGCGTTATTGACAAGCTGGTCTATCCGGATGCCGCGCTGCTTCACGGTATTATACAGGATATCCACACCTTCCGCCGTGGAAAGATCGGCCGGAATCACATCGGCATTCACCGGGTAATTGAATTCGATATCCCGGGCGATGGACTTCAGCTTCTCTTCTGAGCGTGCTGTAAGGACCACATCAAAGCCGTTGGACGCAAACACATCGGCAAATTCCATGCCGATTCCGCTTGACGCCCCCGTGATCAGGACTGTCTTGCCATAACCGCTGTAATCACGGTCCTTCTCCTTTTTCTTCCTGACCAGACTGCAGCATACAGCGCCGGCCGCCGCCGCACCGGCCACGAGCCAGCCTGTATTCATGTTCTTTTTCATAATACTGCCTCCCGCATTTTATACAATTGCCGCTGCGCAGATCACTCAGTGGTCTCCGGCGCAGATGTCTCCGGTGCTGACGTCTCCGGCGCAGATGTCTCCGGTGCTGACGTCTCCGGTGCTGATGTCTCCGGTGCCGTTGTCTCCGAAGAAGTACTGCCTGATGATGAACCCTGTGAAGACGTTCCCGAGGAAGTGCTGCCCGAAGATGAGCTCTGTGAAGAGCTTGTGTCCGAAGATGACGCAGAGCTCGTCTGTGACTCGACATACTGACCGCTTACCGTCTGTACGCCGCCGTAAATCACGACAAAATAGCCCGTGCTGATTGTCTCATACATCTCCGCGGCAAAAGCCGAAGGCAGATTGACACAGCCGTGCGATCCGTTGCGCAGATAGATGTCGCCGCCGAATGATGACCTCCAGGACGCATCATGCAGGCCGTCACTGCCGTAGAACGGCATCCAGTAGTTGACAAATGATTCATAGCCTGTGCCGACCAGTGTCACATCGCGGCTCATGCTGTAGACACGGAATACACCGTCCGGCGTCATATGCGAGGACACGACGCTGCCGGATACAATGCTGGAGGAGTCGACCAGCGAACCGTCCTTGTACAGATAGCATACCTGGTTGTCCAGGTCGATCTCTATATAGGAGCCATGGAAATTGTCTGCATATTCAGACTCATCCTCTGACGTATACGGCACATCGTACTCGCCGCTCTCGCCCGCCGTGACCTTCTCCGTCACATCGTTGTAAAAGCTTGTGACATCTACGGAATTGGTGGCGGAGGCTACTGTAAGCGTAATCGTATTGCCGGCTGTCGTCTTAAAATCGGTCGTAACCGTCTCATCGCTGTGGTTATCCACCATGTCATTGATTGTAGACTGCACACGGTCCTGATCAAGTACGGCCTGGTCTTCATTGCTGACAACGACCCACTGGGAAATGACATCCTTATTAATAGTCTCTGTCTCTCCGTCATTGAAGGTGTACACCAGATTCGATGAAATATATTTATTGGCCGTATCGACCAGATCCTGTCCTGTCTTGCTGTCCGCTGCAATGCTGCCGCCCGAATACAGTCCGGCCGCTGATATATTCAGCTCCGGTGACAGCTCGGCAATGGCATCCGCGACGGCTGATTTGACTTCCACCGCATCCAGCACCGTACCGGCACTGCCGCCGATGATCTCGAATTCACCCTTATCCGTATTGTAGCTGAGCTGTCCATCCTCGCCCTCTGTCATGTTATCTTCATTCAGGGCAGGATATCCGCTGATGAGTTCGCCCAGCTTCGCTGTATCAAATGAGTAAAGATCTTCAACAATAAACTGATTGCTGCCCGCTGTTCCATTCTCCTGTGCATCGAGCAGTGTCTTCAGATTTGCATTATCATTCAGTTCCAGACTGATGTCATCGCCGCTGATATATTCTGTCTCGTTGACAAAATCAATCTTCAGCGAATACCCCTGATATCTGTCTCTCAGAGCTGCTTTCGCCTGTGCCAGGTTCATGCCGGAAACATCAGTGCCATTGATCGTCGTGCCGTCGCTGAAAGTCCGCATGCCCGGTATGACTGCAAAATAGACAAAAAGTGCTGCTGCCGCGGCTGCGGCAATCAGAATTCCGATTAGTATTTTCTTTCCTTTGGACATGTTCTGTTCCTCTCCCGGTATGTGTCAGATACAGCCCGGCCTGCCTGCGGCAGACCGGACCGCCCGTCATTTATTTTGCTTCGATATAACCCTGTGCCTTGAGCAGCTCCGCACAAAGCACCGCACCGCCTGCGGCACCGCGCAGTGTATTGTGGGAAAGTCCGACAAACTTATAATCAAACAGAACATCCTCTCTGAGGCGGCCGATCGTGATACCCATGCCGTTCTCATAGTTGACGTCAAGAGCGACCTGCGGACGGTCAGGCTCTGTCATATAGCGGATAAACTGCTTCGGCGCACTTGGCAGGCCGAGCTTCTGCGGCAGACCGGAAAAGCTCTCCATCGCCGCAATCAGGTCGTCCTTCGCCGGCTTGTTCTTAAAGCTTACAAACACCGTCGTGGTGTGGCCGTAGAGAACCGGCACACGGATGCACTGCGAGGTGATGATCGGTCCGTCTGCCTTCACGATCTCGCCGTTCTCAATATGGCCCCAGATCTTCAGCGGTTCCTGTTCGGACTTCTCTTCTTCTCCGGCAATATAAGGAATGATGTTGCCTTCCATCTCCGGCCAGTCTCTGAACGTCTTGCCGGCACCGGATATCGCCTGATAGGTGGAAACGACAGCCTTCGTCGGCTCAAACGCCTTCCACGCGGTGAGCACCGGTGTGTAGCTCTGAATCGAACAGTTCGGCTTTACCGCGATGAAACCGCGCTTCGTGCCGAGACGCCTGCGCTGGGAAGCGATGATCTCAAAATGCTCCGGGTTGATCTCCGGAATAACCATCGGTACATCCGGTGTCCAGCGATGCGCGCTGTTATTCGACACAACCGGGGTCTCCGTCTTCGCATAGGCTTCCTCGATCTTACGGATCTCGTCCTTCGACATATCTACAGCACTGAAGCAGAAATCAACATTCTCGCTGACCTTCTCCACTTCCATGACATTGTGCACGACAAGCTTCCTTGCTGCTTCCGGAATCGGCGTATCCATCTTCCAACGTCCCTCAACGGCCTCTTCATAAGTCTTGCCGGCCGAACGCGGGCTGGCTGCGACCGCTGCGAGTTCAAACCACGGGTGATTCTCGAGCAGGCTTACAAAACGCTGCCCTACCATTCCAGTTGCGCCAAGTACAGCTACTCTAAGCTTTTTATCCATATTATCAATCTCCTGTTCAGGTTAAAATGTAATCTCTTTCATACTATATTAAAAGAAATCAAATTGCAATACCTGAAAATGCGGGGGAAGCATTTCGCATAAAAATTTCGACAAAAGGCCAAAAATATTTTTTTATCGCCGATTGTAAAATGAAGTTGGACATCTGAATAAAATAAGGATCCATGGCAGGATTTTTGGTAGAATGTTAATTACCACAAAAAACTATCTACAG
>OMWM01000076.1 GCA_900314775.1 uncultured Eubacteriales bacterium | reverse complement strand
GGTGAACACCCTTGCCTTCGGCTATGTCCTTCCCACTACCGGGCGGACTCCGGACTTGCACCGGCTAGAAACGTGCGCCGCCAGGCGCACCTAAAAAAAACCAGGATTTTCGCAGATCCGGATAATCTGCGAAAATCCTGGTTTTTTTTATATTGAGATGCCTGAAAAGGCCTTACTCTGGCGTATCCTCTGACGGCGCATCCTCGCCATCGCTCTGCGCCGGCCCCGCATCATCTTCCGGCGCCTGCTCCGGCTTCTCCTCTGCCTCTGCTGCCTGTTCCGGCTCTGCATCGGCCTTTTCCTCCTGCGCCGGTTCTGTCTCTTCTGTGCTGCCTTCCTGCGCGCTCTGCGGACTGAGGCGCTCTTCAAGCCAGCTGTCCGCCTGCACCTTCTGCGCCATCGTATTGCCGTGTTCGCTGACATAGCGCATGTACTTCTCGGCACTGTTTTCATCGCCCTTGCCGATATAGCACAGACCGATCAGATACTGACGGATATTTTCATAGAGATTGTTGACCTCATTTCGCTTCTCGAGAATCTCCAGCGCGCTGTCATAATCACCCTGCAGAATTTCCTCGCCGGCACAGTTGAATACCAGATCGCGTGTACCGGACAGCGCCTTGGCCTTCTCCGCCTTGTAATTCTTCAGGTCCCACTCATCGTAGTACCGCGCCATCCGCACCATCGGCCCGATCGCCTTCTTGCTGCGGGTCGCGCCGCCGCGCCACTGATTGTCATAGAAATCGCCGGCCTCTCTGCCCCGCATGTTGATGATCAGAATGATCGCGTAGGACATCTGAAACCACTCAAGAAGATTTTTCTGCAGCTTATCGATCTTGCTGCCGAGATTCCAGCCGTACTCACAGCCCATCTTCATGAGCTCTTCAAAACGTGCTGTATCGCACTTATCTGCCATCAGGCTGTTAAAGTCCGCGAATATCTTGTTCCAGTAATAATTCTGCGTCCGCATCACCGTCACCCGTCTGATGATAAACGGGATAATCAGTGCGGCAAGCAGCAGAATAAAGGTCACCGTCAGGTTGATCACACCGGTAAAATAAAGGCTGTACACAATCGCCATCAGGATAATCACGGGGATCAGCACGCTCAGTGTACGTGTGCGGCTGTCCTTCTTCATCTGTTTATAAAGCGTCTCTATATACTGTTTATCGTCCAAGGATCATTCACCTGCTTCCCCGCCGAGTACGTATGGCAGAAAGTAGCGCATCTGCTTCTTCCACCATGGCCAGTCGTGATTGACATCATGGCCCCAGTAATCAACCCAGACATTGATTCCCTTGGCCTTCAGCACCTGATCAAGACGCCTCGTCGCCGCTGCCATCTCATCCTCCCAGGCGCCCTGTCCGACGCAGACGACCGCACGGGAACGATTGTAAAGGCGGATCCACTCGTGATCCTGCGGCATGCCCCAGAGAAACACAGCCGGTGAATTGTTGTAGACATATTCATCCATATAATCGCCGTACATGTACTGGCAGTCATAAAGACCGGACATGGCGATCAGACCGTCGAAAATATCAGGCCGGCGGAAGAAAAAGTTGGCCGCATGATAGGCTCCCATGGAAACGCCGCAGACAGCCGGACGGAAACCGGTGTTGTTCAGCGAGCAGGCACGCGGCACAAGCTCCTCGATCACGTAATTATACCAGGCTTCATGGCGGCGCACCCTGTCGTAAGGTGCCTGGTTCATCGCCGAGACGGTCTCCTGATCAATCGTATCAAAGCTGAAAAGCTGTACCTTGCCGCTGTCGATGTAATCGCGGATGTTGTCGATCATGCCGAAATTCTCCCAGTCATAAAATTTCCCGTCCTGGGACGGGACGAGAAAGATCGGCTTGCCGCGTCCGTTTTCGCCGTAGGAAACGAATTCCATGTCGCGGCCGAGATTATAACTGTACTCTTTATAATATCTCTTCTCCATATTTATCGCCTCAATTCATATGTTTGCAACTATTATAGCATGTTGTGCTATAATAATTCAAAATAACAGACATATTTTTCAGATTGGAGTATACATGAATTTTATTTTTATCTCACCTAATTATCCGGATATCTATCGTTATTTCTGCATGCGCCTCAAGGACAACAGTGTCAACGTACTCGGCATCGGAGACGCGGATTATGACAATCTCCATCCGGACCTCCGCTACGCACTGACAGAATATTACAAGGTGCAGTCCCTGAAAAATTACGATGAAATGGTGCGGGCTGTAGGCTATTTCACTTACCGCTACGGCCGGATCGACTGGCTCGAATCCAACAATGAATACTGGCTCGAGCAGGATTCCTGGCTCCGGACTGATTTCAACATCAACACCGGCCTGAAATCCTGGGAGATGGCGCGTTTCAAGTATAAATCCGTCATGAAGGAATATTTCCAGCGCGCCGGCCTGAAGACGGCCGCCTTTGAGCTGACAGACGATCTCGACCACGGCATTGCCTTCGCCAGACGTGTCGGCTATCCTGTCATCGTAAAGCCGGACAACGGCGTCGGCGCCAACGACACATGGCGTATTGAAAATGACTATGAGATGTCCGCTTTCTTCCGCGATCACAAGGGAGAGCGCTATATCATGGAGGAATATGTCACCGGCGATGTCACGACATACGACGGTGTCTGCAATTCCAAAGGCGAAGTCATGTTTGCCGCTTCCCACATCACCAGCACGCCGATCATGGATATCGTCAACGAGGGCATGGCCTGTACGTATTACGTGGATAAATATGTCCCGGCCGACGTGGAGCACGCGGGCCGCGCGGTGCTGAAGGCTTTCGGGGCAAAGAGCCGTGCGTTTCATCTGGAGTTTTTCCGTCTGACCAAGGCGAAGGAAGGGCTCGGCGAGGTCGGCGACCTGGTTCCGCTCGAGGTCAACATGCGCCCGGCGGGCGGTTTTACCACCGAGATGATCAATTTCGCCAATTCCGTCGATGAGTATCAGATCTATGCCGATATGGTGGCATTTGACGAAAACCGCCATACCTACGGCACCGACCGGTACTACTGCGTCTACTGCGGACGCCGCGACAATGTCCGCTATATTCATTCGGATCAGGACCTGCAAAACAGATACGGCAGCGCCATCCGCGAACACCGGCGCATGGAAGGCGTCATGTCTAGCGCAATGGGCAATGACGGCTATATCGCCTGCTTTGACACGCAGGATGAAATCGAGGCGTTCAGAGACTATGTATTCGCCACACCGGAAGAGGAGGCGAAGAAGGCAGCCGAGGCTGCGCGGGAAACTGCGGAGGCAGCGAAAAAACCGGCTGAAGCTGCGAAGGAAACTGCCGAGGCTGCGCGGGAACCGGCCGAAGTTGCGCGTGAAACAGCCGAGGCTGCGGAAAAACCGGCTGAAAATGCGAAGGAAACAGCGGAGGCAGCGAAAAAACCGGCTGAAGCTGTGAAGAAACCGGCGGAGACGGCCAAGAAGCCTACTGAGGCAGCGAAGAAGGCAGCCGAGCCTGTAAAGGAACCGGCAGGGGCAGAGAAAAAGCCAGCTGGCAAGACGCCGGCCGCCGCGCCGAAAGCCGCTGCATCATCCTCTGCGCGCGCTCTGCCGTCCCCGGCTGAGCGTCCTTTCACCGGTCCTCTCCCGAAACCGCACGAGACGCCGGTACGCCATCCTGAGAAGAAAGACGGCGCCATCAGACGCTAAGTTTATTCCTTTATATCAAATTAACCGGAACCGCCTGCAGAGGCGATTCCGGTTTTTTTACTGCAGAAAATCGAAGTGCAGCTGCTCGTATTCCTGCCGGCGCGTCAGCTGCGGCGGCACCGTGCGCAGCATCTGCCGGGCGGCATCTGTGTCCGCCGCCCAGTCCTGCAGCTGCTGCTCTTTTAAAATCAGCGGCATACGGTCGTGCACAGGCCGCATCGAATCATTGGCCGCCGTCGTGATGATCACGAAATGCTTCCCGTCGCGGTCCAGGCGGTAAATACCGGCCATGAATAAAACGCCGCCATTCTCCGCGGTAAACGTCACCTTTTCGCGGCTGCGGTTCCACTCGTAAAAACCCGCGGCCGGGATAATGCAGCGTCGATAGAGAACATCTTTTTCAAAGCTGCGTTTTGTCAGAACCGTCTCGGCACGTGCGTTGATCAGCAGCTTTCCTGCCGTCCGGTCATCGGCACCCGCAAAGCTGACCGGATATCCCCAGCGCATCGGCCCGGCCGTCAGCCGGCCGTCTTTACCGCCGGCCGCCATCACCGGTGCCGCCGCGGACGGCACGATATCGCCCGCCTGCACCGCCTCCCGGTAACCTGCGATTCTCTCCAGCGCGTCTTCCACGCCGTCATCAACATAATAACGTCCGCACATCTTTATTTCTCCTGTGAAAAAATCCTCTGGCTGCCGCAGCAGTCAGAGGATCTGTAACATGTTAACTCAGACAGTTCGTATCAAGATAGAACAGGAACAGTACCATCTGTGAACGCGTCAGGCCGCTGTCCGCATTCTCGAACAGCTTTGCCAGGGTGCAGTCACGTGTCGTGATATCCTGACTGCTTACCCAGATCAAGGCATCCACTGTCTCCTGCGGAAGATCCGGATACTGATTCATATACGATTCTTCCTGCAGAACACTGACACTGGTATCGAGTCCGACGAGCTGCGCATACCGGTAAATCAGAAGCGCCGCCGTCTTGTAGTCAATCTGATGCGTCGAATCGTCGATACCGTCTTCCGCCTTCAGCAGGCCGTTCTCATATGCCCAGCATACCGCATCATAATAGCCGCTGTCGATCAGTTCATCCTGATCGAAATCCTCCGGCAGACTCAGTCCGCCGATGTTCGGCTTGCCGGCCATCCTGTAGAGCACATCGCAGAACTCACCGATGGACGCATCCTTGCGGCCGCCGAAATAGTTTTCTCCTTCCGGATCAACATAGCCGCTGCGGTACATGTACATCGTACTTGCCTGATAATAGATGCTGTGAATATCCTCGAAATCAACCAGCTCTTCCTCGGCATCGTAGACAGCGCCGCGGCCGTATACATGCGAGTAGTAGTTGCTGTTCAGGATCTGCTTTGAGAAGTTGAATTTGTTCTCAACCAGCTTCATATAATCCATGACGGTGTCATACATCTCGTTATCCTCATCGCTTCCCGTCTCCAGTGCGGCATCGCCTGAGGTATACGTGATGTCACCGGTTGATCCGTTAAAACGGAAATCATCGGTAATAAAGCTCTTATCAGAAAGCACCGCCATGTGCACGCCGTTGTCCGCAAAGACATCCGTGCCGGCCAGCAGTCGGGAGTCATAATCGACACCCAGCAGGTTCAGCATCGTCGGCAGAATATCGGCTGTTGAACAATACGTATCGGTCTCAATATTTTCCTCAAGTCCAGGTACGTAGCAGATAAAGGCATTGCGGTATTTCTCGTAGACAGGATCAATCTCCTGACCGGCCAGTTCTTCATACTGATCCAGAGAGAGGCCGTACGGATAATGGTCGTTGGTCAGCACAATCACTGTGTGATCAAACTCTCCGGCATCTTTCAGCTGCTGCACCAGATACTCCATGGCATATTCCAGCTCGAGGTTGCAGGCGATGTACGCCTTGACCGGCTCGGAGTAGTTGAGTCCCAGCACCTTGGAACGGTTCTTTGCACTCATCGCATTGTCCCAGTTGTACTGGTAGTGTCCGCTGAACGTCATATAGTAAGAACAGAACGGTGTATCGCTGCCGTCGAGGTAATCGCCGACCGATGACTCCATCATCTCCAGATCGGAGGACGGCCAGTTCAGTTCCACCTTCAGGCCGCTGTCTGCGGACTTGAAGGTATAGCCCATGTTCGGATGCGTGATGTTGCGGTTGTAGAACTCACCGATGTAGTTGTGATACGCCATGGTCTTGTAGCCAAGCGATCCCATCTCATTGCCGAGACAGAACGGCAGGTAATTGCCGACCGTCATATCAAAACTCGACTCGGTCTTCGTTCTCGACATATCCGGATACAGTCCCATATTCATCGTGTACTCGCCGTTTGTGGTGACACTCTGGAACGTTCCGTAGTAGTTGTTGAAAATGATGCCGGTATGCATCATCTCATACAGCGTCGGCGTCAGTTCCTCGGAAATAAAATACGGGGAAAAGGACTCCGCGCAGATCGTAATCACGTTGTATCCCTTGAGAAGGCCCGTGTACTGGTTCTTCTTCGTCGGCGTCACCGTCGCGAAATACTCATCCAAAGCCTTCAGCGTCTTATCATCGGTTGAATCCGCCAGCGCCTGAAAATCAATGCTCTCATCGACATTGTATTCATCGCTGGAATACTGAGACGGTGTCTCGGTCTGATTCATGGAAACTTCATTGAGGTCCGTATTCTTCAGGGTAAAGCCGGTCGTCGAATACAGGATCTCCTGATGGAGCGTCGCGATCTCGCCCAGATAGCGATAGCTCGTGTCGGTCGAGGCATCCGGTGATGTGTAGATCTCATAGGCGGAAAGCGGAATGCCCTTTCCGGTGAGCATCATCACCACGATGACACCGATTGAAAGACAGGTAAGGCCGACGCACTTGAGCGTGCCCTTCTTATTCAGTTTCAGTTTCCCGGTTTTCCAGAAGAAATGGCTCAGAATCACAACAATGATCGGCACCATAAGCAGAATAACTGACGGTATATTGCCGCTGATTGTGTAAATAATCTGATCCGTGAAGTTGGTAACGGCTCCTTCGCCCATCGTCATGTTGCTGAGCGGCATGAAATTGCCGAACGCCGCATGGTAGATGACCTGAATCTCCGTGTAGATCGTCAGTGCGATAATAATGATGCTGCCTGCGGTCCGTGAAAGATATGTTGAAATCCAGTTGACAATACTGGCAAGTACGATCGCAAACAGAATCGGATAGATAATATCCACACTCAGGCTCTTGTAAATACATACATGCAGACATATTTCCTCATATATAAATATGAGACTGAAGAATATCATATTCTTCCGGAGCGTTCCGCCAAAAAAGAACTTTTTCAGCTTCTGGATCAGTGAAAGCCTGGGTTTGCTTTCATTTTCGTTTTCATTACTCATTCAAACATCCTCATTCTTTCTGTCTCCCCGGAGTCAAGTCCAAATTTGTGTGTAAATTGCCTTTAGGTTCATTCTGGTCAGGCAACCTGTAAGAGGGAGGCCTGTTCCTCCGCAATCAGGTGGAGCCTG
>OMWM01000078.1 GCA_900314775.1 uncultured Eubacteriales bacterium | reverse complement strand
TCACGATGGACACCCTTGCCTTCG
The DNA here is from genome assembly GCA_900314775.1 of uncultured Eubacteriales bacterium. Classification (GTDB taxonomy): domain Bacteria; phylum Bacillota; class Clostridia; order Lachnospirales; family Lachnospiraceae; genus UBA2912. Next base: position 6,953 of record OMWM01000078.1, on the reverse strand, counting down.
GCTATATCCTTCCCACTACCGGGCGGATTCCGGACTTTCACCGGTTAGAAACGTGCGCCCGCCGGGCGCACCAAAGAAAAACCGCCCGGGCCATACAGCCCAGGCGATTTTCAAAAATAACTGTTTAGTTTGCGGTTATCTTCCATTTCTGCGCGCCGCTCTTATTCCACGGCCAGCTCCGGATATCCGTCCCGTCAGACAGGTCGGCGCATGCAAGATCCAGCACATTGCCGGAGCATTTCGCACGCAGCACCGTATAGCCGTCTTCCTGAATCAGGATCCACTTCTGTGCATCCGTGCCGTTGCAGGTATACTGCCATACCTCCGTACCGGCTTCCTTTCCGCCGCCTTTTACATCCAGCGCCTTTCTGGAATTTCTGTTTAAGATCTGATACGTGCCGTCCGCATTTCTCATGAAAACAAATGCCTGCGCTCTCGATCCGTTATCTCTCCACAGCTGCAGATTGGTCCCGTCATCGAGCCCTCCGTAGCGGATATCTGCAGCTTTCTTCTCAGACAGGGAAGAAAGGATCTTACAGGTGCCGCTCACATCAGCCGTATCCTTCACGCGCGTGATACGGAACTTCTGCGCATTGCTTCCATTAAGTGTATACAGGGAGCTGTCGGCGCTTTTACGGCATGACGCAGCAGCGCACCGTCCCGACAGAAACATAGCCGTCCACCACGGCTGCCAGATCCGACCCTTCCGGAAAAAGGCTCCGGTCTTCCGGAACATCCGCATTGATCAGGCTTCGCACGCCTTTCTCCTCTTTCCCGGTTCTGAATTCCATCCGGAAAAATCCTTTTCCCGCCGGCACGGTACCCCAGCGGATTCCCTTGCACTTATCCAGTCCGCATTCCGGGAAATTGACGTTCCATATGCGGTTTCGAAGCGGCTTTTCGGCAAGGATGCGGCGGATGACTTCACGCAGGTAACGATCCGTCACTGAATAATCATCTACCTTTTCATGAGAGAAAGCAGCAGCCGGAATGCCCTGCATCAGCCCCTCCATGGCGGCACCGATCGTGCCCGAATAGACGATATCGTTTCCGGCATTGTACCCGTTATTGATCCCGGAAAGAATAAAATCCGGCCGCTGCGGCATCAGAGCGGAAAGCGCCACATCCGTGCAATCGGCCGGTGTGCCCGAGCAGGCAAACGCGCCGGCGACGCCGGGTACCGGAAAAGGATAAGGCACGGCCGTCAGCGTATCCCAGATCGTGATGCACTGCGACATGCCGCTGTTTGGCCGGTCCGGCGCCACGACCCAGGTCTCGCCCAGCTCTGCCGCTGCGGCCGCCAGACGCCGCAGTCCTTCAGCTTCTATGCCATCGTCATTGACAACTAGTATTCTCATTACACTCCACCTCACAATATCATTCAACTGTATTATAACGTAAAAGCAGAGATAACCGAATGATTATCTCTGCTTTTATGTTCCTTATCTGCTCAGCGGATAAAGTTTGCAAACTGCACTTGCGGCAGCCGATACAGCCGCGGTGATCCGGGTTTCCGCCAATCATCAGCACTTTCCTATTTAACATGAAGGGCAGCCCGCCCTTCTGCATAAATCAGCTCTGCTGCGTCTGTCTGTTCCAGAACTGTACGGCATCATCGGCCCAGCCTTCAGCTGCGGTCCCGGTGCCGATGCCAAAGCCATGATGAAGGCGCGGATACAGATGAAATTCCGTCGGAATGTGCATCAGGCCCAGGCGGGCCAGCCTGTTTTTCATGCCCCGCCACCAGGCGATGCCGTCATCTGTTCCGACGCAGGCATAAGTCGGGGCGTCATCAGGCGAGCAGTCATCATAGCCGGTATACTGCATGATCACCGCCGACGCCTGCGCTATGCTGCGCGGCCCTGGCTTTTCGCCATTTCTGATATCCTGCCAGCGCACCACTTCCCGTCCGGTCAGCCTGCGCAGATAATCCCGATTGCCGAGCACCGCGGCCATCCGCGCGCCGGCCGAGCCGCCCCAGAGAGAATAGCCCGCCGGGTTTACCTGCAGTGCGCCGGCATTGTCCTCGATCAGGCAGATCGCCCGCGCAAGATCCTGCCACGCCGTATGCGGCCGGTAAATCATCACGAAGGCGTTATATCCGCGCCGGCTGACCTCCAGCGCATGCGGAAAGCTGTCGTGCATGGCGCCCACATAATAAAAACCGCCGCCGGCATTCATGATCGCAAAACGTGCACCGGGCCTGCCGCGCAGATAAAAAAGACCGGTATCCTTAAGATCCGGATTATTTCTCTGCTCCTGCTCCGAATAAATCGGATAGAAAATCTGCTCGCCCCGCACGGCGCGTTCATAAAGATCATTGACGATCTCCACCGTTTTCTCCGGATGAATTTCGGAATACCAGAGGTATACCCGGCTGCTGCTGACATCCCGCAGTGTCATCTCCGGCCGGATGTCCAGATCGACCGGAAACAGCAGATGGCCGAACCCCGCAAAGGCAGGCTCTCTGATAACCTCCTCTATCGTTGAATTTTCTGTAAATCTTTCTGTCGTTTTCATGTTTCCTCCTGACACGGTTATTTTAGAGGAGGAAAACGGAAATGTACAATATCAATCGCGAAAGACGGCATTCACATTATTAATAGCGGATACGCCATCCTGTCTACAGATGAAAAATGCTGATCAGAAGTGCCGGTACGAGCAGGACGAGATACCCGGCGAGGAAAATGATCAGGTGCTTCTTTTCGCTGTGCACGGCAATGCACTCACGGATCAGCGCGCTCGGCCAGTAGTAAAAGGCGACATGCGCGCCGATGCCGACCGCGTCCAGCCCGACCCTGCGGGCATACCGCATCGCCCGGTAGACATGATAGTTGCTGGTAACCAGCGCCGTCTTGTGCCGGCCCGGCTGCGCCTTGATGAGATCCCGGCTGTACCGGATATTTTCAAGCGTCGTCGTTGAGCGATCCTCCTGCAGGATCTTCTCCCCAGGTATGCCCTGCGATGTCAGGTATGCCGTCATCGCCTGCGCCTCGGACACCGCTTCATCCGCCCCCTGCCCGCCGGATGGCACCAGCACCGGCGGCGTCGGGTCCTTCCTGTAGACCTCAATTGCCTTGTCGCAGCGATCCGCCAGCAGCTTTGTCACCGTGCCGTCCGGCTTCAGGCCGGCACCGTGGATGATGACATAGTCAAAATCACGCGTGTGCGGAATCCACTGCAGAAAAATGCAGTAAAACATAAAGGAAAGAAACACGAACGACACATAGCCGGCCGTGACAATAATAAAAATAATCACCGGAGACATGCTGTCCAGAAAACGGACAAGCGTCTCTGACTGCAGGTAGGCCCCGATCAGGAAAAGGAAGCCCGCCAGCTCCCCTGCCAGCAGCAGCACGCCCAGCAGCAGCGAAAGCAGATTGGCAAGGCCGTGCCCCTCCCGCTTCATCATGACAAACCCGTTGTAAATAAGGAAAAACGGAAAAATCAGAAAGAGGAGGAACAAGACTGCCGCCAGCACCAGCATGACTGCCTCCCCGGCCTGCCCCGCCGCCGCGATCAGCAGTCCGGCAAGCGAAACCGCCGCCAGGTCAAGAAGGATGATATTGCGGTACCGGCTCCGGTCCTTGTGCATCGACCACGCGAAAATACCGCACAGTATCAGCGTCGGCAAAATCTCTATCAGTTCATCAGCTATCATATGCTGCATCTCCTCTCCGAAGTATCCATTTGACCGCGCAAATGCCGCAGATACGCCATTTACGCCGGTTATGTTCATTTTACCGGCTTTGCTGTTCAAATACAAGCGCTATTCATTTTTTCAATACTTCTATGCAGAATCCATTCTGTACAGCCGCCGCCGGAACGCTTATACTGCAATTGCAATCGAAAAACAGACACAGGAGGAAAGATAAATGACAGATAGAATACTCGGCCGCGATCTGGCCGTTTCACCGCTCGGCCTCGGCTGCATGGGCTTTTCCCATGGCTATGGAGCAGCAACCGATGAACAGGAAGCCATCCGCCTGATCCGCCAGGCCTATGACATGGGTTATACATTTTTTGATACCGCGGAAGTATACGGAACGCCGCAGGACCCGCATCACAACGAAAAGCTGGTCGGCAAGGCGCTCGCCGATGTCCGGGACAAGGTCGTGATTTCAACGAAATTCGGCCTCGGTTTTGACCTGGAAAGCGATCAGGTACCGTATCCGCTGATTCCGGACGCACGCCCGGAGACGATCCGCCGCTCTGTCGAAGGGTCGCTGCAGCGCCTCGGCACCGATCATATCGACCTGTATTTCCAGCACCGCATCGATCCGGCTGTGGAACCGGAGGAAGTGGCCGGCGTGATGGCTGACCTGATCAAAGAAGGAAAGATCACGCACTGGGGCATCTCCGAGGCGAATGAAGAATACCTCCGCCGGGCCAACAGCGTCTGCCCGGTTACCGCCGTGCAGAACCGCTATTCGATGATGGCCCGCCAGTACGAAGCCCTCTTCCCGGTTCTCGAAGAACTCGGCATCGGTTTTGTCGCCTTTTCGCCGATGGCCAACGGTTTCCTGACCGGAAAATACGGAAAGGGACAGCATTTTGACAGTGCCAACGACTACCGCGCATCCATGCCGCAGTTCACCGATGAAGCTGTCAGCCAGAATCAGGCACTTCTGAAACTGCTGCAGGACCTCGCCGAAGCCAAAGGCGCTGCGCCGGCACAGATTTCCCTCGCATGGATGCTCGGCAAAAAGCCGTGGATCGTCCCGATTCCGGGCAGCCGCAAACCGGAGAGAATGCAGGAAAACTTCGGCGCCGCCTCCATTTCTCTGACACCGGAAGAAATCCGCTCAATCGATGAAGCCCTTGACAAAGTCGGCATGTCCGCCGTATTCGGCGGCAGTGCCATCAAAAAGCAATAAAGGAGAATGAAGATGAAAGCATTATTTATCAATGGAAGTCCGAACCCGAACGGCAATACCGCCCGCCTCGCCAAAGCACTTTTCGGCGATACCCCCTACACCGTACTGAACCTGACCGATTACCGCATCAACGCCTACGGGCAGACACTGCCGGGCGATGAGCTGGATGAAGTCATCGCTCAAATGAAGGAGGCAGACGTCGTCGCCATCGGCTCACCGGTTTACTGGCACAACATCTGCGGCAGCGTCCGCAATATGCTCGACCGTTTCTACGGTCCGGTTCCGGCCGGCAGCATGAGCGGCAAAACCCTGTATTTTCTTTTCCAGGGCGCGGCTCCGGAGGACTGGATGCTAAGAGCCGGTGAATATACCATGTCCCGTTTTGCACAGATGTACGGGTTCCGATGGGGCGGCATGGCGGTGACCGAGAGCGATGCCCGCAGCCTTTCCGTATAATACCAGAAAGGAGAACACGGATATGAAAGTATTGCTCGTAAACGGCAGCCCGCATAAAAACGGCTGCACATATACTGCTCTTGCGGCGGCCGGTGCTGAGCTGCAAAAAGAAGTCATTGCGGCCGACAATTTCTGGATCGGCAATAAGCCGCTGACCGGCTGCATCGGCTGCGGCTGGTGCATGAAAAACGGCAGATGCCATTACGATGACACGGTCAATGAATTTCTTGACCTTGCCAAAGACTATGACGGATTTATTTTTGGGGCGCCGGTTCATTTTGCCTCCGCCGCCGCATCCATGATCGCGTTCATGGACCGCGTTTTCTTCGTGGACCAGTTCGCCGGCCTGCACCGCTTCATGTTCAAGCCGGGTGCGGCTGTTGTTTCAGCCAGACGTGCCGGTACGACCGCCGCGCTCGAGGAACTAAACAAATATCTGCTCTACGCGCAGATGCCGGTTGTATCGTCCCGCTACTGGAACATGGTGCACGGCCAGACGCCGGATGACGTTCTAAAGGATGAAGAAGGCATGCAGATCATGCGCGTACTCGGCAGAAATATGGCCTGGATGCTGAAGACCATAGAAGCCGGCCGGCAGGCGGGCATCCGCATCCCGGAGCAGGAAGCGCGCATCAGCACCAATTTTATCAGGCCGGAGCAGACCTGATACTGCCCGGCAAGGAGAGATAATCATGCAGATCTGGTTTATCACAGGCTGCTCGAGCGGCCTTGGGAAAGGCATCGCCGATGCCGTCCTTGAGCGCGGTGACTGCGCCGTCGTGACCGCGCGCCGCCGGGAAGATGTCATGCATTTTGAAGAGGAATGGCCGGAGACCGCCATGGCGGCCGCACTCAACCTTTCCAAACCGGAGACACTTGAGCCGGCCGTCAGGCAGGCCGAAAAAAGATTCGGCCATATCGATATTCTGGTAAATAACGCCGGCCACGGCTATCGAGCGGCGATCGAAGAAGGCGACCCGGCGCAGATAAAGCAGCTGTTTACAGACGATTTTTACTCACCGATGGAACTGATCCGTCTCGTGCTGCCGTCCATGCGCGGGCGCAGGCACGGCATGATCATCAATGTCTCTTCGATCGGCGCCGTGCGCGGTGCACTCGGCAACGGCTGGTACTCCGCAGCCAAAGGCGCACTCGAACTGGCATCGGAGTCACTGGCTCTGGAGACCGCGGGTTTCGGCATCCGGGTGATGCTGGCGGAACCCGGTGCGATGCGGACCGGATTCTTCGGAGACCGCCTGCAGAAATCCGAGAAGACGATTTCAGCTTACGACAGTCTCGCATCCCGGTACCGCCCGCAGGCGATGCCGGCACGTCACGATCAGCCGGGCGACCCGGCCAGATGCGGCCGCATTCTTGTCAGCACGGCCATGCGGGAAGATGCGCCGTTTCGCCTTCTGCTCGGCAGCGATGCCGCAGAGGCTGCGAAGAAGACGCTGCAAAACCGTCTCGAAGAGCTCAGGCGCTGGAAAGCGGCAAGCAGGCAGGCCGATTATGATAAGGAATCGAGTAGGAGGGGGTGATTAGCCCCCGTCCTCTCACAGCACCGTGCGTACCGTTCGGTACACGGCGCTTTCAACAGTTTACATGCAGAGACTGGTA
>OMWM01000080.1 GCA_900314775.1 uncultured Eubacteriales bacterium | reverse complement strand
CAGCCGTGCGTTTTTTGCGGCGCACGCAGATTTATTTACAGATTATCAGAACAGAAAATAAAATGGACAGAATTATTCTTGCATCCGGGTCCCCGAGAAGAAAGGAACTTCTTGCGGGACTCGGTCTGAATTTTACGGTAAGGGTGAGCCGTGCAGAGGAAGACCGGGCCGAGAAAGATCCGGAGAAACTGGCGGCGCACCTTTCACAGGTCAAAGCCAGGGAAGTGGCGGCCAGACTGAAGGGCGGAACGACGGTGATCGGCGCCGATACGGTCGTTTCGGCAGATGGTATGGTGCTTGGCAAACCGGCTGATGCCGCGGATGCTGAGCGGATGATCCGCTGTCTGCAGGGACACTGGCATGACGTATATACCGGTGTAACGCTGATTCGCAAGTCCGGCGGTGAAACCACGGAGAAAACCTTCACGTCGCGTACGGCGGTTCATATCTGTGCGATGACGGATGAGGAAATCAGTGATTATATCTGCAGCGGAGACGACTGGGGCGATAAAGCAGGTGCTTACGGCATTCAGAACCGCTTCGGCATGCAGTTTGTCGACGAGATCAAAGGCGATTACTACACGGTGGTTGGTCTGCCGGTCAGCCGTGTTTACCATGAACTTCGCTCCATGAATGCAATCTGAGAAAAAACGCAGTATAGGGGAGACTTTTACATGCTGCATTATAATATAGATAATGAAATACTGGATGAGATGTACCATATATTCATCAGCATGAACCAGGATGATTATGATGGACTGCATGAATTCGGTAAGAAATATCTGCCGCTTCTGGATGAGTATGCGCTCGAGGACAGGACGGTTTTCGTGATCCGGCATCTTTCGGAATTCCGTACGAAGCAGGATCTGGAAGAGACAGCGACCAAGCTGCTGCACGGCCATGTGACAGCCAATGTCGCGCGCAAGGAAGAGAAGAAAGGCTATGATCTTCTTTTTGAAGGGGCAGATGATATCACGGCCCTGGCGCTGCGCTGCCTCTGGGACAGTGTTCTGGAGCACCGGATTATTCCTTATAAGATAAAGAACCGGGAGTTCCACATCGACGTGATTGACACGCCGGCGATGAATCTGTCGCTTGACTTTGAAGACGTGCTGATTGAAGACGGCAGAAACCCGCGACAGATCCGCATGGACCACATTTCCGGTGATAAATTCACCACGCAGGTCCGGGTGACGGGTACAGACGGAAGTGTAAGCAAGGTAGATGTCCCGCGGTACCGCGTGGAATTTATCAACGGACTGACAGCCGGAAGAAAGCTTTATGACCGGAAGGTCAGTTCTTTTTCCTTCAGCCATGTGCAGGGTACGCTGAAAACATATAATTACGCCAACAATTATACGGTCGATCCGGAGATGCAGGACAAACTGGCGTGGCGTCTTCTGATGCAGCCGCTCGAGGCCGTGACCATGAAGGCCGAGGTGCTCGGCTATGAGGATCTGACAAGAGAGGAACAGACGTACATGCCGCTTTTCTGCGTCATGTATGAACTGGTCGGATTTTATCTGCGGGATGATTCCGTGCCGGGGATCGGGCGCCGCCTGGCAAGTTTCAGCGATGAAGCGGCGGCAGGCTTCCGTTTCAGCCAGAGTGATCTTGATGTTTCGGCAGCGATCTTCCGGAGAAACGGGCTTACGCAGTTTGCGGATCGCCTGGAGACAGCCATCACCGACCGGGCCGCATTCTGCCGCTATTTTATCCAGTATGCGGCGATGAAGCAGTCAGAAGAGCTCTATCATACTATAGAAGGAATTCTCACAGACTGCGGCAGTGCCTACCGCACGAAACCGTATTCACTGGCGTTTCGAAAATTTCACAAGGTTGTCAGAAACGCTTTGAATGATTATTTCGCGACAAAAGGCTGGAAGGGATCCTTTCCATGTTATTATGCGGAAACGTCACCGGACTTTCTGGAGGTTTCCACGGTGTACTCCAAGATGTATACCTATCTGAATGAGAAGAGAAAAGGGTTCTATTTTGATTTTATCGAATCAAGCCAGCCCGGACGGTATCTGATCACGCCGGTCGGCGCGAGCATTCTGCTGCACAGCCGGGAAGACGCGGGCAGCATGCAGGCGCTGAGTGCCTGTTTCCTTGACGGAGGACGCAGGCGTGCGCAGATAGCCGGCCAGATCGAGATCACCGATGAGATGGAGACCGAGGAGGTCACGGAGGGAGTTCTCGCGATGGCGGATGCCCTGTTCAATGCGGACTAATCGTGAAAAAAATGACAATTTATTCTTGTATTTTTTAGGCGTTATGATATAATCCCTATGGATAAAAAATAAAACAATTCAGACTGATAGGAGGTTACCAGATGAGAAAATGGGTTTACATGTTCACAGAGGGTAATGCGAACATGCGTGAGCTTCTTGGTGGTAAGGGTGCCAATCTCGCTGAGATGACGAATCTTGGCCTGCCGGTACCGCAGGGCTTTACGATTACAACAGAAGCCTGCACACAGTACTATGAAGATGGCCGTGAGATCAATGATGAGATCATGGGTCAGATCAAAGAAGCCATCACGAAGATGGAAGGTATCACAGGTAAGAAATTCGGTGACAAGGAGAATCCGCTTCTTGTATCTGTTCGTTCCGGTGCCAGAGCTTCTATGCCTGGTATGATGGATACCATCCTTAACCTTGGTCTTAATGAAGAAGTTACCGAGATTCTGGCAGCAAAGTCCGGTAATCCGCGTTGGGCATGGGACTGCTACAGAAGATTCATCCAGATGTATTCCGACGTAGTTATGGAAGTCGGCAAGGAATCCTTCGAGAAGTACATCGACCAGATGAAGGCCAAGAGAGGCGTTACACAGGATGTAGACCTTACTGCTGATGATCTCAAGGAGCTGGCTGATCAGTTTAAGGATGAATATAAGAAGAAAATCGGCGAGCCGTTCCCGGATGATCCTAAGGATCAGCTCTACGGCGCAATCAAAGCCGTATTCCGTTCATGGGACAACCCGCGTGCGAATGTATATCGCCGTGACAACGATATCCCGTATTCATGGGGCACCGCTGTTAACGTTCAGATGATGGCATTCGGCAACATGGGCGAGACTTCAGGTTCCGGTGTTGCTTTCACCCGTGACCCTGCTACAGGCGAGAACAGATTCTATGCCGAGGTTCTTATGAACGCACAGGGCGAGGATGTCGTAGCCGGTATCCGTACCCCTATGAAGATTGATGAGATCAAAGAGAAGATGCCGGATATCTATGAACAGCTGACCGGTATCGCATATAAGCTGGAAGATCATTATCATGATATGCAGGATATGGAGTTCACCATTGAGGAAGGCAAGCTCTACATGCTGCAGACAAGAAATGGTAAGAGAACTGCAAAGGCAGCCCTCAAGATCGCTCATGACCTTGTTAACGAAGGCAAGATCACCAAGGAGCAGGCTGTTCTTTCCGTAGATCCTCGTAACCTCGATACACTTCTTCATGGTTCCTTCTCCAAGGACGTTCTCAAGAAAGCAGAGCAGATCGGCAAGGGCCTTCCGGCTGCACCGGGTGCTGCATGCGGTAAGATCGTCTTCACTGCAGAGGAAGCCAAGGAGCAGGCAGCAAAGGGCGAGAAGGTTGTTCTTGTCCGCCGTGAGACCTCTCCGGAAGATATCGAAGGTATGAAGGCGGCACAGGGCATCCTTACAGCCCGCGGCGGTATGACATCTCATGCAGCTGTTGTTGCCCGCGGTATGGGCGCTTGCTGCGTAGCCGGCTGCACAGAGCTGGATATGGATGAGGAGAACAAGTGCTTCCACCTCGGCGGTCACACCTATCATGAAGGCGATGTTATTTCCTTCGATGGTTCTACCGGTAATATCTATGACGGTGCTCTTCCGGTTCAGGAAGGTGCTGTTGAGGATGAGGACTTCGCAACCATCATGTCCTGGGCTGATGAGTTCCGTACCATGAAGGTTCGTACCAATGCCGATACACCGGCTGATGCGAAGAAGGCTGTTGAACTTGGCGCTGAAGGTATCGGCCTCTGCCGTACCGAGCATATGTTCTTCTCCGAAGGCCGTATCGAGCCTTTCCGTGAGATGATCTGCGCTGGCTCCAAGGAGACACGTGAGAAGGCACTTGACAAGATTCTTCCGCTTCAGCAAGGAGACTTCGAGCAGCTGTTCGAGACCATGGAAGGCAATCCTGTAACCATTCGTTTCCTGGATCCGCCGCTTCATGAATTCGTTCCGAAGGAAGAGGCTGATATCGAAGAGATCGCTAAGAATATCGGCGAGCCTGTTGCCGATGTCAAGGCTCGTATCGCAGCCCTCAAAGAGACTAACCCGATGATGGGCCATCGTGGATGCCGTCTGCCGATCACCTATCCGGAGATCGCTGTAATGCAGACCAAGGCTGTTATCCGTGCGGCTGTCAAGGTTCAGAATGCACATCCTGACTGGACAATCGTTCCGGAGATCGAGGTTCCGCTTGTAGGCTTCCTCAAAGAGATGAAGTTCGTCAAGGACATCATCGTTGAGACAGCAGACGCAGAACTCAAGGCTGCCGGCTCTGACATGAAGTATCTTGTCGGCACCATGATCGAGATCCCGAGAGCTGCTATCACAGCTGATGAGATCGCTCAGGAAGCACAGTTCTTCTGCTTCGGTACCAACGATCTTACCCAGATGACCTGCGGTTTCTCCCGTGATGATGCTGGTAAGTTCCTTGGTGCATACTATGACAATAAGATCCTTGAGAACGATCCGTTCGCTAAGCTTGATCAGGATGGCGTAGGCCGTCTGATGAAGATGGCTGTAGAGCTTGGCCGCAAGACCAACCCGGATCTTCCGATCGGTATCTGCGGCGAGCACGGCGGTGATCCTACATCTGTAGAATTCTGCCACAGCATCGGTCTTGACTATGTTTCCTGCTCACCGTTCCGTGTACCAATCGCAAGACTGGCAGCAGCGCAGGCAGCACTCAAAGAGAAACAGAACTGATCATAAGATCTAAATAACATCAGCCGTCTCCCGAAAGGGAGGCGGCTTTTTTTGCACTGTGGAAAATCCAGCCGATGCGTTATATAATAAGTGTGTGAAAGTGAGGAAATATGGAAACTCGTATAGCTATTATCGGTATCATTATTGAAGATCCGGATGCATCGGAACAGATTAACAGACTGCTGCATGAGTATGGCGATTATATTGTCGGCAGAATGGGCATCCCATACCGGCAGAGAAATGTCAACATCATCTGTATCGTTCTCGATGCGCCGAATGACGTAATAAATACACTGGCAGGAAAGATCGGCAAGGTCAGAAATGTCAGTGCGAAGACAATTTATTCTAAAGCCTGAGGAGGCGTTTTTATGGGCAGATACAACAGGATTTTCATTATCGTTCTGGATTCACTGGGCATCGGTGCCATGCCGGATGCTGAAAAATTCGGTGATGCCGGTACGGACACGCTGGGACATATCAGCGATACAGTAGAGCATCTCAATATCCCGAATCTGCAGCGCCTGGGACTTGCCAATCTGCATCCGCTGCGGCAGGCAGAACCGGTGCAGCGGCCAATGGCTTATTATTCGCACCTTTTTGAGAAGAGCAGCGGCAAGGATACCATGACCGGCCACTGGGAGATGATGGGTATTCAGACGACGAAACCGTTTATTACCTTCCCGAACGGATTTCCGCCGGAACTGATCCATGAGCTGGAACAGCGCACCGGCCATAAGGTAATCGGCAATAAAGCCGCCAGCGGCACGGTGATTCTGGATGAGCTCGGCGAAGAAGAGATCGCGACCGGCCACATGATCGTATATACCTCGGCTGATTCGGTTCTGCAGATCTGCGGCAATGAGGAAACATTTGACCTCAAGGAACTGTACAGATGCTGCGAAATCGCGCGGGAACTGACGATGAAGCCGGAATGGCGTGTCGGCCGTGTCATTGCCAGACCGTATGTCGGGCGGAAGAGGGGCGAATTCGTCCGTACCAGCAACCGGCACGACTATGCCGTGCCGCCGACCGGCAAGACAGCACTCGATGCTATCAAAGGAGCCGGGTATGCATGCATTTCCGTCGGCAAAATATATGACATTTTCAGCGGCTGCGGCCTGACGGAGTCGAACAAATCCAAGAGTTCCGTTCACGGTATGGAGCAGACGATCGACATTGCAAAGAGAGATTTCAAGGGACTTTGCTTTACCAACCTTGTGGATTTTGATGCACTCTGGGGACATCGCCGCAATCCGATCGGATACGGAGAGGAAATAGAGAAGTTTGACGTAAAGCTGGGCGAACTTCTGCCGCTTCTGCGAGAGGATGATCTGCTGATTCTGACGGCAGATCACGGGAATGACCCGACCTGGAAAGGAACAGATCACACGAGAGAGACAGTCCCGCTGATCGCCTATTCACCGTCTATGACAGGCAGCGGACGTCTGCCGGATTACGATACCTTTGCGGTGATCGGTGCAACGGCGGCGGAGAACTTCGGCACAGCGATGCCGGAAGGAACCATCGGCTATTCGATTCTCGATGATCTGAAGTAAAATATTTACATATCTGCCTGTTAATGTTAAAATAATAGTTACAGGCAGATATGGTTCATCGGTAGAACGCCAGCTTCCCAAGCTGGAAAGGGGGGTTCGATTCCCCTTATCTGCTCTTAACTATAATATAAAGATGCCGTAAATACGTGGTTTGCGGCATCTTTTCTATATGGATTTCAGTCTGTTTAGTCCGAAGTGAAGTGGTGAAGTGGTAAGCTTATTTTGGACACAGAGGGGTTAACTTTTGGACATGGATTCGGTATAGTGAAGACAACCGATATTGAATCCATAGATGCAATTATC
>OMWM01000082.1 GCA_900314775.1 uncultured Eubacteriales bacterium | reverse complement strand
CCGTCGGCGGCGCGAGCCTGGGGCGGATCGGACAGGGTCTGCTGGTGCTTTTGGGTGTGGCGGATGATGACACAGAGGAAGACCTCTCCTATCTCCTGCGCAAAATCATACGCATGCGCATTTTCGAGGATGCGGACGATAAGATGAATCTCTCTCTGGAAGATGTGGGCGGATCGCTCCTGGTGGTATCGCAGTTCACGCTTTTCGCCAACACGAAAAAGGGAAACCGGCCAAGCTTTACCGAAGCCGGAAAACCGGATTTTTCCAAAATGATGTACGAGCAGTTTATCGAGCGCTGCCGCGCAGCCGGTATTCATACGGAATGCGGTGAGTTCGGGGCTCATATGGAAGTGTCGCTCGTCAATGACGGGCCGGTCACCATATGGATAGATAGTAAAAACAGATAAGATAGAATGTTCCTCTGACCTGGAAAAAGGCAGAGGAACATTTTTTATGGCACGGCGCAGCCTCATCGGCTGCTTTTTGCTCTGTTACTGAATCTTTGCCGCCTTCTCATAAGACAGCGTACCGCCGAAAAGATCGAGCGCACTGCCGATCGTGACGTCAAGTCTGCCGCCGCCGTATCTTCGCAGCAGATCGACATCTTCCCAGCTGGCGACGCCGCCGGCATAGGTAATCGGGATTTTCCCCCAGCTGCCAAGCATCTTCGCCAGTTCGCTCTCTATCCCCTGGCTCTTACCTTCTACATCGACAGCGTGAATCAGAAACTCGCTGCAGTAATCCGCCAGAAGATCCAGCGTCTGCGGGCAGACCGTCATATCCGTGAATTTCTGCCAGCGGTCCGTGACGATATAATAGGCGCCGTCTCTCTTGTGGCAGCTGAGATCCAGGACGAGATGCTCTTTCCCCGCCGCCGCGGTAAGCGCCTGCAGACGTTCAAAATCGACCCTCCCGCCGCGGAAAACGTAAGAGGTGACTATGACATGGGATGCCCCCATCGAAAGGAATACAGGCGCATTCTCCGCCGTCACGCCGCCGCCGATCATCATGCCCTGCGGCCAGGCCGTCAGCGCCTTCTGTGCCTGCTGCAGATCGGCCTCATAATATTCTGAGCCGGCCGGATTGAGCAGGATGATGTGTCCGCCTGTCAGATGGTCCCGCCTGTACAGAGAAGCATACCAGCCGGCATCCCGGTCTGATATGAAGTTGGAATCGGCGGCATTGCCCTCGTCACGCAGACTGGAGCCGACGATCTGTTTGACTTTTCCATTGTGAATATCGATGCAGGGTCTGAATCTCATGAGTGCCTCCCGTAAATAATCTGACGGCTTATTTTCTTGACCGTAAATCAACATTTTATTATACTTAGAACTAGTAACCAAGGTCTATTTTACATGATTTCGGAGGGGATTGCACTATGAAATGTCCGTTCTGCGGCGCCGATGATACAAGCGTTATCGATTCAAGACCGGTGGAGAATAACAAGGCAATCCGGCGGAGAAGAAGCTGCCCGGCATGCGGCAAACGTTTTACGACGTATGAGAGGGTCGAGACGCTTCCGCTGATTGTGATCAAGAAAGACAAGAACAGAGAACCCTATGACCGTTCCAAGATTGAATCGGGTATTATCCGTGCCTGCCACAAGCGCCCTATCTCTGCATCGCAGATTTCGGCCATCGTCGATGATATCGAGGCAGAGCTGTTCAGCCGCGGCGAACGTGAGATTTCCACGCAGGTAATCGGCGAGCTGGTCATGGACAAGCTCAGGAAGCTGGACCCGGTTGCCTATGTGCGCTTTGCTTCCGTCTACCGGGAATTCAAGGATGTCAATACCTTTATGGATGAAATCCGCAAATTCATGGAAAACAGTCAGGATGACAAGGATAAGAAGGAATAGATGAGAAAACGGAGCTTTCCGGTATCGGAAAGCTCCGTCATTTTATTTTTTCTTCCTGCCGGAATGCAGGTGCCTGCGGCGCAGTATGTTGTTGATGATAGCATCGGCGCCGATAAACATCAGTTCCAGACCGATCAGGTGCATGTGCTCGTACACGCGCTCCACCGGATCCGTCAGAAGAAGAATCGCCAGGAAAAAGCCGAATATGGATGCAAACAGCGGATAGATAAATCCCTTGTCCGTTTTGGAAAGCTTGCTGATCGCGGTGTTCAGCTCGTCAGCGGCTCTGTTCAGACCGAACAGGCCCCAGCTGATGCCGATCAGACCGTATACCTCTTCATGGCTGGCCAGAATAACGCCGCCTACTGCCCCGATTATAATGCCGGTTGCCATCTCCCTTGTCGTCAGGCTCTTATATTCACGGGTGGAAACGGAATACATGATCTTCGTAATACCGATAAACACCATAGCCGTTCCCATGATCTGCGGCAGAACCTCATAAAATTTCTCCGAATACCGAATGAAGTAAAAGCCGATCAGCATGATCATAACATTCAGCAGAATCAGAAAATTGTTATATCGTATGTGGCGGAAATAACGGTAAGGTTTGAATCCGATATTGTTGTCTTGCATCGCTTATTTCCTCCTTTCAGAATAAAAAAACAAGGAGCTGCCTCACGCTATCGTGCAGCAGCTCCTGATCTGTGCTCTGTTTTGTAAATTATTTCTTCTGAAGAAAGCTTGGAATCTGAATATTGCTGGATGTTGTCTTCTTCGGCGCTGTGTGAGCTGGAGCTGCAGCAGTTCTGCCCGTTGCCGGTCCGGCTGTCTTCGTATCCGCACCCTTCGCCTTGTTGAAGGAAGGCTTTGCGGATTCATCTTCCTTGACTTCTTCCAGTCCGGTGGCAATGACGGTGATCTTGGCTGTATCTGTAGCCTGTTCATCATACATCGCACCGAAAATGATATTAGCAGAATCACCGGCAAGCTCCTCAACATAGGTAGCAGCCTCATTCGCTTCTATCAGGCCGATATCACCGGAAATATTGATAATGATATCGCTTGCACCCTCAATGGTTGTCTCAAGCAGCGGGCTCGTAATTGCCTGCTTTACCGCATCAATTGCCTTGTCATCGCCGTGGCCCTCGCCGATACCGATATGTGCGATACCCTTATCCTTCATGACTGTGGAGATATCCGCAAAGTCAAGATTGATAAGACCTGGCACATTGATCAGATCCGTGATGCCCTGTACGCCCTGCTGAAGAACCTCATCAGCTTTCTTGAGCGCATCCGGCATGGATGTCCTGCGATCTACGATCTCAAGAAGACGGTCGTTCGGGATGACAATCAGTGTATCGACATTCTGCTTAAGGCGCTCGATACCCTGGTTGGCGTTATTCATACGCTGCTTTGCTTCAAACTTGAAAGGCTTCGTAACAACACCTACAGTAAGACATCCGAGTTCCTTCGCAAGTCCTGCAATGACTGGTGCTGCACCTGTACCGGTACCGCCGCCCATACCGCAGGTGACGAAAACCATATCACTGTTCTTCATGATCTCAGTAAGATCTTCTGCACTTTCTTCAGCAGCCTTCTCACCGATCTCAGGCTTTGCACCGGCACCGAGACCCTTGGTCAGCTTCTCTCCGATCTGTACAAGCTGCGGAGCCTTGCAGAGCTGAAGTGCCTGACGGTCGGTATTAACGCCGACGAATTCGACTCCGATAATATTCTCATCGACCATCCGGTTAACGGCATTATTGCCCGCTCCGCCTACACCGATTACAAGGATTTTGGCAGCGGATTCATTCTCATTAGGTTTTATCTCAAGCAAGGTATTTCCTCCTTCACAAATTGTTCAAATTACTATCTATTCTATATTAATATTATTTCAGGAAAATATCAATAATAAAATATGATTTCTTTCCCTTTCGGTAGGGTTTCCACGTAAGTATATCATACTCTGCACCCCTTTTAAAACCCCTTTGCGATAATGCGTAAAATCTTTTTTCCGCGAATGATTCCGGACAGAGCGGGCCCCTGCCGCAAAGCCCTTTTTTTCATTAAAAACACGCATGCACAGTGCTTTATGGTAAAATAGTGCATATCATTGTGTTAAGCAGAGGAACTATGAAATCCATAAACGATTACTATAAACATTGTATGCTATGCCCGCGCCGCTGCGGGGCCGACCGCACGGCCGGGGAAACCGGTGTCTGCCATTGCACGTCGCAGCTGCGGGCTGCCAGAGCGGCCCTGCACATGTGGGAAGAACCCTGCATTTCCGGCAGGGAAGGGTCCGGTGCCATCTTCTTTACCGGCTGCGGTCTCGGCTGCGTCTACTGCCAGAATGCAGAGATTTCCGGCGGTCAGAGCGGCAAGCCGATTACCATCGAAAGGCTTGCGGATATCATGCTCGAGCTGCAGGATAAAGGCGCCAACAACATCAATCTGGTCACCCCGGATCATTACGCACCGTCCATCCGGGAAGCTGTTCAGACAGCGCGCCGGAAAGGGCTTCATCTTCCTGTCCTGTGCAACTGCAGCGGATACATGTGCGAGGAGACTTTTGAGATCATGCGGCCTTTTACGGACATCTGGCTGCCGGATATGAAATATTATGACAGTGCACTCTCCGCCCGCTTCTCCGCCGCACCGGACTATTTCGAGACAGCCATCCGGGCACTGGAGAAAATGGTGGAGGCGGCCGGCGATCCGGTATTTGACGCGCGCGGCATGATGCAGCGCGGCGTGATCGTGCGCCATCTCGTACTGCCCGGCTGCTATCATGATTCGATCCGCCTGATCGATAAGCTGCACCGCCGTTTCGGCGATCACATTTATATCAGCATCATGAACCAGTATACGCCGATGGCGAACCTGCCTGCAAAGTTCGGTGATATCAACAGAAAACTGACAACATATGAATACAATAAGGTGACGGATTATGCTCTGTCCATCGGTGTGGAAAATGGCTTTATTCAGGAAGGCCCTACGGCGGATGACAGCTTCATACCGGCATTTGATTATGAAGGAGTCTGAAATTCATGAAACAGGAAAACAGCGGACAGACGGCTGTCTGTCCATACAGGAAAAAATGCGGAGGCTGCGACTATCAGGACGTTTCCTATGCGCAGCAGCTCGCTTTCAAGCAGCGCTATCTCGACCGTCTCCTGGGCGGTTTTGCACCCGTAAAACCGATACTGGGGATGGACGATCCGTATCATTACCGCTGCAAGGTACATGCGGTCTACGGCTACAGCCGCCGGACCGGCGCCATTTCCGGCACATACCGGAAAAACACGCACAATGTGGTCAGCATCGACCGCTGCCTGATCGATAACGAACTGGCCGATGAGATTATCGGCACGATTACCGGTATGCTGAAATCTTTCAGAATCAAGGTTTACGATGAGGATACCGGTTACGGCTTCCTGCGCCATGTGATGGTAAGGGTCGGTCACAATACCGGCGAGGTCATGGTGATTCTGGTCGCCGCGGACCCGGTCTTTCCGTCCAAAAACAACTTCGTCAAGGCGCTTCTTCGGAAATATCCGCAGATCACCACGGTAGTGCTCAATATCAACAATGCAGACACCAGCATGGTCCTCGGTCCGCGCAATATCGTGTTTTACGGCAAGGGCTATATCGTTGATCAGGTCTGCGGCTGCTCCTTTGCGATCTCTCCGTCTTCATTTTATCAGGTGAATCCGGTGCAGACAGAGCATCTCTACCGCTGTGCGCTTGACTTCGCCGGCCTTACCGGCGGGGAAACCGTGATCGATGCTTACTGCGGCATCGGCACGATGGGCATTATTGCCGCGCCGCACGCGAAATCTGTTATCGGCGTCGAACTCAACAAAGATGCGGTGCGCAGTGCCATCGGCAATGCCCGCCACAATCATGTCTCTAATACCCGTTTTTACCATGCGGATGCGACGAAATTCATGCAGCAGATGCAGCAAGGCGGTGAAAAGGCGGATGTGATCATCATGGACCCGCCGCGCTCCGGTTCCACGCCGGAATTCATTCAGGCGGCGGCTGCTCTCTCCCCTTCGAGGATCGTCTATGTGTCCTGCGGACCGGAGTCGCTCGAGCGCGACCTGCGGCTTTTCGGCAAGCGAAAATATCATGCCGTGAAAATTCAGCCGGTGGATATGTTTCCTTTTACAAAGCATATCGAGACGGTGGCTAAACTAATAAAATCGAAATGAAAAAAGTACAGAAAAGCCCGTGTTTACGCGGCTTCTGCGGCATCGGTTTTCCTGCAGGGGAGAGCTGGTGCCGCTTCTTTTTTGCGGAAAAATGTGAAAGTTAGTCCGGCGAGGCTGTGGGAATACTATTTTGATAAATTTTTGATCGGCGAGACTGTGGCTCTACTATTTGGCATGGGTTGAGGCTGTGGGACTACTGAAATTTTGAGGCCAAGGCTGTCGGACGGCTTATTTCTGCTTTTTAACAGATGTTCATTATGATAAAATCTGATTAACAAAGAAAATTGTATCTAGAAATTGTACGCCGATTGTAAAATGAAGTTGGACATCTGAATAAAATAAGGATCCATGGCAGGATTTTTGGTAGAATGTTAATTACCACAAAAAACTATCTACAGG
>OMWM01000087.1 GCA_900314775.1 uncultured Eubacteriales bacterium | reverse complement strand
TCACGATGGACACCCTTGCCTTCGGCTATATCCTTCCCACTACCGGGCGGATTCCGGACTTTCACCGGTTAGAAACGTGCGCCCGCCGGGCGCACCATAAAAAAAAGACACCATTCCATATATTGGAATAATGTCTCTTTTTTGTTTGTGTGTATATCATTTGTCTTAACGCAGCAGACAAATGCTGTCCATCACTATCGTTACAGGGATACCGGAAGAACGGTATCGCTTAACTTAATGGTGCTGCCCAACCACCGGATCCTGTTCCGGCAATTGGAGGTTCTTCACTGAAATAAAAATAAAACCGGTTATTCACAGATCACAAGCTGAACGTCACGTGTCAGGATATCTGTGTAGCTGTACGAAACAAGGCGGTTAGTGTCGCCCTCGACATTAACCTTCACTGTGAAAATACTCGGATAACTCTGTTCAATAACACCTTCGGCAATCGAATATTTGTGTCTTCCCTTATTTGACTTAACACGCACACGACGTCCAATATTCGCATCCACTGCTCTTCTGACACTGATTAAATCCTTACGCTGCAATGTCAACACCTCTTTCTCGAAAAAACACATTGGTCAATTTGTCAGTTGTTATTATAGCACTTTAATATGCAAAAGTCAAATTGTACAATAAACGCAGGAATTCTTTTTGCAGTTTTTTGAAAAATCAGCAGTAATTATCGGTATTTACGCACATTTAACGATATTCATTGTGCATATTTCATATTTTTTCAATTTCAAGGCATTGTTCATTGTAAGTTATGACATGTATTAAAATTTTTTATCGTTCCCCGTCCGTTAATTTGACAGACAGCAGGCACCCGGCCAAAGTGAAGATTATGTAAACTTATTTTCCGGCGCAGCCTCAAAAAAGGCCGCCGGCCATGCTGCGATGACCGGCGGTCTGCTTTGATTAAATGTCTTAAGCTGCGCTCAGGCATTCACCAGTTCAGCAACTGCCTTGCCGAGTGCTTCTGCCTTCGCATCCGCATCCTCAAGGGAATTGCCCTTGACGCCGTAGTAGAGCTTGATCTTCGGCTCTGTTCCGGACGGACGGATGCAGGCCCATGCTGTATCCTCGAGATCAAAATAGATGACATTGGACTCCGGCAGTCCCGTTGAGGTAACGGCTCCGGTCGCCATGTCGACGACCTGATCTGTCTTGTAATCTCTCTTCGCAAGGACCTTGTATCCGCCGATCTCCTTCGGCTGTTCCTTGCGCAGACGATCCATGATCTCCTGGATCTTCGAAAGGCCTTCGATACCGGCCAGTGTGATGGACTGAACGGCATCTTTATAATAGCCGTACTTCTCGTACATCTCGAGCATGGCATCCCAGAGATTCATGCCCTTCGAACGGTAATAAGCTGCTGCCTCGCAGAGCTCCAGATCCGCTACGATCGCATCCTTGTCACGGGCATAGGTTCCGATCAGGCAGCCGTAGCTCTCCTCGAAGCCGAACAGGTAGGTTCCCTTGCCTGTCGTCTCGAATTTCAGAATCTGCTGTCCGATGTACTTGAAGCCCGTCAGGCACTCGATCAGATTGACATGATAGGCTTTTGCAATCGCATCGGCCATATTCGTCGTAACGATGGTCTTGATCAGTGCGCCGTCAGCCGGAATGCCCTGTTTCGCGGCGATCTGGCTGATCGTGTATTCTGCAAGAAGGCAGCCGGACATATTGCCCGTCAGGGTATGATAAACGCCATTGCTGTCCTTGACACGGACACCGAGACGGTCCGCATCCGGATCATTGGCAAGAACCAGATCCGCATCCACTTCCTTCGCAAGCTTGAGTCCAAGATCAAACGCTTCTTCTGCTTCCGGGTTCGGGTAACTTACCGTAGGGAATTCTCCGTCCGGTTTCTCCTGTTCCGGCACAACATATACATGCTCAAAACCTGCTTCCCTGAGGATACGGCGTGCCGGTACGTTGCCGGTGCCGTGAAGCGGTGTATAGACAACCTTGATCTGATCCTGATAATCTCTGATGATATCCGGATTCTTGATCTGTTTCTTCAGTTCAGCCATGTAGGCATCGTCGACTTCCGCACCGATGATTCTGTAAAGGTTCGCCACTCTGGCTGATTCCTTATCCATCGTCTTCACGGTGCTGTAATCCGTTACCGCCTTGACCTCTGCCATGATACCTGTATCATGCGGCGGCGTGATCTGCGCGCCGTCTTCCCAGTAAACCTTGTATCCGTTGTATTCCGGCGGGTTGTGGCTGGCCGTGATGTTGATGCCGGCGATGCATCCGAGATAGCGGACCGCGAAGGAAAGCTCCGGGGTCGGGCGAAGACTCTCGAATACATAGGCTTTGATGCCGTTGGCTGCCAGGCACAGCGCTGCGACATCGGCAAATTCGGTCGACATTCTTCTCGAATCGTAGGAGATTGCAACTCCCTTATCCTGGCCGTTCTGTTTGATGATATAATTGGCAAGACCCTGCGTTGCCTTGCGCACCGTGTAGACATTCATACGGTTGGTGCCGGCGCCGATAATGCCGCGAAGGCCGGCTGTACCAAACTCAAGATCTCTGTAGAAACGCTCTTTTATCTCATTGTCATCGTTACCGATACTGCGCAGCTCTGCCTTGGTATCCTCGTCGAAATAAGGATCCTCGAGCCAGTATCTGTAATTTTCAAGATATCCCATGGGAATCAACCTCCTTATTCTGTTAGTTTTATTATAGCTCAGAGGCGTTTAAAATAAAACAGAATATTTCCGCAAAACATACAATATTGTATAATATTTCCGGAGGAAAACAACATGTATCCAGACATCAGAATGATTGCGGCGGACCTGGACGGTACGCTGCTTGGCCCGGACAAACAGTATTCACCGTACACGCTGCAGGTTCTGCAGATGGCGGATGGCCGCGGCATCCGGATCGTGCCGGCCACCGGCCGCCCGCGCTGCGCACTGCCCGCGGGTACGCAGGACATCCCCTTCTTCCGGTATGCCATCACTTCCAACGGTTCCAGCATTTTCGACCTGCAAAGCGGCCGCCGCCTGTACGCGTGCGACCTGGACGCGGACAAGACGCGCCGGATCCTGGAAATTCTCTGCGATGCCGGCGTCTCCTGCGAGGTGTTCAGTGAGGGAAATGCTTATGCAGACCGGCGCCGGTGGGAAAATCCGCTTTCCGCACCGGAAGGCAGCTGGCACCGCCGGTATGTGCAGTCCACACGCCGCCCGGCCGATGACATGCCTTCTCTGATCCGCCGTCTGGCCGGTTCCATAGAAGGCTTCAATATCATCGTCCCGGACCCGCAGCAGCGCCGCAGCATGCACAAGGCACTGTCTGCCATCGGCGGACTCTATATCACCGCTTCTTCCTCATTCAACCTGGAAGTCGCGGACAGCCGCGTGAGCAAGGCTGCTGCCTGCGCCTATCTGGCCGGCCGGTTCGGCCTTGCGCAGAGCCAGACGGCCGCCTTCGGGGACAGCCTGAACGATCTCGAGATGCTGCGCTTTGCCGGTCTCGGCGTCGCCATGGGCAATGCCGACCCGGAGCTGATCCGGCAGGCGGATGATACGGCCCCGGACTGCAGCCGGGACGGGGCGGCATGGTATATCGAACATAAGATACTGGGCACTGCCCGGTAAAAATCGAGTAGGGGAGATTTAACTCCCCTCTCACACCACCGTACGTGCCGTTCGGCATACGGCGGTTCAAAGTAACTTCAAAGCATGACGCTCATTATA
>OMWM01000089.1:3260-6569 GCA_900314775.1 uncultured Eubacteriales bacterium | reverse complement strand
AGCTTTCCCGGAAAGACCCGCATTATATCGGCATATCGCAGAGCCGCAACCGCGGCCACCAGAATGCCGTGCTGGCCGGCCTGATGGAGGCAAAGGAACACTGCGACATAACGATTTCCATTGACTGCGACGGGCAGGATGATATCGCGGCGATGGACAAAATGGTGGATGCGTATCTGGATGGCGCGGAGATCGTATACGGTGTCCGCTCCGACCGCTCTACGGATACATTTTTCAAACGTTTTACGGCGGAATCCTATTACAAGCTGCTGCGCAGGATGGGCGCGGAGGTTGTGTACAATCACGCGGATTACCGTCTGATCAGTGCGCGGGCGCTGGATGAGCTGGCGGATTTTCATGAGGTCAATATCTACCTGCGCGGTATGGTTCCGATCGTCGGGTTTCCGAGTGCCAAGGTCTATTATGAACGGCACGAGCGGGCGGCCGGCAAATCGCACTATCCGTTTATGAAGATGCTGAAGCTGGCTTTTGACGGGATTACGTCCACTTCCGCAAAACCGATTTCCATCATCGCGGTGACGGGCATCATCGTCAGCGTACTTGGTTTCATCGGCATCATCTGGGCAATTGTGATGGCGGCAATCGGCAAGACGGTCGTCGGATGGGCTTCGCTCGTGTGCATCGTCTGTTTTCTGGGCGGCATTCAGCTGCTGGCAATCGGTGTGATCGGCGAATATATCGGCCGCATCTATCTGGAGACGAAGCAGCGGCCGCGCTACATCATCAGCGAACGCACCTGGGAGCCGTACGAGAGACATTACAAGGGATAAAAAAATATCCGTTTTCATCTGCTTTGGCGGAAATGAAAACGGATATTTTTTATTTTACTTTTTCTCTTTCGTTCTGTTCAGGAACATGTCGACGGTCTTGATGTCATTCGGACTCATCTTCATGCGTGCTTCCTTGACCTGTCCGTCCGGAAGCGTGAACTTCACATCCAGAACGGTTCCTTCCTGGATCAGATCGCGCCACTGGGTGGCAAAGAAGTTCCAGAACTTCGGATGCTCCTGTTTGAAAATGTTCTTGCGATCCTTCAGGTGAACAAGGTTCTTCGGATTGAATGCCATTCTATCATCTCCTTATTTTTTAGTCTTCTCATTGATTCTGCGGTCGCTGAATTTCGAATATAAAATCCGCTGCGTGGAATACAGGCCGTAGTAGTCAGACAGCATGTAGCTGACGGCGATGGTGATCGCAAAATACGGCATGCCCTTGAAACCGAACAGTTCGAAGGCGATCAGCAGCGATGTAATCGGGCAGTTCGTGACGCCGCAGAAAAGGCCGATCACGCCGCAGGCCGCAAAGAGGCCGGTCGGCAGGCCGAACAGGCCGGCAAGCGCCGCACCGAGCGTGCCGCCGACAACAAAGCTTGGCACAATCTCGCCGCCCTTGAAACCGGAACTCAGCGTCAGCGCGGTGAAAAGCAATTTGAGCGCGAACGCATACAGCGGAATCGCGGCACCGGTAAAACAGGAGGCGAGCAGCGGAATGCTCGTACCCAGGTAATCCTGCGTGCCAAGGAGCACGGACAGCGCCGCCACAAGAGCACCGCCGAGCATCACACGCAGATAAGGATTCCGGATATGGGAAAATATAACTTCCGATCCATAGAGCACGCGGCAGAACAGGATACTCGCCAGCGCAAAAATAATCGCAAGCAGGACCGTGATGATCGCGGTACCCGGTGCAAAAACCGGAATTTCCGGCAGCACATAGACCTCACTGACAAATCCCAGCTGCCGGGCAACCAGGGATGCGGTAAAGGAAGATACCACGCAGGGCACGATCGCCGCATAGTGCATGATCCCGACACTGATGACTTCCATGGAAAAAATGGCAGCCGCCAGCGGCGTGCCGAATACCGCCGAGAAGCAGGCACTCATACCGCACATGGTAATCGTCCGGACATCCTCATCATTCATATGCAAAACACGCCCGATATTCTGCGCGATGCTGCCGCCGAGCTGGAGCGCTGCTCCCTCACGGCCGGAGGAACCGCCGAACAGGTGCGTGATGACCGTCGAGATGAAAATCAGCGGCGCCTGCCGGAAAGGAATGTGCTCACTCTCATTGATCGATGCGAGCACGAGGTTCGTACCTCTCGTCTTATATTCACCGCTCCGCCTGTACATATAGACGATGATCAGGCCGGAAAGCGGGAGCAGAAAAACCATCCAGGAATGCGCGGTGCGAAATCCCGTGGCATTCGTGACACACCAGGAAAAGGCACATCCTGTCAGACCGCATATGATGCCGATGGCAACGGCACAGGCAAACCAGCCCGCAAAAGCAACAAGGCGCCGGCCGGACTGCCGGAACACGTTATTCATGAAAACACCTCCGCTGCACTTTGTACATTTTAATATTACACATTATAAAAAATATATTTTACATTTTCAATATGTTATGATAAACAGGAAACAAATAAGCAGGTCTGGAGGCTTACGATGAGAGAAATCGATTGCAGCGTGATTACGCGGAATATAAAAGAGATGTGCATAAGCGCCGCGCACATGATTGCGCCGGATATGAAAGAGGCTTTTGCACGTGCAGCCAGGGAGGAACAGTCGCCGCTCGGCCGGAAGATTATCGGGCAGCTGCAGGAAAATGCGCGGATTGCCGGAGAAGATATGATCCCGATCTGTCAGGATACCGGCATGGCGGTGGTATTTGCAGAGATCGGACAGGATGTGCATATCACCGGCGGATATTTTGAAGATGCTGTCAATGAAGGCGTGCGGGAAGGATATACGGAAGGATATCTGCGCAAGTCTGTCGTCAGCGATCCGCTGGAGCGCATCAATACGAAGGACAATACGCCGGCGGTTATTCATACGCGGCTCGTGCCGGGCAGCCATATCCGTCTGACACTGGCGCCGAAGGGGTTCGGCAGCGAGAATATGAGCAAGATTTTCATGCTGAAGCCGGCCGATGGAATCGAAGGCGTGAAGAATGCCGTTATTTCCGCCGTGGATGAGGCGGGGCCGAATGCATGTCCGCCGATGGTTGTCGGTGTCGGCATCGGCGGTGATTTTGAAAAATGTGCCATTATGGCCAAACATGCGCTGACACGGGAGTGCGGCAGGCACGCGGAGGACCCGCAGACGGCGCAGCTCGAAGAAGAACTGAGAAACCGCATCAACGAACTGGGCATCGGACCGGCCGGACTCGGCGGTACGGTAACCGCATTTGCGGTAAATATAGAGAAATATCCGACACATATTGCAGGTCTGCCGGTAGCCGTCAACATCTGCTGCCACGTTAACCGGCATGTCACACGGGAATTCT
>OMWM01000089.1:0-3237 GCA_900314775.1 uncultured Eubacteriales bacterium | reverse complement strand
GGGCCGGAGATATGGTATATCTTACAGGCACGATCTACACGGCAAGGGATGCCGCGCACAAGCGTATGTACGAGGCGCTGCGCGCGGGCGAGAAACTGCCGATCCCGCTGGAGGGACAGGTAATCTACTATATGGGTCCGTCTCCGGCAAGAGAAGGCCGCGTGATCGGTTCGGCCGGTCCGACAACGGCCAGCCGCATGGACAAATATGCACCGGAACTGCTCGACCTCGGCCTCCGGGGAATGATCGGCAAGGGAAGAAGATCGCAGGCGGTGCGCGATGCCGTATGCCGGAACGGCGCTGTTTATTTTGCCGCTGTCGGCGGTGCCGGCGCGCTTCTTTCAAAATGCATCAAGTCTTCACAGGTGATTGCCTATGATGATCTCGGCACGGAAGCCATCCGCCGTCTGGAGGTGGAAAATATGCCGGTGATTGTCGTTATAGATAAGGAAGGTAATTATCTTTACGATGAAACTTTGAAGAAATACCGCAAGGTCTGATATTAAGAAAATGCCGGTGCAGATGATATGTACCCTCTTTGCTTGACAAAACCAATAAGAAAGTACATATCAAAGAAAGCACCGGCATTTTTTAAAAGAAATGAAGTCAACGGAACATTCTGATCAGCCTGCGGTCCATCTGCGCACTGCAGGAGATGTCAAAACCGGCCTTTTTCAGCTGCGCAGACGTATCTTCACGCGGCAGACGTGCTGCACGAAGAATTTCATCCGCCCATTTCGCCGGCGGCAGCTTCAGTGATAGTGAAGTCACATGATCCGTACAGATTACTTCTGGTGGGATCGAATTGGAAATCACGCAAGGAAGACCGGCCGCCTGCGCTTCGATCGCCACGATCCCCAGGCCTTCATAGAAGGAAGGCAGCAGGAAGACATCCGCCGCCTGTAGAATCTCCGCGACATCGCTGCGCCGGCCGAGACAGTGTACGGCGTCTCCCAGCTGTTTTTTTTGTATATATACGTGAAATTCGTCGGCCAGTTCTCCGTCGCCTACGGACAGGAGAACAGCATTACTGTCTTTCCGGTGGATTTCCGAGAAAATATCGATCAGGCCGAACGGGTTTTTCTGATTGGAAATGCGGCCGACATGGCAGATGACCAGTTTGTCCTGTACACCGAGTTCGCTGCGTTTTGCCTCACGCAGCTGCGGGTTGTAGGCATAGGCAGCCGTATCAATGACGTTCGGGATAATCAGAACCGGCAGCTTCGTATTGCCGAACATGTAGTCCGCGGCAACCTTCGAGCAGGCAGCATAGTGACTTGATACGATTTTGAGCAGCGGCCGGCAGAGCCTATGGAGGCGTTTCTTATCCGTGGCGCCGTTATGGCTGTGCACGACAACGCGCCGCCCCATCAGAAACGGGACAAGCATCGTAAGCGCACCGCCGGCATCGAGCACGTTAAAATAAACCGTCTGGTATTCCGGGTGTTTGCGCAGAATCCGGTGCATCGCGCGCCACTGTCTGACCAGTCCCCTGCTCTTGGCCGGGATATAGTAGATTCTGGCGCCGCCTTTTTCAAACTCCGCGGCATAGGCCACCTGTGGAAAATCAGTGACAAAGTCAAGATGGACATCTCTGTCTTGTACTCTGCGGAAAAAATTCAGGAGGTATGTTTCAATGCCGCCTGGATTATCCGTCATACCATATACCAATATCTTTTTCACGATTTGGTTCCTTTCTTCCGATCAGTCTCTGTAATAATCAATATGCTGGTGGAAATCCTTGCGTATATCTCTGAAATGTACGGTTTCTACGCGGCTTCTGCTTCTGCCGGCTGCCTGTACGGCAAGACGGTAAAGCGGCCGTGAGACAAGAAAAACGCGGGAACTGATCCGGACGAGGCGATCAGGATAGCTGCTGAGTTTTTTCAGATAGAATGGTGCACCTGTATAGCTTGCAAACTGTTCGAATTCCTTCAACGTCGGAAAGGTGAGCGCCGCCTGCCAGAGCACAGACCAGTAAAGACGCGCCACGAACCACCTGCGGAATTCCGGAGCAAAATCCGGCGCCTTTTCATCAAGCCATTTTTCTTTTTCTTTCATGAGGCGGAGACAGTTGATCCGGTCTGCTGTGAAACGGTTCATGGCCGAACCTTCACGGAGAATGTAATCATACAGAATTTTATTCAGCTGCTCGATCTTGTCAGCCTGCGCAAATACCTGCAGCAGAAAATCATAATCTTCATAATATTTATAGCCGACTGCATAGCGGATTGTATAGCTGGCCAGAAATGAACGTTTCAGAAGAAGATTGTATATGCCTAGTTTCGTCGGGTCTTCGATGAACTGATGAAGCTGTGTGATGCTGCCGACCGGCTTTGGTCCCGGTTGGTCCGGCTGCTTTGCCGGAACGTTTCTCTCCGCCTGTCTTACGCGACGGGAAAGAAAAACGTATACGTCCGCATTCATTTTAATGCAGTCATGAAGCGACTGGATATAATCCGGCGAAACGGCATCGTCCACGTCGATAAAAGTAATATAGCGGCCATGTGCCAGTTCCATGCCCATATTGCGCGCGGCACTGACGCTCTGATTTTCCTGATGAAATACCGTAATCGGAAAAGATTCCCGGCTTTTATACTTTTCGAGGGCTGCACCTGTTCCGTCATGACTTCCGTCATCGACAAAAATCATCTCAAAACAAGATGGTCTCTGCAAACGGAACTGACCGATCAGTTCTTTGAGATATTTTCTTCCATTATATACCGGTACAATTATGCTGATCTTAACAGCGTTTTTGCAAGCCCGCCGCCTTTCAGAAAGCTACCTGTATACGATAAATCAGAGCTATAAGCAGGCATTATTATTATTATCAAAAAAATGATTGACAAAAGTCTTTTCGGAGAATATAATAATTATTGCACTGTTGGAAAGGCAGCCCTGGAGAAGTACTCAAGAGGTCGAAGAGGCGCCCCTGCTAAGGGTGTAGGTCGTTCACGCGGCGCGAGGGTTCAAATCCCTCCTTCTCCGTTCAGATCTTTTAAAAATTTTTAAAAAATCTGAAGGAAAGGTATTGACACAGTCTTATGACTGTGTTAATATAAATGAGTTGACGCGAAAAATGTCAACGAGATCAACATTGACAATTCAATAATAAGATGATCCCGAAAATTCTTTATAAGAATTATTCAAGAACAAAAACCAAGTAAAGAACGGGAAAGAAAAGCGAGTGTTTTTCTGACCGGTCAAAATCTTTTAACATGAGAGTTTGATCCTGGC
>OMWM01000090.1 GCA_900314775.1 uncultured Eubacteriales bacterium | reverse complement strand
GCGGTACTCCTTTTGCACCGTCCACTCTGCGTACTGAAACTGAATCTGCCTGTTCTTATAAATCGCCGTGTGAATCGCATCGATGTTGTAGAAGACCGTCTCGTTCTTTGCCTTCGGACGGGCCGTCAGAACGACCTGTTCCTGCAAATGCTTTGCGAGTGGTCTGCTTGTCAGACATTCCAGCTTCCGGATCAGCTGCTCAGACTTCTTCTGCGTCAGAAACTTGGATACCTGGACCGCGTCCACCAGAATCTTCAGCTCAGCCGGCTCCAGCTGGCGCTCGCCGATATAGTAGCCGTGATCATTTCCCTTCACCTTGATGACATCCACGCCGAACTCAATCAGCGTATCGATGTCCCCGTACACGCTGCGCCGATCGTCCTCTACGCCATACCTCGCCTTCAGACGATCGATCAATTCTCCCGCCGTCAGGATGTGTTCCTCATCTGTCTCCTCCATCAGGATCTGATAAATGTAGAGCATCCTGAGCTTTAACCGCTGCACTGCCATGCGCGTGCCCTCCGATCTTTATTAAGCTGATTATACTAAATTCCCGGGTCTTTTTACAGAGCGTCTACCTGAAGCTGCTCTGCTATTCGTGACTGTATACTATTCCCAAACATGAAACCATAACTCATCCTGCACACTCTCAGATGACGTATTGTTTATATTCGATCCCGAACAGACGAAAAGCCGGCCCGAAGGCCGGCTTTTCACTTACCGAGTTTCATCCCCAGTACTGCGCGGACACCTCAATGGCGTCATGCGCCGGGATATCCTCACTCAGCGGATTAATCTCAAAGGCAGTCGGCGTTCCGACTACCGGGCTGCTCACATACGTCGTGGCCGCGTAGACGATCTGCCCACCCTGCTTGTAGACCGTCGTCAGGCCGATCTGATCGCAGGACTGCGTGCCGTTGTAGGTCACCTGACCAGTGACCTTGGTTCCCAGAGTCGAAGGGACCTCCGACACGTTATCAATCGTAAACTCTGAAGACGACGGAGCATTGACCGTTGATGCCGGAACATAGCTAGCCGGCTTCATGGTGAAATCAATTGTCGCCGGCACACTTGTTCCCGTGTCCATCATGCTTGAAAGAACAACCGTGTCACCCGGCATGATGTACATGCCCGTCTGATCCTCTGTACCGAGAATCGAGCCGTCATCCGCCTTCGCTGTCGCCGTGACCGTCGGGAAATACGCCGCGAGGTCCTTATTCGGATTAGTGACCTTCGCGCAGAAGGTGACATAACAGTTCGGGCTGTAGGCGCTCGGCGCATCGATGTAATATCCCGTCTCCACCAGCTTCAGCTCCTGTTGCGCGGCAGCCGGTGCCGAGGAAGCTGCCACCGCCTCGGAACCGGCTGCATCTGCCGCTGCCGCGCCTGAAGCTGTTGATGTCTGTCCCTGCCCGACAGACATCGTCACCCCGTCCGTCTTCTGTGTATGGGGCGATGTCGATCCGCACCCCGAAAGAAGAACCACACCGCAGACGAACATTGCCAGCATCCGCTTTCTCATACTCATACCGCTCCTCCTGTTCTGCACACTCATGTGCCAGCCGTTTTTTATGCTGACAACATCATATGCAATCCAGGATACGAATTGTCGTACTTTGGCCTCAGGCAGAAAAAAAGCACGCCGCACCGGAGCTCATTCCCGGGCGGCGTGACTTTAGCCTTCAAAATTATAACCACTCAGATATGAATATACGCCATGACCACAGCAACAACCAGCGCCGGCAGGAGATTAGCGACTCTCACCTTCTTGCCCCACAGGAGATTGACACCCACGGCGAAGATCAGAACGGATCCCACAAGAGACAGATTTGTCATCGCGGCATCGGTCATGAGCGGCTGCAGAAGCCGGGCAAGAGCCATCATGCAGCCCTGTACAACAGCCACAGGAATTGCCGAGAACGCACAGCCCTTCCCCATCGAGGCAGACATCACCAGAACGATGATAAAGTCCATGACCGCTTTGGCGAACAGGATTGAGTGGTCGCCATACATGCCGTCCTGGATCGAGCCGATGACGGCCATGGCACCGATACAGACAGTGAGCGAGGCCGTGACAAAAGCATTCACAAAATTCTTGTCGCGGGCATTTCCCGTCTTCACCTTCAGCCATTCGCCAAACGTATTAAATTTTTCTTCAATATCCAGCAGCTCGCCGACCACTGCGCCAAGCGCCAGACTGATCACCATCATCATCGTGCCGCTGGTAGAAAGAGAACCGTCCGAGATAGTCAGCATCTTCGCTATCACGCCGGCAACACCGAGAAAGAGGACGGCCAGCGCATTCGCCTTCATCAGCGTGTCCTGCATTTTCTGCGGAATTTTGTTTCCGGCAAGACAGCCGGTCGCCCCGGCAGCAATGATAGCTATAGCATTTACAAGTGTGCCAACTCCCGGCATGTGATACGTCCTCTCTCAAATCTTTCACGGCCATATAGATAGTGGATAGCCCTTGTATTTACGACAAACTCATCTCCTGCTGTTCAATGCGTTCAACAGCATCCACTGTAATTCCCAAAGCCGCAGCAATATCCTCTTTGCTGAATTTGCCAATTCCAAGCATTCTCACGACAGCTTCATGCTGTGCCTTGTCGTACCCCTGTGCCATTCCTTTTTCTATGCCCCTGTTTTCAACTCTATCCAGAACGTCACACATATTAACACCTTCTTTCTTCTTTGAAAGATCTGCTATTACATCTTCAAATCTTTCATCGTCTGTCAGCACAGACATTAATTTCAAAGTCGCGTCAACATGATCGATTGTCTCGGCACTTGGCTTATAGTCGTCTGTCAATCTCTTTTGGACAAAATAATCCACCACATACCGGAAATCACTTTTAAACCACTTCACCTGCTCCGGTTTCAGAAAAGCTACCTGAAACAAATTTTTCATTTCGTAGTCACTCACAAATGGTTTGTAGGACTCAGGAATATCAAGTACATCAGTGAGGTGCTGACTGTATGGCCACGGCTTTAGCCCAAAATAAAGAACAAGAGTAATCACCGGATATGCCCGGTTAATATTCTTATCAAGCAACTGCGCGCGATAGCCTGCACCATCATATCCGATCTGCCGCAGAGGCATGAATTTTTCTGCCTTCGTCTGATGT
This sequence comes from uncultured Eubacteriales bacterium, assembly GCA_900314775.1. GTDB lineage: Bacteria > Bacillota > Clostridia > Lachnospirales > Lachnospiraceae > UBA2912. Next base: position 123 of record OMWM01000090.1, on the reverse strand, counting down.
TCAAATCCGGCCATTACCACAGTGAGATTGTCTTTCTTCAGGAATTTGGTCACATCCCGTTCCTGCTCATGCAGTTTTCCATCCGCCTTATACTGACTTTTGTCCTTTGCATTAACAAGATCA
>OMWM01000091.1 GCA_900314775.1 uncultured Eubacteriales bacterium | reverse complement strand
AGAGGAGGCGCCGGAAAATGCCGCAGCGCCAGAAGCGGCCGCGGCGTCCGCATCCGATGTGCCGGCTGTGGAATTCAGCGATGTCTGCTTTCACTACGACAGCGATCCGGACATCCTCACTGGTTTTTCCATGCAGGTCATGCGCGGCGAGAATATCACCATCACCGGCCGCACCGGCTCCGGCAAGAGCACGCTGATGCGCCTGCTCCTCGGCCTTTATACGCCGTCATCCGGCACGGTCCGCTTGTTCGGTCAAAATCCCGCTGTCATCCAAAGCAGCCAAAAGAGGAGCCTCTACGGCTATGTACAGCAGCAGTTCCAGATGATCCCGGGCTCTGTTCTGGATCAGATCACGCTCGGCGATCCTTCCGTCTCCAGAGAAGACGCGGAATGGGCACTGCAGCTTACCGGTCTGCTCGGTACCGTGCAGGCTCTGCCGGAAGGCCTCGATACGCCGTGCACGCAGGCCGCCTTTTCGAACGGTCAGTTTCAGCTTCTTTCCATTGCGCGGGCCATTGTAAAGGACCCGCAGCTGCTGCTGCTCGATGAGATAACCGCGAACCTGGATGCCGCCACCGAGGCACGGATCAGCCAGGCTCTGCAGAACGCATCACAGGGGCGCACAGTGCTGACCATCGCCCACCGGAAATCCGCCGTCCGGCAGGGACGGATCGTCCGCATCGGAAACGAGTAATGCCGCTTATGGCGCATTGCAAAAGTTATTCTGGCCACAAAAAAAGGAAGAGATCCTCTCGATCTCTTCCTTTTTTATTGGGAGAAAAATAATACCGGCATCCTGCAGGATACCGGTTTTACAAGAGCGCGAGACGGGACTCGAACCCGCGACCCCGACCTTGGCAAGGTCGTACTCCACCAACTGAGCCACTCGCGCATATCAGTCAGCAGGTGATGAGAATCGAACTCACGTATTCAGCTTGGAAGGCTGATGTTCTACCATTGAACCACACCTGCATAAGGTGTGCCCAGAACCGGAATCGAACCAGTGACACGGGGATTTTCAGTCCCCTGCTCTACCGACTGAGCTATCTGGGCACGATCGCTCTTGACGACGAAATTTATATTACAATATCTGAATCATTTTGTCAACTGATTTTATGGAAAAATTTTGTTTTTTTACAAAATCAGCGAAATCACGTAGACTGCCGCGCTGGCCGACAGCGCCACCGTCACCAGATTGCCGCCACAGAGGGATACGATGATGCCGACCGCCACCGCGCCGACCGCGGCTGCCGTATTGCCGGCCGTGTAAAACACCGCGGGGAACGTCATCGCCGCCAGCACCGCATACGGGATATAGTAGAGAAATGACCGTATGAATGTGTTGCTGATCCGGCTTCTGACCAGCACGAGCGGCAGAACGCGGACAAGGTAGGTCATGGCAAACATGACGAGCAGATAAATCCAGTAATTATGCGCCATTTTCCGCCTCCTTCTCCCGCGGGAAAAACAGTGCGCCGAAGGCCGATGCCGCTACCGCGCAGATGATAATGGAAAAACCGGACGTGATAAAGTCAAGTGCCGGCAGGTAATAGATCAGGCAGCTGATCGCCACGGCGATCAGGACAACCGCGATGGTCGGACGGTCCTGTTTCATCGCCGGTACGATGATGGCGAGGAACATGCCGTAGATCATGACGGACAGTGCCTGCGTGATCGAATGCGGCAGAATGTCGCCGCAGACGCCGCCGATCAGTGTGCCGCCGCTCCAGCCGATATACGGCAGCAGCGCCAGGCCGAACAGATAGCGCGGATTGATCTCCTCGCGCCGGCTCATCGCCACCGCGAAAATCTCATCCGTGTTGACATGGCCGAGCGTCAGGCGGTATCCCAGCCCGAAATCCGGCGAAAGTTTCTGTGAAAGAGAAATAGACATCAGGGCATAGCGCAGATTGATGACAAGCTCCGTCAGCATCATCTCCAGATAAGAGCCGCCCGCTGCAATGATGCCGATCCCGGCGAACTGTCCGGAGGATGTCAGATTGGTCAGTGAAATCAGGACGGCCTGCCACCACGGTATCCCATCCGCCACGGCTGCGATTCCAAACGAAAACGAAACGGAAAGGTAGCCCAGCGCGATCGGTGTGCCGTGCTGCAGGCCGTCTTTAAAGGTCAGTTCTTCCTCACTCATCGGCAGAGTCCTGTTCCCGGCTGTCTGCCTGTGTCTCTGCGGCAGATGCCTCTGCCTTATCCTCCGGCGATGCACCGCCATCCTGCGCTGCCGCATTCTGCGGTGCTGCCGCATCTTCCGCCGCTTCCGATGCCGCGCTCTCCTGCGCCGCACCGTCATCCGGCTGAATATCCATCTCCTGCGCCGCCGTCACATTTTCCATCGGCCCGGCATTATCCGTGCGGTCCTTCTTCCAGCGCCGCTTTTCTTTCTCCGGTGCCTCGCGGGAGAGATCCTCGTCATAATCAAAGTCCTCCTGCGAACTTGCCGCACCGGCCGCCTTGCCGCCCTTGCCGTTGACCTCAAAATCACGCACCTTGGCTGCCATGAAAATCACGAACACGACGCCGACAGCGCCGCTGAAGACAAGGCCGGCCGCCGTCGCCCGCATCTGCCACTCTACCGAGGAAAACGGGTTTAAAACGACGATAAAGCCGATCAGCGTATTGATCATCGAAAAGATAAATACATTAATCCATGACGTGAATCCCATACGGTGCATATTTGCCGCTTTCTGCACCTTCATGATACCGCTGATGATAATGAAAGCGCCGAGCAGCTGCGGCAGGCTGTCATCCACAACATCCGCTTCCAGATAAATATAGGCGCCGATCAGCGTGACGATCAGGCCGATGGCAAGATCATATCCTACCGGCGGTGCACTGCGCCGCACGAAATAAGCAAGAATAAACACGATGCCGACAGCAGTCAAAACAAGCCCCACGTATTTCGTCAGCGTAAGGACCGTCAGATCCGGCTTTATGAACATCAGGACACCGAAAAGTGCTATCAGCACAGCTGCAGCCAGCTCCTGCCAGCGGATTTTCTTTAACATTTCAACCCCTCCATTAAACGCCGCATTGTTAATAAAAGTATAGGTTACTTCCTGCAGATTATCAATAAACTGCAGTAGTCAACAAATATTGGACACGAAATTAATTTTTTTAGTCGCTTAAAACGGATAGCTATACAATTCGGGCAACACTTCTAACATCCCTTCAGA
>OMWM01000093.1 GCA_900314775.1 uncultured Eubacteriales bacterium | reverse complement strand
ACTAAGAAAAGACTGATAGCCAGCGGGTTCTTTGATCTCACTGAATACTACCAGTCTCTGCATGTAAACTGTTGAAAGCGCCGTGTACCGAACGGTACGTACGGTGCTGTGAGAGGACGGGGGCTAATCACCCCCTCCTACTCGATCGCGATATGGTTCGGACCGGTAAGAATTTCGGATCAAAACGGAAGCCGCATGCAGCTCAGAAAAGATCCAGTGTATTTTCCAGATAGATCTCTTCTCTGACGCGCAGCTGATATGCCGGTTTGGTCATGTAATACAGCAGAAATTCCAGAAGCAGGGCGCTGCCAAGACTGCGCCCTTCAATTTTAAATTCAGAAAATCCCATCGGAAGGTAGCGCTTTTGAATATCTTCGATGCTGATAAATGTCGGATTCTGCATGGCTCTTGAAAAGCGGTACCCCTCTTCGGCATGCGGCGCCCTGCATACATGGATCGGTCTGTCCTCCCCCAGCACTTCTGCGCTCACCGCTTCATAGCATTGCTTCCTGTCCCGGCAGCCGGGCCAGCAGCACTCATTGCACAGAAATTCCGCTTTATCTTTCAGAGACTGCGGCAGCTTCTCAAGGTCCGGAAAATCTTTGTTCAGACGGAAATCGGCAACAGTGTACCGGAATTCATCCCGCCGAAGCTCAGCCGCAAACTGCCGGAAATCTGTGAGCACCGTGGTCGTCGAAGAGACGTAGTAGAGCTGCGGATATTTTTCACGCAGATAGTGAAGGAGCAGATCGGAATGGACGATGACGCCGTTTTGCGGCTCGCGGCTTTCGGCAAATAAAGCACAGATGGCATTGCATTTCCGGTCGGTCAGATGCTCCGGGCGAAGCAGCGAATTGCTGAAGGTAAGCCGCGCCGAAATCCCGTATTTCCGCGTCAGTGCCAGCACTTCATGCGGATTGTCCCGCTCGGCGCCGAGCCGGCCGCCGCTCCAGATGCAGTCCGCGGGCGAACCGTAAATCGAGCCGATCTCGCACCAGTCGTAGAAATATTCCCTGTGCTGCCTGTAAAGCGGCAGAAATACCTTGTAAAAATCATAAAATTCAAAGAGTCCCGGCAGATGGTAATGCGCCATTTTATTGCGGCGGCCGGTTGATCGATAAGTGTCTGACATGATCGTATCCTTCATTTAACTTTGTCTGCATCCTGTTGTTTATATCCGGTGAACCCATTATATCCCAAAGCCTGCTGTTTGCGAACCCGGCAGCTTATGGCCGCCGCCTTTTTCATGACCCTACTGGTAAGGGGTCAGCGTGCCTTTACCGTACTGGTATTCAATCGTCGTTTCCGAACTGGTCCAGTCGGCGGAGACGATCACAATATTGCCGTCTCCCATATCGATTGCGGCGCCGGCTATCATTTCGATGGAACTGTCGTTGGCATCCTCTGTGCCATCGATGACTGTGTAGCCCTCGTTATCGCACAGATCCACAATGTATTCGGTCACATCTTCCCGGCTGACATCACCGTCCCCGTAGGTCAGCGTCTTGCTGGTTACACCATTTTCTGTGGCAGCAGCATGCCCTGTGATTTTCCACTCATCTCCAAGAGCAGAATACAGCGTCGGAATGGCGGCATCTTTGACAGTGATGGTTTTATCATCTGGTTTAACACATCCGCAGAGCATGGCGGCAGCAATAACTGCCGTAAAAACTGAACATATAACCTTTTTTTCATAAACAGCCTCCAAATATATTTTTTGCGTTTTCATATTTAAAACCATTCTTTCCCCGAATAGGTTTCATGATTTTCAGAATCAGGAAACTTTTTCTTTTTCCAAATGGTATTATTATTGACAGCAATGATTCAGGACTGATGCAAAATGTCAAGCGATTAATAATATTTCAGGCAGAATGGAGGATGCAATGAAAATAAAGAAACATGATTCGAAGGGATTCAGGGCGCTGAATTTCTTTCATGTTCTGGCGCTGATTGTCCTTGTTTGTCTGGCGATCGGCTTTATTGCGGTTATTGTTATGTCATATCTGGGAGGACGGCCGGGCGTGGTATCCGATGTACAGGTAAATTACGGAAATTCGGAAATTTACACCCGGGAGGACATGGATGCGGCCGCGGAAACGATTAAGCAAAAATTTCATTCGGGCAGCGAATGGAGAGGATATACGCTTCACACTTTGTCGTATGCGTCCGATGAGAACTTCGGCAGCGATACCTTGCAGGAACTGAATGATGAATTTAGTACGGCCTATGACCAGGTGATTGTATTCAACAGCTCATTTCATACGCCGAAGGTTTCAGATGGATTCAGAGCAGCCGATGTGGAGGATTCGGGATTTTACTGGTACCTTGGACGGAAAAACGGGGGCAGCTGGGAAGTGATCAACGCGGGATACTGATATCGGCGGCGATTATTATAGGGTTCAGGTTGAATGCCTGAGCCCGTTTTGTTATTCTTTTACATATGAAATGATATATCAGGAGGTCAGCGGAATTGATCATCAACACCGGTCAGCG